>JAKPBN010000211.1 GCA_029778945.1 Spirochaetota bacterium
ATACCCGCCGCGTGCACGAGGCACACCGACGAGGCCGCCCCGAACGACCTGGACTCCCTGGAGAGCCTCCTCAAGCTGAACCGGCTCAGGGGGGGCACGGCCTGCGTCCTCATCGAGCCCTTGGGCCCCGAGAGCGGGACCCGGCCCCTGGACCGGGCTTACAACGAAGGCGCGCGAAAGTTGTGCGACACCTACGGGGCCCTCCTGGTCTTCGACGAGGTCGTGACGGCCTTCCGGGTCGGCCTGGGGGGGGCCCAGGGCTATTTGGGCGTCCGGCCCGACCTCACGACCTTTGGCAAGATCGTGGCCGGGGGCTACCCATCCGCCGGGGGCCTGGGAGGCCGGCGGGACCTCATCATGCTCATGGCCGCGGGCCTCGAGACCGGCAAGCGCCGGGCCTACGTGGGCGGGACGATGGCGGCCAACCCCCTCTCCGCTGCGGCGGGCTACTTTACCCTCAAGGAGATCGAGAGGCGGGACGCCTGCGCCGTGGCGGGCCGGGCCGGGGACAGGCTATGCGCCGGCCTCCAGCGCCGCATCGAGGCCCTGGGCCTCCCCTTTGTGGCCTACAACCAGGGCTCGATCGTCCACCTCGAGACTGTCGGGGCCATGTTCATGCGCCTGGACTACCTCCATATCAAGCGCTTCCTTAAGGAGACCAAGGAGCGCAAGCGCCTCATGGAGGAATACGGGGCGGCCTATGCCGCCGAGGGCCTCGTGACCCTGGCGGGCTCCCGGATGTACACGAGCGCCGCGGACACGGACGAGGTGATCGACGAGGCCCTCCTCCGCTTTGGCCGGGTTCTCGAGGGCGTGGAGGCTAGGCCATGACGGGCGAGGAAGAGGCCAGGAGGACCCTGGTCGCCGCGGGCCTTTCCCTCCTCGAGACGGGCCTCGTGGACGGCACCTGGGGCAACATCTCCGTGAGGATCGACAGCGCCACGATGGCCATCACCCCGAGCGGCCGGGACTACCGGGACCTTGGGCCTGGAGACATGGTCATCGTGGATATCCCAAGCGGGGAGGCCCGGGGGGGCAAGCCCTCGACGGAGAGCCCCCTCCACCGGGCCATCTATGCCGCCCGGCCCGAGGCCGGGGCCGTGGTCCACACCCACTCCCTCTCGGCCTCGACGGTGGCCGCGGCCCGGAGGGAGGTGCCCCCCGTCCTGGATGACTTTGCACAGATCGTCGGCCCGAGCCTGAGGACGGCCGCCTACGCCCTCCCGGGCACGGGGGCCATGGCGAGAAGGGTACTGCGGGCCCTGAGGGGCAGGACCGCGGCCCTCCTCGCCGACCACGGGGCCCTGGCCCTGGGCCGGGACATGGCCGAGGCCCTCCTCTGCGCCCGGATCGTGGAAAAGGGCTGCCGGGTCTTTATCGACGCGTCCTTTATCGGCGGGGCCAAGCCCCTGGCCCCCGTGGAGGCCTGGGCGATGCACCAGGTCTGGAAGCGGAAATATTCCCGCCTCGCCAAGGCCGAAAAGCGATGAGCGAACCCACCTATGTCCTGGCCTTTGACGTGGGCACCACGGGGGCCAAGACCTGCGTCTACCGGGTCGGGGAGAGGATCGAGGCCCTGGCCTGGGCCCACTCGGACTACCCCATACGCTTTAGCCCCGAGGGAGGGGCCGAGCAGGATCCCGAGGACTGGTGGAGGGCCCTGGGCCTCGGAAGCTGCCGGGCCCTGGCCAGCGCCGGCCTTGAGGCCCGGGAGGTGTCAGGCATGGCCTTCTGCTGCCAGATGCAGGGCCTCGTCCTCGTCGACGCCGAGGGCCGGGCCCTGAGGCCCGCGATGAGCTACCTCGACCAGAGGGCTGGAGAGGAAAAGCGCCGGGGCATCGAGCACGGACTCAGGGCCGAGGGACTCAACCTTAGGAAGCTCCTCCCCTCCCTCGCGATCGCGGGGGGTGTCTCGGCCTCGGTCAAGGACCCCCTGTGGAAATACCTCTGGGTCAAGGGCCACGAGCCCCAGGTATTCGCGCGAGTGGCCCATTGGCTCGACGTCAAGGAATACCTCGTGGGCCGCTGCACGGGCCGCTTCGCCATGACTCCAGATTCGGCCAACGCGACCTTCCTGTATGACACGAGGCCCCGCAGGGCCGGGTGGTCCCCCCTCCTGTGCTCCCTCTTTGGGGTGGATCCCTCCCACCTCCCCGAGGTGATGGGCCCCTCGGAAATCGCCGGCCCCCTCCTCCCCGGCCCCGCGGCCGAGCTGGGCCTCGCCCCGGGCACCCCGGTCTTTGGCGG
>JAKPBN010000222.1 GCA_029778945.1 Spirochaetota bacterium
ATAAGCTTTGGGCTCATCCTGGCCACCAAGGCCCTCGAGCGACGCTTCGGCGGGAAGGAGGACTAGGCCATGTCCGAGGAACTCAAGGAAAGCAGCCTAGGCAAGGCCTTTGGGGGCCTGGCCAAGGCCCTCGCCTACGGGGTGATGGGCCTCTTTAGCCTGATGACGATCTACCCCATCTTCTGGCTCATCATGAACTCCTTCAAGACCACGAGGGAATTCCAGGTGAGCCAGCTGGGCCTGCCCAAGGCCCCGACCCTGGCCAACTACTCCCAGGCCTGGGCCATGGGGGACTTCGGGAAGCTCTTCCCCAACTCCCTGATCTACACGATAGGCGCCACCGGGGGAATCATCTTCCTCTCCCTCCTCGCGGGCTTCGCCTTCTCCAAGATCAAGTCCAGGGCCACAAAGCCGATCTATGGCTCCTTTGTGATCGGCATCCTCCTCACGATCTCCTCCCTGATGATACCCCTCTTCCTTGAGGTCAACCTCCTGGGGATCTACAACACGAGGCTGGCCGTCCTCCTCGTCTACATCGGGGCGGGCCTGCCCACGGGAATCTACCTTTCCACGGAATTCATCCGGGGCATACCCACGGCCCTCGTCGAGTCGGCCCGCATCGACGGGGCGGGCTATTTCCGGATCTTCCTCCGGATCATCCTCCCCATGGCCGTGCCCGTCGCCACGACCCTGGCCATCCTCAACATCACCGGGATCTGGAACGAGTTCGCCCTGATCAACATCCTCGTGAGCAAGACCGAGCTCAAGTCCCTCCCCCTGGGGATCTACAAGTTCTCCGGCTCCCTGTCCACGGACTACGGCAAGCAGTTCGCGGCCCTGACCGTGGGCATGGCCCCGATGCTCCTCTTCTACTTCATCTTCCGCAAGCAGATAACCCGGGGCGTCGCCGCCGGCGCGGTCAAGGGCTAGGGCGATGGGCGACACCAGTCTCCGCTCGGCCTTTCCCCGGGACTTTCTCTGGGCCTGCTCCAGCTCGAGCTATCAGGGCGAGGGCTCTCTTGGCGATGGGGGGCGGGGGCCCTCCATATGGGACGAGTTCTGCGCCCGACCCGGCGCGATAGCCGACTCCTCCTCGGGCGAGTTTGGCTCGGATTCCTGGCGGCGCTGGAGGGAGGATGTGGCCCTCCTCGCCGGCCTGGGCGTGAACGCCTACCGCCTCTCCGTGGCCTGGCCTCGGATCCAGGCCGAGGGCCGCGGCCCCGGCCTCCAGGCGGGCCTCGACAGCTATCGCCGCCTCTGCGAGGCCCTCCTCGAGGCCGGGATCGAGCCCTGGATCACCCTTTACCACTGGGACCTCCCCCTGGCCTTGGGCCTGGAAGGCGGCTGGCTCTCCCGGGACACGGCCAAGCGCTTCGCTGACTACACCGACATCGTCTCCAGGTCCCTGGGGGACCTGGTCGGGGCCTGGGTCACCCTCAACGAGCCCTGGTGCTCGGCCTTCCTGGGCTATGGGACCGGGGAGCATGCCCCGGGCCATCGAAACGAGGCCGAGGCCTATGCGGCCACCCACCACCTCCTCCTGGGCCATGGCCTGGCCATGGACGTCCTCCGGGCCAATGTCCCGGGCAGGAAGGCAGGCATCGTGATCAATCCCGCCAAGCCCAGGGCGGCCAGCCCCAGTCCCGAGGACGAGGCGGCTTCCCTCAGGGCCAGCGTGGAGCGGACGGGGCTCTGGCTCGACCCCATCCATGGCCGGGGCTATCCCGAGGCCCAGCTTGCTCAAAAGGCCGTGGTCCTTCCCGTCCTGGACGGCGACCTTGAGGTCATCGCCGCCCCGGTGGACTTTGTGGGGGTCAACTACTACAACGAGGATATCGTGAAGGCCGTGGACCCCAGCCCGGCCCAGCCCGGGGGCTATGCCTATGTGGAAGGCCGGGAAAAGCGGACCGAGATGGGCTGGTCGATCGTCCCCGCAGGCCTCACGCGGATCCTAGGCTTTATCCACGGGACCTGGAAACCTGCGGCCCTCTATGTCACGGAAAACGGGGGAGCCTTCCCGGACACGCGGATCGAGGACGGCCGGGTGCTGGACCTGGATCGTATTAGCTATATGGAATCCCACATCGAGGCCTGCGCCAGGGCCTTGGAGGCTGGCCTGCCCCTGGCCGGCTATTTCGCCTGGAGCCTCCTGGACAATTTTGAGTGGTCCTGGGGCTATTCCAGGCGCTTTGGCCTCGTGGCCGTGGACCGGGCCTCCGGCGCGAGGACCCCCAAGGCCTCCTATGCATGGTACCGGGATTTCCTGGCAGGGAGGCTCCCATGACCGCCGATCCCCGTGACCTGATGCCCGCTGTCCTCAGTCTCAAGGCCGGCCTGGGCAGGCTCGACCTGTCCCGGGGCCTTGGCATAGTCCCGGGTCCCGGCTGTGAGGCCCCGGCGGAGCTCCTCCGGACCTGGCTCGCGGCCGACCTCCCGGCCACGGTCGTTCAGGCCCAGCTCGCCTCGGGGGAGGGTGTGCCCGTGCTGCGGCTCGGCCTCGAGGCCGGCCTTGTCCTCCCCTCGCCACCGGGGGCTCCCGAGGAGGCCCGGCGGGAGGCCTACCGGCTCGACTTGGGTCCCGGGGGGGGGAGCCTCGTCGCGGGCTGGGTGGAGGGCCTTTTCCGGGGGGCAGCCTGCCTCCGCCAGCTTGTCCTCTCCGCCGTCTCAGCCCCTGGCGAGGGCCTTCCGGCCATCGCCGCCTGCCGCATCGAGGACTCCCCCCGCTTTCCCTGGCGGGGCCTCATGCTGGATACGGCGCGCAACTTCTTCGAGCCGGCCTTTATCGAGCGCCTCCTCGACCTGGCGGCCCTCCACCGTCTCAATGTGTTTCACTGGCACCTCACCGACGACCAGGCCTGGCGCCTAGACCTGCCCGGCCTGCCCGAGCTGGCCAGGCTTGGGGGGCGGCGCCTGGACAGGCGCTACAATGTCGAGCGCTGGAAGACCGGCAGCTACTCCGCCGCCGACGTGGGGCGGATCGTGGCCTATGCCGCGGCCCGGGGCATCACCGTGGTCCCCGAGGTCGAGACCCCGGGCCACGTGGTCGCCCTCCTCTCCTCCCATCCCGAGCTGTCCTGCGCCGCCGCCATGGCCGGGCCCGGGGCATCGGTTCAATTCAGTCCCGAGGACCGCTACGGCATCTTCGAGGACATCCTCTGCGCGGGCAATGACGAGGTCTTTGCCCTCCTGGACAAGGTCTTTGAGGGCCTCTGCGCCCTCTTCCCGGGCCCCTGGGTCCACGTGGGAGGAGATGAGGCGCCCAAGGCACGGTGGCGGGAATGCCCGCGTTGCGCGAAACGCCGCGAGGCCCTGGGCCTTGGGCCGGACGAGGCGGGCCTTGAGTCCCTCCAGGCCTGGTTTATGGGCCGGGTGGGGAGCCTTCTCGCGGCCCGGGGCAAGCGGATGCTGGGCTGGGACGAGATCCTGGACGCCGGCGTCCCTGGGGCAGGCTCGATGGCCATACCGGCGGACGCCCTGGTGATGTCCTGGAGGGGCTACGAGGGCGGGGCGGCCGGGGCCAGGCGGGGCCATGGGGTGGTGATGTGCCCCCAGACCAAGGCCTGCTACCTCGACCACAAGCAGGCCGACAGGCCCGGCGAGGCCGGCCAGCTTGGGGTATGCACCCTCCGGGACTCCTGGTCCTTCGAGCCCGTGCCTCCGGGCCTGGGCCCGGAGGAGGAGGCCCGCATCCTGGGCGGCCAGGCCAATCTCTGGTCCGAGCAGCTGTACTCGGAGAGCGTGGTGGAATACATGGCCTTTCCCCGGCTCTGCGCCCTGGCCGAGGCCTTCTGGAGGCCCCGGGCCAGGGGAGACTACCAGGCCTTCCTGGCCCGCCTCGAGGTCCACAAGGCCCGCCTCGACAGGCTCGGGGTCAACTACAGGAAGGCCCTCTCGGACTAAAGGGGGCCACGCCCGGGGCAGGTCCTAGTCGCCGAAGTCGAGGGCCTTGATCTGCGCGTCGATCTTGGCCTTGGAATAGGGCTTGGGGATGTAGGCTTCGCACTGGCTCTTGAAGGCCTCCATCACGTTGCGCGCATCCGAGAGGGCCGTGGTCATGATCACCTTGGCGCAGTCATTCCCGAGGAGGCCCAGGGACTTCTCGTAGGCCCGGATTTCCCTCAGAACCTCCTGTCCGTCCTTCAGGGGGAGCATGATGTCGAGGAGGATGAGGTCATAGCGGCTCTTGGACTCATAGGCGAGCTTTACCGCCTTGACGGCCTCCTCCCCATCCACGGCCACATCGCAGGTTCCGTATTCCGCCACCAGAGAGGCTAGGAGGTTCCGGGAGAGGAATTCGTCTTCCACGATGAGGATCCTGAGCTTCTTCATGTTGTGCCTCCGCTGTCCATAGCCCCGGGCGTCCACGCATCAGACGCGCCGAGGATAGTATATATCCTTAAACCTGAGGGCGCAGGAGAATCCTGAGCCTCGGGTCCCGAAACTGAGCATGCCATGGAGCTGCTCCTCCCCGATGCCGATCACGGTGCGCAGGCCGACCCTTCCGGCCGTGCGCGGATCATAGCCCTCGGGCAGGCCCACCCCGTCATCCCATTCCTCGATGTGGATCTCTCCCAGGCCGTCCTTGTAGACCGAGACCGAGATCGAGCCTGTGTCCCGGGAGTGGAAGCCATGGGCGACCGAGTTGCCCACCAGCTCGCTGAGGATGAGGCCGCAGGGGATGGCGATGTCGGCGCTGACCTCGACGGTCTCCTTGGCGGCCTCGCTTGCGCGGAATTCTATGCTTTTGCCCACCGGGGCCATCTCAGCATGGAAGAGCTCCATGAGGTCCCGCACATAGGCCCCCAGGTCGATCGAGGAGATGGTGTCGGCCTGGTAGAGCTTTTCCTGGACCAGGGCCATGGCCAGGATCTTGTTTTCGATGTCCTCAAAGGCCGAGGACACCTGGGGATTCCCCACCTCGTGCTTCTTGAGCTCGAGCATGGCGTTGATCAGCTGCATGGAGTTCTTGGTACGGTGATAGAGCTCCGAGAGGAGGGACTTCTTTTCCGCGATCGTTGTCCTGAGTCGGCCCTCGCTCTCCTTCTGGGAGTCGATGTCAAACATGAGGCCGATCACCCGGGTGGGCCGCCCCTGGTCGTCCCGCTCGACTACCTCGCCCTGGGTCCTGGTCCAGACCCAGTCGCCATTGCGCCGCCTTGTCCTCATCTCGCAGGAATAGCGCGGAGTCTGGCCCAGGAAGTGGTCGAGCAGGGCGATCTCCGAGGCCTGAAGGTCCTCGGGGTGGCAGAGGGAATCCCAGTCCTGCTTGTGGAAGGCCCTGAGCTCCGAGGGGCCTATGCCCAGGATCCCGCCCCAGTTGACGTCCACGAGGAGGGAGCCCCCCACGACATCCCAGTCCCAGAGCCCGGCCCCCGTGCAGGTGAGGGCGAGGGA
>JAKPBN010000232.1 GCA_029778945.1 Spirochaetota bacterium
AGGCCGTGGGCGAGGGAGCCGCGGGCCTTTCCACGGTCATCCAGGTCACGGAAAGCCTGGACAGCGCGACCCGCAAGATAGGCGTGGAGACCCGCCGCACCGCCTCGATCTCCGAGTCCGCCGTCGCCTCGATCTCCGAGACTTCCAAGGCCGTGGACGAGCTGATCGCCTCGACGAGGAAGATCGGGGAGATTGTCGCCCTGATCGAGGACATAGCCTCCCGGACCTCCCTCCTCGCCCTCAACGCGGCCATCGAGGCCGCCCGGGCGGGCTCCTCGGGCCGGGGCTTTGCGGTCGTGGCCGGAGAGGTCAAGGGCCTGGCCAACCAGACGGCCCAGGCCACCGAGGAGATCAAAACCCTGATCGAGGGGATCCAGGACCGGGCCAAGGCCGCGGTGGCCTCCTGCGGGCTGACCGACTCGACTATCCGCAAGGTGGACGAGGTCATAGCCTCCATAGCCACCGCCGTGGAGAGCCAGGATGCGGCCCTGGCCCGGGTCGAGGAGTGCTCCCGCCTCCTGTCCACGGCCAATGGGGTCATGGTCGCCGGGACGGACCAGCTCGCCCAGGGTGTGGCCAGCACCGAGGCCCTGGCGGGGCAGATGGCCTCCGTCGCCGAGGCCATTGCCGGGGAGGAGACCGAGCTCCGCCGGGAGGTCGAGGGCTTCCTGGGCTACCTGGGCCGCAAGACCAGCCGGGACGCCAAGTCCCTGACTATCCAGGCCGCGGCCTTCCTCGAGGAAAAGGGGGTCGAGGCCGCCGCCCGGGAATTCCTCATCGAGGGCCGCTTCCGCTTTGGAGACATCTACGCCTGCGTGATCGACCGGGCGGGGAACTGGGTCATCTACCCACCCAAGCCGGAAAACCGGGGCAAGAGCATCCTGGACTTTGTAGACCCCAAGGGCATACGCATAGCGGACGCGCTCTTTGGGGCCGTGAGCCTGGGCGAGGGCTGGACGGAATACGAGTGGGTCAATCCCCTCACCGGCCTGGTCGGCAACAAGCGGACCTACGCCAAGGCCGTCTCCTCCGGCGGGAAGGACTACATTGTCTATGTGGGCGTCTACGAGTGATCGGCCTTTAGCACATCCGCGTACTCCGCGCCCTTGGAAAGGATCTTCTTTGCGTAGCCGCAGACGGGGACGATCTTGGCGCCCTCTTTCCTGGCCAGGGCCACGACCATGTCCACGAGGAGCAGTCCCACGCCCTGGCCCTGGTGCTGCCTCGCGACCTCGGTATGGTCGATCACTATGGTGCTGTCCGGGGAGCGGTGGAAGTCGATCCGGGCCGTTATCTCCTTGCCATCCTCTCCGAGCACAAAGCTGTCCCCTTCCCTCCTGAAGTCTTCCATAGGGCCTCCATGCCTTGAATATACAGCTTTTTCTTCGCCGATAGGACTCCGGGCCGGAATATCGCGCCCTAGACTCAAGGCCCCGCTTTCGCCTAACCTTAGCCACCACGGGAGGACGGCATGGACAGCGGGGATCTTCTAGGCATATTGAAAGGCGAGATCCAGGCCTCGATGGGCTGCACCGATCCAGGCTCGGTGGCCCTCGGGGTCGCCCGGGCCGTCCAGGAGCTCGGCTGCCCCCCGGACCGGATAGAGGTCCTCGTGAGCCCCTCGGTCTACAAGAACGGCGTCGGGGTCGGCGTGCCGGGCACGGGGGAGAGGGGCCTCGACCAGGCCGCGGCCCTGGGCGCGGTGATCGGCCATCCCGAGGCGGGCCTGGCCATCCTGGGCCGGGTGGACGCCCCGGCCCTGGCCGCCGCCAAGGCCCTGATTGAGGCGTCCAGGGTCAGGGTCGGCTACGGGGAAGGCCCCGATCCCCTCTATGTGAAAGCCACCGTCAGCGCAGGCTCCCTCTCGGCCTCGGCCCTGATCGCCGGGGACTACGCCAATTTTGTGGAAATCACCCGGGCGGGGACGGTCACCTTCTCCAAGCCCATCCCCAGGGCCGAGGCTGCCCAGGACAGGCTCCAGGGAGCGGCCCTGAAGGAGCTCTTTGCCCTCGTGCCCCAGCTTGAGCCCGAGGACCTGGGCTTCCTCCTCGAGGTGGCCGAGGTAAACCTGGCCGCGGCCACGGCGGGCCTCGCCGATCAGGGACTGAGCCTGGGGCCGTCCCTGGCGGTCCGGGCCAGGATCGACGGCAAAGAAGCCGCCCTCCCCCAGCCCTTTGCGGCGATGCACCTGGCCCAGGTCTGGACCGCCGCGGCCTCCGAGGCGAGGATGGCCGGCCGGCCCGTGGCGGTGATGGCCATCGCCGGCTCGGGCAACCACGGGATCACCTTTTCCTTGGGCATCCTCGCCGTGGCAAGGACCCTGGGCTCGACCCGGGACGAGCTCGCCCGGGCCCTGGCCTACGGGGCCCTGGCGACAGTGGTGATCAAGAGCCATGTGCACCGGATGACGGCCTTCTGCGGCTGCGCCGTCGCGGCCTCCACGGGCCTGGCGGCGGCCACGGTCTACCTCCTGGGAGGGGGCTTTGACCGGGCCGAGGCGGCCATGCAGTCCGTGATCGGGACCCTGGCGGGCATGCTCTGCGACGGGGCCAAGGAGTCCTGCGCCTGGAAGCTCTCCTCCTCGGCCTCCCTGGCCATCCAGGCGGCCTTTTCCGCGATGGACGGGGCCGCCATCCCCGACGGCATGGGTATCCTGGGCCGGAATATCGATGCCTCATTTGTGAACCTGGGTCAATTGAACGATCCCGGGATGCAGGCCACCAACCGCCTGGTCCTGGAGATGATCGAGGGAAAAGGCGCCGCTGCTCCCTAAGGGAACGGACGCAACCCTCCGCCCGATTTCCGGGTCAATTATTTTTTTGACTCGCTTGCCTGACCCGGGGTTTAGGAGGATAATCGCCACGCCCCTAGGGCTAGGGCCGCCTTTGGCCCCAATTACCCTAATTGAATGGTTGGTGATCATGTTCACGAAAAAGCGCAGCGATGGAACCTACATCAAGGACCTGCCCTACTTTACCCGCATCATCCCCTACGCGATGCCCACCCGCACCGAGGCGGCGATCTACTTCGAGCAGGACTTCGACGTCACCCGGACCCTGGAGTACGTGAACAAGGCCAACGAGGGCTGCGCCCCGGGCCAGAAGAGGCTCACCCTCTTCCAGGTCCTCCTGTGCGCCACCGTGCGGACCGTGGCCCTGCGGCCCAAGCTCAACCGCTTTGTGGCGGGCCTGCGCTACTACCAGCGCAACCGCATCTCCTTTAACTTTGTGGCCAAGCGGGAGCTCACGGACGGGGGCGAGGAGATCAACGTCACCCTCTGCTTTTCCCCCACCGAGACCCTCTCCACCCTGCCCCCCAAGGTCTCGGCCTATGTGGCCAAGATGAAGCGGGGCGAGTCCAACGACTCGGACTCCTTCAACAAGCTCATGGCCAAGCTGCCCCGATGGATCAACAAGATCCTCGTGGGCCTGCTCTTCTGGGCGGACTACAACAACTGCCTGCCCTTCTCCTTCATCAAGACCTTTCCCTTCTTCTCCACGGTCTTCTTCACCAACGTGGGCTCCGTGGGCATCGACGCCCCCTTCCACCACAACTTCGAGTTTGGCAACTGCGGGATCTTCTGCGCCTTGGGCAAGATCCGCAAGGAGAAGGTGGTCGGCGAGGACGGCCAGGTCCAGGTCAGGGACATGGTCAAGGTGACCTTCACCTACGACGACCGCATAACCGACGGCATCTACTGCGGCAAGTCCATCGACCTCCTCCGCTCCTTCGTGGAGGACCCCAGCCAGCTCGAGGCCGCCCCCGAGCTCAGTCCGGAGCTCCAGGCCGAGCTCAACGTAACCGTGATCGATTGAGAGGGGAAACAAGCATGTACGAACAGAAACCCTGGCTCGCCCATTACGGCAAGGTCCCCGCCACCCTGAGCTATCCTGAGGGCTCGATCTTCTCCATGTTCGAGGCCGACAGTCTGCGGAACCCGGGCCTGCCGGCCCTCAAGTTCATGGGTGTGACGACGGACAAGAAGGCCCTCCTCCAGAAGGTGGTCGAGATCAGCCGGGGACTCGCGGCCGAGGGCATCAAGGCAGGGGACAAGGTCATTGTCTGCCTGCCCAACATCCCCCAGGCCGTCGTGGCCTTCTACGCCCTCTCCCGCCTGGGCGCCATCCCCGCCCCCATCCACCCCCTCTCGACCCCTGTGGAGATCGAGGCCTTCGCCAGGCTCGCGGACTCCCCCTGGGCTATCACGATGGACGGCTTCTATCCCCGCTTCGCGGAGCTCGAGGCCAAGAACATCTTCAGGAAAACCTTTGTCTGCTCCATCGCCTCGGAGCTCAGCTTTCCCACCTCCCTGGGCTTTGCCCTGGGGCCGGGGCGCAAGATCGCCAAACCACCCTACGGCCCGGCGGTGATCCCCTGGACAGGCCTGGAGATGGCTTCCCGCAACGCCCCGGAGCTGGCCTCGGTCGACCCCCTCAAGGCCAGGGACGGGGCCCTGATCCTCTACTCCGGCGGCTCCACCGGGGAGTCCAAGGCCATACTCCTGTCCAACCTCAACTGCAATGCCCTGGCCACCCAGACCAGCGCCGCCGGCGGGCCCATCGAGCCCGGGGACTCGATCCTCTCGATCCTCCCCATGTTCCACGGCTTTGGCCTGGCGGTAGGCATCCACACGATCCTCGTCCACGGGGGCCACTGCATCCTCGTGCCCCGCTTCAGCGCCAAGACCCTCTCCCCCCTGGTCAAGAAGCACAGGCCCGGCTTTATCGCCGGGGTGCCCACCCTCTTCGACGCCCTGGCCGCGGATCCGGTCTTCAACAAGACCCCCCTGGACTGCTTCAAGGGCATCTTCTGCGGGGGCGACTCCCTCCCCCCGGAGATCAAGTACCGCTTTGAGGACGTGCTGAGAAAGAACGGCGGCAAGACCACCTTGAGGGAGGGCTATGGCATGACCGAGTCGGTCACGGCCAACATGCTCATGCCCGAGCACGAGTACAAGGAGCGCTCCATCGGCGTCCCCTATCCCGACATGGTCGCCAAGGTCGTCAGGCCCGGGACCATGGAGGAGTGCGAGGTCGGCGAGGTCGGCGAGATCTGCATCGCCGGACCCACGGTGATGATCGGCTACCTGGGCAATCCCGCGGCCACCGCCGATGTCCTCCGCCGCCATCCCGACGGGACCACCTGGCTCCACTCCGGGGACATAGGCTATATGGACTCCGATGGCTTCTTCTTCTTCAAGCAGAGGGCCAAGCGGATCATCAAGACCTCGGGGGTCGCGGTCTATCCCTCCCAGGTGGAGGATGTCCTCAACAAGCATCCGGCGGTCCGCCTCTCCTGCGTGATCGGGGTGCCCCACAAGACCCAGGTCGAGGTGCCAAAGGGCTTTGTCACCCTCAACGAGGGCTATGAGGCCACGGTGGAGCTGGAGAAGGAGCTGATCGAGCACTGCAAGAAGCAGCTCATCCCCTATTCCTGCCCCCGGAACATCGAGTTCCTCCCGGAGCTTCCCATGACCAAGGTGGGCAAGGTGGCCTTTAGGGTCCTCCAGGAGCGCGAGACCGGAACTGCCGGCCAGGCCTAGGCCGCGGCCGCGCCCCTGAAAACGCGGCCATATTCTACCAGTTGGCTCCTAGTTCCATTTCCAGGGCCGCCCTTCCTCGGGCGGCCCTTTTTCGTCCCCTGCATAAATATCCGCCCCCTGGGCCTCCTTCCGGATATTCTTGACAAATAGCTGTATATCTTCATATATATAAACATAATTCCGTGTCCAGGGCGACGATTTTTCCCCACACCCCGCCGGAGCGCGTCTATGATTTCCCTATCGCCTAGGAAAGGCGGAGGGAGGAAAGGGATGGACAAGCCAGACTACCTGCGGCACGAGGCCCTGATCGAATGGGTCGTGGAGATCGCCGAGCTCTGCAAACCCGACCGGGTCCACTGGTGCGACGGCTCCGAGGAGGAGAACCGGGCCATCTGCAAGGGCCTCGTGGAGTCGGGGACCTTCATCCCCCTCGACCCGGTCAAGAGGCCCAACTCCTACCTCTGCCGCTCCGATCCGGGGGATGTGGCCCGGGTCGAGGACAGGACCTTCATCTGCTCCAGGCGCAAGGTCGAGGCCGGGCCCACCAACAACTGGCGGGACCCCAAGGAGATGAAGTCCGTCATCCACGGCCTCTTTGTGGGCTGCATGCGGGGCCGGACCATGTATGTCATCCCCTTCAGCATGGGCCCCGTGGGCTCCCCCTTTTCCCATATCGGGGTCGAGATCACGGACTCAGGCTATGTGGTGGCCAACATGAGGATCATGACCCGGATGGGCCGGGCCGTCCTCGAGGAGCTCGGGACCGAGGGCGAGTTTGTGCCCTGCGTCCACTCCGTGGGAGCCCCCCTCGTGCCGGGCCAAAAGGACGTGGCCTGGCCCTGCAACACGGAGAAGAAGTACATCATCCACTTTCCCGAGGAGCGGGAGATCTGGTCCTATGGCTCGGGCTACGGCGGCAACGCCCTCCTGGGCAAGAAGTGCTTTGCCCTCCGCATCGCGAGCGTCTTGGCCCGGGAGCAGGGCTGGCTCGCGGAGCACATGCTCATCCTGGGGGTCGAGTCCCCGGAGGGGGAGAAGACCTATGTGGCCGCGGCCTTCCCCTCGGCCTGCGGCAAGACCAACTTCGCCATGCTCATCCCCCCCGCGTCCTTCAAGGGCTGGAAGGTCACCACGGTGGGGGACGACATAGCCTGGCTCAAGCCCGGCAAGGACGGCCAGGTCTACGGCATCAACCCCGAGGCGGGCTATTTCGGCGTGGCCCCGGGCACCTCGGAGAAGTCCAACCCCAACGCCATGGCCACCATCAGGGCCAACACGATCTTTACCAATGTGGCCCTCACCCCGGACGGCGATGTCTGGTGGGAGGGCATGACCAAAAAGGCCCCGGTGGGCCTCATCGACTGGCAGGGAAGGACCTGGAGCCCCGAGCTCGGCACCCCCGCAGCCCATCCCAACGCCCGCTTCACCGCCCCCGCGAGGCAATGCCCCTCGATCGACCCGGACTGGGAGAAGCCTGAAGGCGTGCCCATCAAGGCCTTCGTCTTCGGCGGCCGCCGCTCGACCGTCTATCCCCTGGTCTACCAATCCTTCAACTGGACCTATGGCGTCTATCTCGCCGCGACCCTGGGCTCGGAGACCACGGCGGCCTCCACGAGCAACGTGGGACAGGTGCGGCGCGACCCCTTCGCCATGCTTCCCTTCTGCGGCTACCACATGGCGGCCTATTTCAACAACTGGCTCCGCTTCGGCCGCAACATCATGAATCCCCCGCGCATCTTTGGCGTCAACTGGTTCCGCAAGGACAAGGACGGCAACTACATCTGGCCCGGCTTCGGGGAGAACATCCGCGTGCTCAAGTGGATCGTCGAGCGGGCAAACAACCACGCCAAGGGCATTGAGAGCCCCATTGGCTGGATGCCCCGGTACAAAGACCTCAATTGGGAAGGCCTCGAGGGCTTTGGGGAGGAGAGGTTCGCCGAGCTCATGACGGTGGACCGGGATGCCTGGATGAGCGAGATACTCTCCCACGAGGAGCTCTTCATGAAGCTCTACGACCGCCTGCCCAAGGAGCTGATCTTTATCCGGGAGCTGACCATCTCCAGCCTCTGGAGGGCGCCTGAGCACTGGGAATTCAGCGAGGTGTCGATGGAGCCGACCGAGGACTAATAAGGGCTAGCCACAGAGCCGAGGCCGCGGGCGGCGCTCTGGCCGGCCAGGCGGCCCGTGGAGAGGGCGGCCTGGATGTTGTAGCCCCCGGTGTCGCCGTCGATGTCGAGGAATTCCCCGGCGAAGAACAGGCCCGGCAGGATGCGCGACTCCATCGTCTTGGGGCTGACTTCCCCTAGGTCGACCCCGCCCCGGGTGACCATGGCCTCCTCCCAGCCCCCAAGGCCCGCCACAGGGACGCGGAGCTCCGCCAGGCTTGCGGCCAGGGCCTTGCGCCCCTCCCGGGAGAGACTGGAGGCCCGGCTTTCCCGGCCGTCGGCGGACTTCCCGAGGAAGAGGTCCAGGAGGAGCTCGAGGAGGCGGGAGGGCAGGCCGAGGGGCTCGCAGAGGCTCCGCACAAGGCGCTTGCCGTGGTCCCGGGCTCCCTCCAGGAGGAGGGCTTCTATCTCCTCCTGGGAGGCCCCGACCAGCTCAATGCCCAGCTCGTCCCCCGGGAGGATCGACCGGGAGAGGTCGAGGATGCCCGGGCCCGAGAGGCCCTTGTGGGTAAAGAGGATGTCCCCCCGGCCCTTCGCGACCGTGGCCCCGCTCCTCCAGACCCTCAGGGCCCTGTCCTGGAGGGACCTGCCCGCCAGGGAGGCCACGGGAAAGTCCTTGACGATCAGGGGAGTCAGGGCCGGGGCGACCGGGACAATCCTATGGCCCAGGGCTTTGGGTATCGCATAACCCGTGCCGTCCGAGCCCGTGGTCGGGTAGGAGGCTCCGCCCAGGGCCAGGACCGCCCGGCCCACCGTCAGGTCCAGGGTCGTGGCCGCGTTCCCGGGCGGAGGGGTGATGGCCAGGCGGGCCGCAAAGCCCGGGCCTCCCGCGTCCGGAGCCAGGGCCTCCAGGGAAACCAGGGCCGTGGACAGCCTGAGCTCCACCCCGGCCCCCTGGACTTCCGCGAGGAGGACCGCAAGGAGGTCTCCAGCCCGGCCCGAGACGGGAAAGAGCTTGCCCCCCTCCTCCTCGAGGATCGGGACACCCCGGTCCTCAAAGAAGGAGCGGGCCTGGGCGTTGGTAAAGCCGTGGAGGGCGGGCTTGAGGAAGCGGCCGGCCTGGCCATAGTGGTCCAGGAAGTCCGCGAGGAGGCCGCCGTGGCTCAGGTTGCAGCGGCCCGAGCCGGAAACGAGGAGCTTGCGTCCGGGCCGCGGCTTTTTCTCGACGAGGAGGGTCCTGGCTCCGGCCCGGGCGGCGGCCAGGGCGGCCGCGAGGCCCGCAGGGCCTGCCCCGGCCACAAGGACATCCCAGTCATTGGTCTTGGCTCCTGGAAGGTCCATGGGTCCTCCTTGAAAGGCGCAAATTATCCCGCAAACGAGCCGGGACTGTCCATTAGGCTAGGAGCCCCTACGAATGCCTTTGCCTTGGGGCCACCCCGATAGCTACCTTCAAACCATGGCTTTGATCATGCAAACCTCGGGCATCAGGAAACGCTATGGCTCCGTCCAGGCCGTGGACGGTGTATCCCTCGATCTTGAGGAGGGCTCCTGCCTGGGCATCCTCGGCCCCAACGGGGCGGGCAAGACCACGACCATCGAGATCATGGAGGGCATCCTCGAGCCCGATGAGGGGACGATCCTCTTCAGGGGCCAGCCCATAGGCAAGGACTTCAAGCGCAAGGTCGGCATCCAGTTCCAGACCACGGCCCTCCCGGAGTTCATCACCGTCAAGGAAACCCTGAGGCTCTTTTCCGCCTTCTACCCTAATCCCCGGCCCATGGACGAGATTGTGGACCTCTGCTCCCTCCAGGACATCCTGGAAAGGGACAACCGCAAGCTTTCGGGCGGCCAGAGGCAGAGGATGCTCCTCGCCCTGGCCATAGTCTCCCGGCCCGAGGTCGTCTTCCTCGACGAGCCCACGACGGGCCTCGACCCCCAGGCCCGGCGCAACTTCTGGGACCTCGTGGGCAGGATCAAGGCCGAGAAGGCCACGGTCATCCTCACCACCCACTACATGGACGAGGCCCAGGTCCTCTGCGACGAGGTGGCCATCATGGACCACGGCCGGGTCCTTGAGCGCGGCACCCCCGCAAGCCTCCTCTCCAGGCATTTCACCGGGGCCTTGGTGAAGATCCCCAAGGGCTGCATCGAGGGGGACATGCCGGAGTCGGGCAAGATGGTCGCCGACTATCTCGAGATCCAATCCACCAACCTTGGGGACACCATGAGGGAGCTCCTGGCCGCAGGGGTAAACCTCGAGGGCCTGTCCATCCACAAGCCCGACCTCGAGGACCTCTTTATCGAGCTCACGGGCTCATCCCTGCGAAGCTAGGAAGGACTCTCCCATGAAACAGTTCTACGCGATGGTATATGCCCGGACGATGGAATTCGTGCGGGACCGGGGAACCTTCTTCTGGAACCTCCTCTTTCCGGTCTTCCTGGTCCTGGGCTTCGCCTTTGCCTTTTCCGGGAGCGGCAATGCCCTCTTCAAGGTGGGTACCTTCGGGGCTCCGGCCCAGGCCGCGCTGGACTCGGCCCCCACGGCAGCCGCGGCGCCCTCCTCCTTCCTGGGGATCGAGCAGGCCCAGTTTATTCCCTATGACGGCAGGTCCCCGGACTCCAGCCTAGAGGCCGCCCTGGACAAGCTGCGGCGCCACGAGCTCGACATGGTCGTGGACTTCCAGTCCCAGTCCTATTGGCTCAACGCCCTGGGCAAGAATGCAAGCCTCCTCCACCGGCTCCTTGTGGCCGATCCCGGCATGGCGGGCTTCAAGGAGGCCACGGTCACGGGCAAGCCCATCCGCTATGTGGACTGGGTCGTCCCCGGGGTCATAGCCATGAACATCATGATGTCCTGCCTCTTTGGGGTGGGCTTTGTGATCGTACGCTACCGCAAGAACGGCGTCCTCAAGCGCCTCAAGGCCACCCCGGTCTCGGCCCTTGGCTTTGTCTCCGCCCAGGCCCTGTCCCGCTTCATGATCGTCATGCTGACCAGCATCGTAGTCTTTGCGGGTACCAATGCATTCCTCCATTTCCGCATGGCCGGCTCCTGGGGGACCCTCCTCCTCGTGGCCTCCCTGGGCATTGTGAGCATGCTGGCCCTGGGCCTCGTCTTCGCGGCCCGCCTCAAGAGCGAAGAGCTTGTCAACGGGCTGCTGAACCTGGCGACCTTTCCCATGCTCGCCCTCTCGGGGGTCTTCTTCTCCCTGGAGGGTAGCCCCAAGCTCCTGCGGGTCCTGGCCGAACCCCTCCCCCTAACCCAGGTGCTGCGGGCCGCCAGAAAGGTGATGCTCGAGGGGGCCGGCCTTGTCCAGATCGGCCCTGAGCTCCTCTACCTTGGGGCCTTCAGCGCCGTGGCCCTGGTCATCTCCGCGCTTCTTTTCAAGTGGGAGTAGGCCGAGCGCCCCGGGCCGGCCATTCCCAAAACGAGGTTGACTGGAGACTCCGGGGACCATAGTCTGGGGGCGTGGAAGATCTAGAGAATGTCCGCCAGAAGATCCTAAAGGGCCTGCTCAAGCTGATGGCCGGGGCCGGGCTCATAGCCATGGGGCCCAGCCTCTGGGCCTGCTACAGGAGCCAGTACTGGGCCCTCATGGTCCTGGACTGCCTGGTCTACGCCTGGATAGTCCTCATGGCCTTCCTGCCCGGCGTCGGCCACCGGGTCAGGCTGGTGTCGGTGATAGTCATAGGCCTGGGCCTGGGGGCGGCGGTGATGGTCATGGCCGGGGCCAATGGGGCAGGCTATGTCTGGCTGACCTTTGCCGTCCTGGTGGCCGCCCTCCTGGGAAGGAAGGGGCTCACGAAAGCGACCTATGTGGCCACCCTCGCGATAACCCTCCTCTATGCCGGGGCCTCGGCCCTCGGCGTCCTTTCGAACGGCCAGAACCCGGCCGCCGTCCTGGTCATCGCCTCCAACCTCGCCGCGGTCTTCGCGGCCCTCATCTTTGTGGTCCGCTTCCTCGTCCATGGCCTGGAGCTCAACCTCGAGGCCTCCCGCAAGGCCGCCCAGAAGCTCGAGCTAGAGCTCGGGCGGAACGAGGGCCTCCTCAGGGAGCTCAACCACCGGGTCCGGAACAACATGCAGCTTTCCCTGAGCCTTGTGGGCATCGAGGCCGCCAACGGCCAGGGGAGCCGGGAGGAGGGCTTGGCCGCGGTGGAGCGGAGGCTCAGGGCCCTGGCCATCACCAACGACCTGATCATCGACCATACGGACTTTGAGAGGGTGGAGCTCCGGGACCTGGCCCGCCTCCTGGCCTTCGCCGAGTCCGGCCTGGCCTCGAAGGAGGCTGGGGGCAGGCGGCTCTGGACTCTGGAGGACTTCTCCTGTCCCATAGGCGCCGGCCAGGCCATTGTCCTCGGGATCGCGATAGCCGAAATCATCCATGTCCTCGCGGGGCCCGAGGGCGGACGGATCAGCGTCGAGGACCGGGGCCAGGGCCCCCTCCTCGTCTTCAGCCCGGCCGCGGGGCCGGAGCCCGAAGCGAGGCCCAGGCTCGAGGGCATAAAGGCCCTCCTGCCCCCGGACAGCCTGGGCCTGGCCGGGGCCGAGGCCGGAAGGGGCCCCGAGGTCAGCCTGGCCCTCGAGGTCCTTCCCGCCTAGGCCTGGCTCGGGACACTCTCCCAGCGACCGCTCTCCTCGGAGCGGAAAAGGGCGTCCAGGACGGCCATATTGGCCAGGGCGTCCGAGACCGGGGTGGGGGCGGGCTCGCCATGGCGGATGGCCAGGGAAAAGGCCCGGAACATCTGGGCATACTGGTCAGACGGCCCCGCCTCGACCCTCCGGGTCCCCAGGGAGGTGGAGACCTCCAGGCCCAGGGGCACATCGGGATAGGCGTTGAAGGGCAGGATGACGGCCAGGGAGCCCTTGTCCCCCGTGACCTCGACCCGCTGGACCGGGAAGGCCCGGGTGGACACGGTAAAGGTCGCCCGGCAGCCCTCGCCGCCAAAGTCCAGGATCCCCGAGGACAGGGAGTCGGTCCTGAAGCCCGGATCCCTCTCCACAAGGGAGATGACCCTCGCAGGCTCTGCCCCGGCGAGCCATCGGGCCGAGGACACGGCATAGCAGCCTATATCGTACAACGCGCCACCCCCGGTCTCCATCCGGTTCCTGATGTTGGCCGGGTCGGAGTTGCTGTAGGAAAAGGAGACATTGATGAAGCGCGGCTTGCCGATCTCGCCGTTGACCAGGATCTCCTTGGCCCGGACCCACTGGGGATGGTAGCGGTACATGAAGGCCTCCATGAGGAGGAGGCCCTTGGCCTTGGCCCTGGCGGCCATGGCCCTTGCCTCGGCGGCGTCCATGGCCAGGGGCTTCTCGCAGAGGACATGCTTGCCTGAGTCCAGGGCCGCCATCGCCAGCTCGGCATGGAGGTTGTTCGGCAGGGGTAT
>JAKPBN010000246.1 GCA_029778945.1 Spirochaetota bacterium
GAAAAAGAGGTTCTCTCCGGCCTTTCGCTTGGAGACAGAGAGGATGACAAAGTAAAAGCCCAGGAAGGCGCAGAGGGCCGAGAGCATCCCGTAGAGCGCACCGCTCCAGAAGTTGTGCGCTCCCAGCTCAAAGCCCGCCGCGGCCCCGTCCCCCAGCTCGTAGCCCCCCACCCGGAAGGAAGAGCCCAGGTAGCTGCAGCGTAGGGCGAGGACTAGCTCAGTTCCGCCGGCGGCATCGATCATGGCCCGGGGTATGCGGTAGGCCTCCACGAAGCTCCTGCGCAGGTCATAGGCAGGCTTGGTCCGGCCGTGGCTCCCTAGGTATTCCCCATTGGCATAGAGATCGAAGACGCAGCCTGCCTTGCCCGAGAGGAAATAGAGGCTAGCCTGGGCCGAGGGATCGGCCAACTCGGCGAGCCTGGCTATGGGCACCCTGGTCCTGAGCCAAAAGCCGCCGTCTTGGCCTAGGGGCCCTATGGCCTGGCCCTCGGCCGACGGCCATGCCGAGTCATCGAGCTCCGGGGCCGCCAGGAAGGAGGAAGAGTCCGGGGACCAGCGCCAGTCCTCCAAGGCAAGGCGCTTGCCTGTCCCAGCCTGGGCATGGATGCCCGGGGAGACGGCCGCCAGGACGACGACAAGAAAGAGGACCGGGGAAGCCCAGGGGGATGCGCGCATAGGGCCTAGGTTAGCCTGATTCCCTCCGCCCATCAAGGCGGGATTGCCCGCGATCGGGCATAAAAATAGAGCCCGCCCCAGGGGGGCGGGCCCACTAGCTCACGGACGCTGGCTAGCCGACAACGCCGAGGGAGAAGGCCATCACAAAAAGAGCGACGGTCTCGCAAAGGCCTACGATGATGATGTACTGGCCAAAGCCCTTGCCAGTCTCTCCGAAGGCGTCACAGCCCGCGGCCGATGCCTTGCCCTGGGCTACGGCCGAATACCCCATGGAAGCTCCAGAGAGGATGCCGATCCCGAGCACAAGGAAGGGATCGGCACCCCGGGTCACGGCGGCGCGCAGGGTGTTCATCAGGATAAAGCCATAGATGGTCTGGGTGAGGGGAGCGCCGGCGAAAGCCACAAGAAGGAAGGAGGCCGGCTTGTTCTGGAGGTAGCTGCGCTTCCAGGAGCCAATGGCGGCCTGGCCGGCGATGGCCGCGCCGATGCCGGAACCTATCGCAGAGAGACCAAGCACGCAAGCGACGCCGATAAATCCGAAATTCATGTTCACTCCTTTCTAGTTGGTACCATCGTTCGCGACAGCACCCGTGAAGGGCTCGTATTTATACCCGGCCCATTCCATCCCTAGGTGCCCGGAGAATTCGAGCATGTTGAGACGAATGCCATGGACTATGACAGAGAGGACACTCATGGCCAGGTTGAGGACATGGCCAAACACCAGGATAAGAAGGCCCGCCAGGATGCCCACCAGGCTCCCAAGCATCCCACCGCCCATGGAGTTGACGGTCTGGGAGATGGCTACTCCGGCCAGCCCGACGGCAAAGAGGCGGATGTAGCTGATGATGTCCGCAAGGGCGCTGACCGTGCCCAGGAATTGGGTCAGCAGGCCCCCGAGCCCCGCGAGGAAACTCTTGAGGATATTGCCGTTCCAGGAGCCAAACAGGAATACCAGGAAAAATCCACCTCCGACCATCGCCAGGGCAAAGCCCGGGATCGGATACTTCGAGGGG
>JAKPBN010000247.1 GCA_029778945.1 Spirochaetota bacterium
GCGGGTGCTCTCCCATCGGGACCAAGAAGAAATTCCAGGTCTATGTCGACGAGACCGCCACCCTCTGGGAGAAGATCTCCCTGAGTGCGGGCCAGAGGGGCCTCCAGGTCCTTCTTTCTCCCGCCGACCTGCTCCGGGCGGCCCAGGACCAGCCCGGGGCTCCCTCGGTAGGCGCCTCCTTCGCCGATTTGGTCTGAAGAAAAGAGAATGTGCCCCAGAGCCGCAGGCCTAGCGGAGCGTTAGGCCCAGGACGAAGTCTAGCGAAGCGTTAGGCACAGAGAAGAGAATAGAGAATTTAAAAAATGGGTTTGCTTTCCTCTTAATTATTCGTTCGATAGCGGGGCTTGATGCGCGGGATTCGCCCATGGCAGTATTGGACATGGAACCCCGGGACATCTTCGACAACCTCTCCCCCCTCGACCACCGCTACTGGCAGGCCAACAAGGACGTCTTTGACGCCCTCTCCCGCCATCTCTCGGAATCGGGCCAGCTCGCCTGCCTGGCCAGGGTCGAGGGAGCCCTCGTCCTGGCCCACCTCGAGGCCCGGGGTCTCCTGGATGCCTCCGCCAGGCAGGCCGTCGAGGCCGCGGTGGCCGCCACCCTGCCTCAGGCGATCTACGCCGAGGAGGAAAAGACCCGCCATGCGATCCGGGCCCTGGTCAATGTCCTCCAGGCCCGCCTCGCCGAGGCCGGCCGCCCCGACCTGGGGCCCTATGTCCACCTGGGGGCCACCAGCGCCGACATCCTCGACACCGGCCGGGCCCTATCCATCCGGGGGGCTGTCCTCGAGGTGATCCTGCCCCTCCTCTGCAAGGTCGAGCTCGAGCTCTGCCGCCTCGCGATCGAGGAGGCCGAGACCCCCCAGGTTGGCCGGACCCATGGCCAGCACGCCGTGCCCATCACTTTCGGCTTTGCCATGGCGGAGTACGCGAGCCGCCTGGGCTCCTGCCTTCCTGGACTGGAGGCCGCGGCCCGGGGCCTTGTGGGCAAGCTCTCGGGCGCAACGGGATCGTATAACGCGCTATCCATGAGCTATGCCGATCCCGAGGGCTTTGAGCGGGCCTTCCTCTCCAGCCTCGGCCTGGCTCCCGGTGGCCACTCCACCCAGATCGTCGAGCCCGAGCCCCTTCTCCGCCTGCTTCTAGGCCTGAACACGGCCTTTGGGATACTGGCCAACCTCTCGGATGACCTGCGCAACCTCCAGCGCAGCGAGATCGCCGAGGTCCACGAGGCCTTTGGGGCCGACCAGGTGGGCTCCTCCACCATGCCCCAGAAGCGCAACCCCTGGAATTCCGAGCATGTGAAAAGCCTGTGGAAGGCCTTTGCCCCAAGGACCATGACCTTTTTCATGGACCAGATCTCCGAGCACCAGCGGGACCTGTCCAACTCCGCGAGCGAGCGCTTTGTGGCGGACTACCTCGCGGGCCTTGCCGCCGCGGCCAACCGGGAGCTCAAGGTCCTCCGGGGCCTCGTGGTGGACCGGGACAGGATGCTGGCCAACCTGGCCCTCTCCGGAGGGGCCGTCCTGGCCGAGCCGGCCTACATCCTCCTCGCCGAGGCCGGTGTGACCGACGCCCACGAGGTCCTCCGTCGCCTGACCCTCCGGGCCGAGGCCGAGGGAAAGGCCTTCCAGGAGGTCCTCCTTGGGGAGAAGGAGCTCGTGGCGATCCTCGATGCCCGCCTTGCCGCCCTGGGCCTTCCCGCTGCGGCGGTGTTCTTCTCCCGGCCCGAGGCCTACCGGGGCAGGGCGGCCCAGAGGGCCCGGGCCATCGGAGAGGCCTGTCGGGCCCTTGCGGCCGCCCAGCTGGCCGGCGCCGGCGGGGAAGGCGGGCACGGCGCCGCCGCGAAGGCTAGCGCGACCTAGGATCGATGGCTCACCGGCCCCCTGCCGGTCCGCCGGCCAGGCCGCCGGCGGCTGAGACACATAGACAAGCAGGGGGTTGTAAGCATGTTCGAAGAGGCCTATTCCTACGACGACGTCCTATTGGTCCCGGGCTATTCCGAGGTCCTCCCCCGGGAGACCGATGTGAGGATCACCCTAGCCGGGGATATCAGCCTCAATGTCCCCTTCCTCTCCGCGGCGATGGACACGGTCAGCGAGGAGAGGATGGCCGTGGCCCTCGCCCTCCAGGGCGGGGCCGGGGTGATCCACCGCAACCTCCTGCCCGAGGCCCAGGCCGAGCAGGTCTCGGGGGTCAAGCGCTACCTCAACTGGATTATCGAAAATCCCGTCACCGTCGAGGAGGACAGGACCTTGAAGGATGTCCATGCCATCATGGACAGGACCAAGGTCTCGGGCCTCCCCGTGGTCGACGGCGAGGGCCGCCTCGTGGGCATCATCACCGCCCGGGACCTGCGCTTCCGCCGGGACGATGGGGCCCTGGTCAGCCAGGCCATGACGAGGGACCTGGTGATCGAGGACCTTTCGGCCACCCCGGAGAGCGCCCGGGCCAAGTTCGATGAGCATCGGATCGAAAAGCTCCCGGTCGTGGACGGGAAGGGCAGGCTCGCGGGCCTCATCACGGTCAAGGACATGGAAAAGCATGAGCGCTTTCCCAACGCGGCGACGGACAAGGCCGGCCGCCTCGTCGTGGGCGCCGCCGTCTCTCCCCAGGACTTCGAGGTCCGCGTACCACTTCTCCTGGCCGCCAAGGTCGATTTTATTGTCCTCGACACCGCCCATGGGGATTCCCGCAATGTGGTGGACGCCGTGCGCCAGCTTAAGGCGCGCTGGCCCGGCCTGCCGGTGATCGGGGGCAACGTGGCCACCCGGGAAGGGACCCGTCGCCTTATCGAGGCCGGGGCCGACGCGGTCAAGGTCGGGGTTGGCCCAGGCTCGATCTGCACGACCCGGGTTGTCGCGGGCGTAGGCATTCCCCAGTTCAGCGCCGTGCTCTGGTGCGCCGAGGAGGCCGACAAGGCGGGCATCCCCGTCATCGCCGACGGAGGGATCAAGTACTCCGGGGACGTGGTCAAGGCCATGGCGGCCGGGGCTAGGGCCGTGATGATCGGCAACCTCTTTGCGGGCCTCAAGGAGGCCCCGGGTAGGGAAGTCCTCTACGAGGGCAGGATCTACAAGGAATACCGGGGCATGGGCTCCCTGGCGGCCCTCAAGGCCGGCTCGGGGGACAGGTACGGGATAGCCAAGGACGAGAGTCCCGTGCCCGAGGGCATCGAGGGCAGGGTGCCCTACAAGGGCGAGCTCCGGGCCTACCTCCACCAGCTCGTCGCGGGCCTGCGCAAGGGCATGGGCTATTGCGGCTGCCGGAACCTGGAGGAGCTCCGGCGCTACAAGAGCTTCGTGAAGATCAGCTCCGCGGGCCTGCGGGAGAGCCATGCCCACGATGTGACGATCACCCAGGAAGCCCCGAACTACTCTAGGCAATAAGGACATAGGAAAGGCCGCTAAGGCCCGGTTCAACAGTGTGACGTGTTTATGCTAGACTTATCTGGAACCTCAATTCGTGTGTTCCGATTCCCCTTCAAGCTGGAGGAACTTTAGGATGAATATCGTAGTCACCGGAGCCCAATGGGGCGATGAGGGAAAGGGCAAGATTGTCGATTTCCTGGCCGCGGACGCGAGCGTGATCGTGAGGTTTTCCGGCGGGGCCAATGCCGGCCACACGATTGTCCTGGGGGGTGACCGCTATGCCCTCCACCTCGTGCCCTCGGGCATCCTGTATCCGGACAAGATCGTCATCCTAGGCTCGGGCATGGTGATCGACCCCGAGGCCCTCTTCTCCGAGCTTGCGGGGCTCGAGAAAAAGGGCATCGACTGGCTTGGCCGGGTCCTCATCTCCGACCGGGCCCACCTCGTCCTCCCCTCCTATCGCCGCGTCGACAAGGAGCTGGAGCAGAAGCGGGCCAGGCCCATCGGCACCACGGGCCGGGGCATCGGCGTAGCCTATGCCATGAAGGCCTACCGGGACGGCATACGCATCGCCGACCTCATGGACGAGGATCGCCTGGTCAACCTCGAGGCCGAGGACCGGGCCTTTGTCGAGGCCTGGCGGGACCGCCTCTCCCCCATGTCCGTCGACCTTGTCGCCTACCTCCGCTCCCACCGCAATGCCTATACCCTCTTCGAGGGCGCCCAGGGTGCCCTCCTCGACATCGACACGGGCACCTATCCCTTTGTCTCCAGCGGGATGTCCTGCTCGGCCGGGGCCGCCGCCCAGGGCGGGATAGGCCCCCGCCGGATCGACCGGGTCCTCGGGGTCTTCAAGGCCTATTCGACCCGGGTGGGCAATGGGCCCTTCCCCACGGAGTTCGCCGATGACTCCCCGGGCTCCCTCTCCTCCTACATCCGGGACACGGGCAACGAGTATGGGGTCACCACGGGCCGGCCCAGGCGCTGCGGCTACCTCGACCTCGTGGCCCTCCGCTATGCCGTGGCCGCCAACTCCATCGACCGCCTGGTCCTGACCCACCTCGATGTCTACGACGAGCTGGCCGAGTTCGAGGCCTGTATCGCCTATCGCATCCGAGGCCGCCTCGTGGAGGACTTCCCCACCTCGATCCGGGACCTCGAGGACGCCGAGCCCGTCCTGCGCAAGTTCTCCGGCTGGAAGGAGAGCATCGCGGCCTGCACGAGCTTCGACGAGCTGCCTCGCAAGGCCCGGGACTATGTGGCCTTTATCGAGGAGTACGTCGAGACTCCCATCACCGTCGTGTCCGTGGGGTCGGACCGCGGCCAGACCATCGTGAGGGAGAGCCCGTGGACAAGGTCCTGATCCTCGATTTTGGGAGCCAGTATACCCAGCTCATAGCCCGCCGCATCCGGGAGGTCGGGGTCTATGCGGAGATCCTCTCCGGGGAAAGTCCCCTCGAACCGGCCAGGCTTGAGGGAGTGAAGGGGATCATCCTCTCAGGCTCCCCCCATTCGGCCTATGAGGCTGGGGCCCCGGCCCCCGACCCTTCAGTCTTTTCCTGCGGCCTGCCCATCCTGGGCATCTGCTATGGCATACAATGGCTGACCCTCTCCCGGGGCGGCAAGGTCGAGCGCCTGCCCGAGCGGGAATATGGCCGCAAGCAGGTCCACATCTCCTCCCCCGATCCCCTCCTCGAGGGCCTGCCTCCGACCTTCACGAGCTGGATGAGCCATGGGGACTCCATCGCGGCCCCGGCCCCGGGCTTCCAGGTCCTGGCCGAGTCCGAGGGGGGGATCCCCGCGGCCCTGCGGGCTCCCGCGGCCGGGATCTGGGGCCTTCAGTTCCATCCCGAGGTCAGCCACTGCGAGGGCGGGACTAGGATCCTCGAGAATTTCGCCTGCGGGATCTGCGGGGCCGCCAAGGAATGGTCCATGGCCGCCTATCTCGAGGCCGAGCGCGCCTCGATCCGGGCCAGGGTGGGCGGCGAGGACGTCCTCCTCCTGATCTCCGGCGGGGTGGACTCCACCGTGGCCGGGGCCTTCCTCCTCGAGACCCTCGACCCCGACCGGGTCCACCTCCTCTACATCGACACGGGCCTCATGCGCAAGGCCGAGAGCGAGGAGGTTATGCTCAACCTTCGAGCCCTGGGAGCGCGCCACCTCCACATGGCCGAGGCCGAGGCCGACTTCCTCTCCCGCCTGGCCGGGGTCGAGTCCCCCGAGGAGAAGCGCCGGATCATCGGAGACCTCTTCATCGAGATCCAGGAGCGGGAAGTCGCCCGCCTGGGCATACCCGAGGCCATCCTCGTCCAGGGCACCCTCTACACCGACCTCATCGAGTCGGGCAAGGGCGTGGGGACCAAGGCCCAGGTGATCAAGAGCCATCACAATGTCCGCAGCCCGCTTGTGGAAAAGAAGCGGGCCGCCGGCAAGGTCCTCGAGCCCCTGGACCGGCTCTACAAGGACGAGGTCAGGGCCCTGGGCCGCCTCCTAGGACTGCCTGAGTCCGTGGTGGGCCGCCATCCCTTCCCCGGCCCGGGCCTGGGGGTGAGGATCCTGGGGGAGGTTAGCAAGGAGAGGTGTGATATCCTCCGGGAGGCCGACGCCGTCTATATCGCCGAGCTCCGGGCCCGGGGCCTGTACGACAGGATCTGGCAGGCCTTTTCTGTCCTCCTCCCGGTCCGCTCCGTGGGAGTGGCCGGGGACGAGCGCAAGTATGGCTCGGTCCTTGCGCTCCGGGCTGTGGTCTCCGAGGATGGGATGACGGCGGACGTCTATCCCTTTGAGACCAAGGATCTCCTGGGCATCTCCAGCGCGATCACCAACAAGGTTCCCGCCATAGGCCGGGTGGTCTACGACATCTCGTCAAAGCCGCCCGCCACTATTGAATGGGAATGATGCGGGCGGCTTTGACCGCAAAACGCCCGTGGGCGTTTTGCGCAGGCACCGGCCACGATAGAGTGGGACTGATCGCCTAGACCAGGCGGGGGGCCCTGACGGTGATTTCCGTCCCCGCCGGGCCCGTGACGAGGCTGGGGACGCCTCCCGCCTGGGAGGCCAGGATCCGGACAAGCTCCAGGCCCAGGCTCTTGGGGGCCTCAAAGTCCACCGTGTCCGGAATGCCCACCCCATTGTCCTTGACGGAAAGGACGGCCTCCTTCCCCTCGGTCCTGAGCCCAATGAGGATTTCCCCGGTCCTGTCCTGGGGAAAGGCGTGGATAAAGGCATTGGTCACCAGCTCATTGAGGACGAGGCCCAGGGGAATGGCCGTCTCGATGGAGAGGCTCACGTGCTCGGTCGAGAGGCTCAGCCCGATGCCCCGCTCCGAGCCCCGGTAGGCCGCGTCCAGGCGTGTGGTCACCGTGCGCAGGTAGTCGGCAAAGTCTATCCGGGAATAGTCCTGGCTTTCATAGAGCTTTTCGTGGATCAAGGCCATGCTCTTGATCCGGTTTTCGCTCTCCCGGAGGGCCGCCTGGATCTCCGGGTCGGTGATCATCCCCGCCTGGAGGGAGAGGAGGCTGGAGACTATCTGGAAGTTGTTCTTTACCCGGTGGTGGACTTCCTTGAGGATAATCTCCTTTTCCGCCAGGCTCCGCCGCAAGGCTACTTCGGTGGCCCGCTTTTCCAGGATGAGGTCCCAGGCCCGCTTGGCCCGGGCCGCATGGAGGGGCATGGTCGCGAAGGCCTCTGGGCTTTTGACCACATAATCCAGGGCTCCGCGCTTGATCGATTCCGCCGCCACAAGCTCCGAGCCATGGCTCGTCAGGATAAGGACGGGGCGCAGGGCCTCCCCCTGGTCCCCTTCCCCCATGAGCTCAAGGCCCTCCCCGTCGGGGAGGCGATAGTCGGCTATGATCAGGTCCCATCTGCCTTCCTGAAGCCTTTCCTGGGCGGAGGCGACGGAATCGACCCGGTCTATCCTCCATCCCTGGCCCTCCAGCTCGAAGGCTCGGCCGATCAGCTCGGCGTGGGAAGTGTCGTCCTCCACGAGGAGGATGGCATAGCCGGGTTCCTGGGTCTTCATGTCTGGCTTGGGCTACGGTTGACGTCGAGCCAATAGACGCCAAGGGTTTGCACGACCGCCCGGAGGCGGGCGAAGTCAAAGGGCTTTACCACATAGGAGTTGGCGTGGGAGCCATAGGCCCTGGCCACATCATGGTCGGCGTCCGAGGTGGTAAGGATGACCACGGGAAGGGAGGCAAGGCGAGGATTGCCCTTGATGTAGGCCAGGACCTCGATGCCATCGACCTTGGGGAGGCGCAGATCGAGGAGGACAAGATTGGGCAGGGCCGATGCCGATTGGGCATCCAGCCAGGCTATGGCCTCCTCGCCGTCACAGACCCTCTGGAGATCGGGCTTCTCTCCGGCATCCTGGAAGCAGCGGGTCACGAGCTCCGCATGGTCGTCGTTGTCCTCGACAAGGAGTATTCTTTCCCGGCCTGCCTTGGTTACGTTCATCCTAGAGTACTCCTGGCATAAGTCTATCGGTAAGTCGGCATAAATCAATGCCTGGGATCCGGGACTAGGCTCGGCCGGCCTTGAGCTTTTCCGCGACAACCTTGCCGGCCGACTTGTCCAGGCGGAAGCGGGTCGGCCCCAGGGCCGTCTCGACGGAGATGCTGACCCGGCAGATCTCGATGACCGAGCCGGGCATGATCTGGCCAGAGATCTCGACGGTGGCGGACTCATCGGCGTCGAGCTTGCCCAGCAGGTCTCCTATGAGGGACCTCAGGGCCTCTTCCTCGGCCCCAGCCTTGGCCAGGAAGGCCTCCAGGGCTGGCCCCTCGCCCTCCTCCTTGGCCCGCCTTATCCGGAGGGAAAGGAGACGCAGCCTCTCATTGGCCTGGTCCAGGCGCTGCTGGACCGTAAAGTCGCAGCCTGCATGGACCAGGGTAGCCTGGCCTGCGGCATTGCCAAGGCGTCCCGCCTTTATGCCATGGACGGCGTAGGCTTCCCCGCCCAGGAGTATGCCTTTGTCGCCCAGGTCTATCCTCCCCAGGCTATAGACCCGGGAATTGACGATCGCCGATAGGATATGGAGGTCCCCCCGCACGGCGACCCGGCAGTTCTGGATAAACTTGGCCCGGAGTTCCCCGCCGACCCTTACCTGGGCCCGCTTGCGGCCTATTATGCCCTGGTCGCAGACCAGGTCCTTCTTTGCGTTGATGTCAAAGGCGTCCATGGTGGCCTTGCAGCGGATCGATCCCCCCGACCAGACCTTGAAGCCATCGCCTACGGCTCCCTCGATCACCACATCCCCCGGGAAGATGATATGGCCCGTATGGAAATCGACATCCCCCCGGACTAGGAGGATCTCCTCCACCTGGAGGCTTCCCCCCCCCGCCGGGGCCAGGGGGCCAAGGAGGCCGTCCACGAGGGCCACAAGGCCTTCACCCCCCTCGGGCAGGGCCTGGCGGCCTACGTTCTTGCCGGGCAGGTAGTCCTTGTAGCCTTCCTTGGGCGGGGCCAGGATAGTCCCCCGGATGTCCTCCCCGGAGGCGCCCGCCGCGGGGGGGACAATCCTGGCCAGGACCTGGCCTTTTTTCACGACCGTCAGGGCCCGGCGCTCCCGGAAATCGTAGTGGAGGGCTTCCTCCGGGGCCGAGTCAGGGCCTAGCTTGATGTTCGGGGAGAGGACCGCGTGCTCGGCCACCGCCGCTTCGGGCTTGCGGCCCTTGGCGACCACAAAGGCCCTCTGGGCCTTTCCATCGAGGTTGCAGCGGAGGATAGCCTCCCCCAGGCCCTCCCGGTCTATGCCAAACACTATGCCCAAGCGGGCCAGGAGGATCTCCACATGGTCGAGGGCGAGGGGGCTTCCCCCATCCCTGGGGGGGTGGAGATCGGCCAGGGCCTCCATCCCGTCGGGGGAGACCTGGAGCTCCACATAGGCGTCATTGGACCCGACGCTTTCCCGGAAGGTGACAGCCTCTCCGAGATCGAGGATGTCGGAAGCCGCCGGCGAAGCCTCAGCTTCTCCGGGCCTCTCGCCTTCCTTTCCCTCTTCCTCAGCCATCTAGCCTCCTCGACAAAGGTCCCAAGTCCAGAGACCGGGCTCCCAGCATCTACATCATCGGCGATTTTTCCTCGGGCTTAGAGTCCAAGGGAAGAGGAGGCTTGGCTTGTTTTTTCTGTATTTTTATGCGATACTGGCCCATCACAGCAGTGGCAATCCCCGGAGAACCCATGAAGGAACGCCTCGAGCGGCTCAAGGCCATACGAAGCCTGATAAGGACCAACCGAATAGACTCCCAGGAGAAGCTCCTCCAGTTTCTCGCGGAGATAAACATAACCGTCACCCAGGCCACCCTGTCCCGGGACCTAAAATACCTCAAGGTGGGCAAGGTTTCCGACGGCAACGCCGGCTACTACTATACCGTGCCCTCCGACGAGGAGCGCAAGGAATCCGAGCGCCACTACAGCCAGGACTTCCTGCGGGGCTATGTCTCCATCGATTGGAATTCCACGACCGCCGTGGTCAGGACCTTTTCCGGCCATTCCGATTCGGTGGCCTTGGCTATAGACAACATGGGCCTCGACGAAGTCCTTGGGACGATCGCCGGCCGGGACAACATGGTCTTTGTGGCCCTCAAAGAAGGCGTCCTAGGGGAAGCCTTTATCGCCGCGATGAAAAAGAAGATCCCTGAGCTCGAGACTGACTAGCCCGCCCAGGAAACCGAGGGTCCGAGCAAAGCGCGGACCCAATGGTTTCCTCGTGAGCCGCCCAAAGCGCCGCAGACTATTAAATTCGCCACCCCAGCATGGACGGTTCTTATCTTACCTGAAGGGAAAGCGACGGCCCGCCTGGCAGGTCCCCAAGGGATAAACCCCGTGCCCGCTTTAGCGACCTGCCGCCCCGCCGCCGGGTGGGGTGGGAGACCGGGTGTCCGAGCCTCGCGAGGGACACCCGGTCTCCCACCCCAGGCCCCGGCGCCAGCAAGTTCTTAAAATGCCCGAGGGAGTATTCCCCTAGTCCCCGACCAGCAAGGTCTCATTTCCCTTTTTGGGCCGCCATGAACTGCCTATGCTCCTCCCCTACATGGGAGAAGAGGTCCTTTAGCTTCCAGTCCAGGTTTGTGGGGGTAGACATGGCAAAGGCCATGGAGGCGGCCGAGTCTGGAAGGGCCGCTTTGAGGGCCCGCATGGCCAGGACGGCCTCATCCTGGGAGAATCCGTGGAGGACAATGATCTTCTGGGTATCCATGGCCTGAATGTACCCCGGCCCCCCGGGGCCAGGCAAGCTCGACTCCCGCTCCGGCTATGGTTGACCCGCTTTTCTTCTTCCCCTAGGATGTCGGGGTGAATACCGCGATGCATATCCTGGACATGGTCCTCCATGTGGACCGCTACCTTGTGGATATCCTGAGGGATTATGGCCTCCTGACCTACCTCCTGATGTTCCTCCTCATCTTCTGCGAGACCGGCCTCGTCGTGACCCCCTTCCTGCCGGGGGACTCGGTCATCTTTGCCCTGGGAGCCCTGGCCTCCCTGGGAAGCCTCTCGCCCTGGGTGCTTTTTGCCGTCCTGGTCCTGGCCGCCGTGATAGGCGACTCGGTCAACTACGCCATCGGCTCGCGCTTGGGGCCGGCCGTATTCAAGCGGGAGGATTCCCGCTTTCTCCGGAAGGAGTACCTCGACAAGGCCCACGCCTTCTATGAGAAATACGGGGCCTTGGCCATTATCCTGGGGCGGTTTATGCCCATCGTAAGAACCTTTGTGCCCTTCGTCGCCGGGATTGGCCGGATGCACTATCCCCGCTTTTTCCTCTACAATGTCGCGGGCGCCCTTGCCTGGGTATCGATCTTCCTCGTGGGGGGCTATTTCTTCGGCAGCATGCCCTTTGTCAAGGAAAACTTTTCCCTTGTGGCCCTGGGCATTATTTTTGTGTCCTTTATCCCCCCGGTGATCGCCGGGCTCAAGGCGTACAGGGAAGGCCGGGCGGCTCGCAAGTCCCAGGGCTAGATGTCGGTCTAGCCTTGTCTGGCCGCCCCTCAATCAGTATTTTATGGCTCAATCATGGACTACGATAAATT
>JAKPBN010000270.1 GCA_029778945.1 Spirochaetota bacterium
GGATACTGGGCCTTGGAGTCCACGGCTATGCGGGCGGCCATCCCGGGCTCGGCGGTGTCGTCCACATAGACATGGCAGATCCCGTCGGCGTGGCCCATCACGGGGATGGAGGAGACGGCCATGATGTGGGAGACGAATTCCTTCGAGCCCCGGGGGATGACGAGGTCGACATAGGCGTCCTCCTTGAGGAGGGCCTCGACCTCCTCCCGGGTCTCCAGGGCCGTGAGCCAGGCCTCGGGGAGGCCCGCCGCCTCTCCGGCCATGGCCAGGACCTCGGCGAGGACCCGGTTGGTGGCCTTGGCCTCCCGGCCGCCCTTGACGACAATGGCGTTCCCGCTCTTGGCGGCCAGGCCTGCCATCTGGACCAGGGCGTCGGGCCGGCTCTCGAAGATGAGGGCGATAAGGCCTATGGGAGAGGATATGCGGCGCAGCTCCAGCCTTTCGTCGAGGCGGCGGGCCTCAAGGACCCTGCCCGCCGGGTCGGGGAGGCCGGCCAGGGCCTCGAGGCCCGCGAGGACCTCGGCGAGCTTGGCCTCGTCAAAGAGCAGGCGCTTCTGGATGGGCTCCGGGAGCCCCGAGGCCTTGGCGGCCCCAAGGTCCTCCCGGTTGGCCGCGAAAATCCGAGGAGCCTCGGCCTTGAGGGCCGCGGCCATAGCCAGGAGGGCGGCGTCCTTGGTGGTCCTGGGCCGGGACAGGAAGTCCCGGGCGGCCTTGGCGCCCCTGGCCAGGGCCTCAACAGTTGGCGTATTCATGCAAAGAAACTATCAACAAGCGCGGAAAAGGACAAGCCGGGTGGATTTTCCTTGACAGGTCCCTAAAGCGGATTAATGATTTCGAACAGGTGAGTGATGACTCACTCTTTAATCTTAATCGGACAAGCGAGGTTACTATGAGCTATGCCATAAGCACCTATCCATCGGCCAAGGAGATAACAGACCGCCTTGACCGCCTTGTGGCCGAACCCGCCCGGCCCCTCGATCGCCAGGCCATGGCTGCCTGGCTGGGCCGCCTGGAAAAGGAATGCCCCCGGTCCAGGGCTATGGTGGAGGAGGCCAAGCGCTTTATCCCCGGGGGGGTCCAGCACAACCTCGCCTTCAACTACCCCTTCCCCCTGGTGATCGACAAGGCCGAGGGGGCCTGGCTCGAGGACCTCGACGGGCGAAGGTACATCGACTTCCTCCAGGCCGGGGGTCCGACCATCCTCGGGAGCAACGACCCCGTGGTCAGGGCCCAGGTCAGGGAGGTCCTCGACCATGTCGGGCCCTCGACGGGCCTCTTCCACGAGTATGAGCTCGCCCTGGCCAAGGAGATCTGCCGCCACATGCCCGGGGTGGAGATGTTCCGCATGCTCGGCTCAGGCACCGAGTCCGTCCTCGCGGCCATCCGGGTAGCCCGCCTCGCCACGGGGAAAAAGCGGGTGATCAAGATGGGCGGAGCCTACCATGGCTGGTCCGACCAGGTGGTCTACAGCCTCAAGGTGCCCAAGACGAGGCGCTACGAGGCCCATGGGATACCCGCCGCGTGCACGAGGCACACCGACGAGGCCGCCCCGAACGACCTGGACTCCCTGGAGAGCCTCCTCATGCTGAACCGGCTCAGGGGGGGCACGGCCTGCGTCCTCATCGAGCCCCTGGGCCCCGAGAGCGGGACCCGGCCCCTCGACCGGGCCTACAACGAAGGCGCTCGAAAGTTGTGCGACGCCTATGGGGCCCTCCTCGTCTTCGACGAGGTCGTGACGGCCTTCCGGGTCGGCCTCGGGGGGGCCCAGGGCTATTTTGGCGTCCGGCCCGACCTCACGACCTTTGGCAAGATCGTGGCCGGGGGCTACCCCTCAGCCGGGGGCCTTGGAGGCCGGCGGGACCTCATCATGCTCATGGCCGCGGGCCTCGAGACCGGCAAGCGCCGGGCCTACGTGGGCGGGACGATGGCGGCCAACCCCCTCTCCGCTGCGGCGGGCTACTTTACCCTCAAGGAGATC
>JAKPBN010000290.1 GCA_029778945.1 Spirochaetota bacterium
AGGATGGAGAGGCCCAGGCCGGGGTTGCGGCGCCTGGCCACATTGATGATGTCCCTGACCGCCGCCCCGGTGGGAGAGGTGATCACGGCCACCCGGGAGGGAAAGCGCGGAAGATCGCGCTTTCGGTCCTGGTCAAAGAGGCCTTCCGCTGCCAGGCGCCGCTTGCGCTCCTCGAGCATCGCTAGAAGGTCTCCTTCCCCGGCTCGCTCGAGGCCCTCGACGAGGATCTGGTAGTTGCCCCGGGCCGCATAGACCGTGACCGCCCCCCTGGCCCGGACGAGCATGCCGTCGGCAGGCTCGAAGGCCATGCCTCGGGTCCGGTAGCGGAACATCACCGCCTGGATCATGGAGGACTTGTCCTTGAGGCTGAAGTAGAGGTGGCCCGAGCTTGCGGGCCTGCAGTTGGATATCTCGCCCTCGACAATCACCGAGGGGAAGCCGTCCTCTAGGATGCCCTTTATCTGGCCCGTGAGCTCGCTCACGGAGAATATGCGCCTTCTGTCTTCCATCGCCATCACCATACCTTGGGAAAGGCTAGATCGCAAGGAGCCAGAGGCTGCCGGCGACGACGGTGAAGAGGGTCACCGGCAGGCCAACCTTGAGGTAGCTGAGGAAGTTGATCCGTATTCCCCTGGGCCGGGCTCCCTCGGCGACTATGAGGTTCGCGACCGAGCCGAGAAGGCTCAGGTTGCCGGCGTAGGTGGAGGCCAGGGCAAGAAAGAGCCAGGCCTTTTGGCCATCCGCGAAGGCGGGGATGACGGGAGACAGGAGCATGACCGTCGGCACGTTCGAGACGAGGTTCGAGAGAAGGACCGTGGCCCCCGCGAGGCTGGCATAGGATGCCCCGCCGCCGCCGGCCAGGTGGGGGCCGAGGTAGGCAAGGAGGGCGGAGAAGGCCCCGGTCTTTCCTATGGCCGCGGTGATGACAAAAAGCCCGGAGAAGAAAATCAGGAGGGAGAAGTCCACCTCGGCGAAAACCCGCTCGGGGGCGATGCGCCTCGTGAAAAGGAGGAGGGCCGCGGCGATCGAGGCGGCCAGGGGCGCAGGGACCCCCGAAAGCAGGAGGACGATCATCAGGGCCGCCGCCGCCAGGCTCTTGGCCGCAAGGCGCAGGTCCACCTGCCCACCGCTCGCGGGCGCTATCTCGAGGGCCTCGCCTCTGGCGAATTCCTTGGGGAAGGCCAGGACCACCGCAAGATAGGTGGCGCCAAGGCCCAGGATGGAGGGCGGGGCAAGGCGGAGGAAGAAGGCCCCGAAGCCAATGCCGCTGGAGGCCCCGATGAGCATGTTCTGGGGATTGCCGATTATGGTCGCGCAGGAGCCCACATTGGCCGCCACGGCCAAGGCGATGAGGTAGGGGAGGGCATTTCTCCGGGAGCGTATGGCCAGCTCCGCCACAAGGGGCGTGAGCATGAGGCATATTGTGTCGTTGAGAAAGAGGGCGGAGAGGATCCCCGAGGCGAGGATGACAAGGCAGAGGAGGCTCCGGGGGCTCCGGGCCACGCCGAGGATCCTTGCTCCGGCCCAGGTGAAAAAGCCGGCGATGCGGAGGTTCGCGACGAGGAGCATCATGGCCAGGAGGAGGACGATGGTTCCGAGGTCGATCGCCGAGAGGGCGTCCTTAAGGCCGATGGATCCCGCGGCCACGAGAAGGGAGGCGAAGGCCAGGGCCATGGACGCGCGGTTCATGCGCAGGAAGGGAAGGCGGCCGGCGGCTATGCCAAGGAGGGCGAGTCCGAGAAGGGCGTAGGTGAGGGCTTGGTGGATCACAGGGCAGAGGATAGGCTAGGGCGCCCAAGGTATTCAAGCAGTAGCGCCATGGCCACCTCACGGCTGGCGCAAGGCCGCTAAAATCAGCTAGAATAATGGCATGGATCCCCACGAGCTTCCCGTCTACCAGCAGAAGGAACGAATCCTTGAAGTACTTGCCCAGCACCAGGTCATAGTCGTCGAGAGCCCCACAGGCTCCGGAAAGACAACCCAGATACCCATAATCCTCCATGAGGCGGGATTTTCCCAGGGGGGCCTTATCGGCGTCACCCAGCCCAGGCGGATAGCGGCCATCTCGGTGAGCGAGTTCATAGCCCGCCAGCTCGGAGTGTCCGTGCCCGGAGTCATCGGCTACAAGATGCGCTTCGAGGACCGGACCGACCATTCCACCCGGATAAAGATCATGACTGACGGCATACTTCTCCAGGAGATGAAGCTCGATCCCTCCCTCTCCAAGTATTCGGTCCTCATGGTGGACGAGGCCCACGAGCGGAGCCTCAACATCGACTTTATCCTTGGCCTCGTGAAGCGGGTCATGGAGGCCCGCCCGGAGTTCAAGGTGATCGTGTCCTCGGCGACGATCAATGCCGAGGTCTTTTCCGCCTACTTCGGCGACTGCCCGGTGGTCAAGATCGAGACCCCCATGTATCCCGTCACCGTGGTCTACGACCCGCCCCAGTCCCCGGATGCCATGCCCGGCCCCTCATCGGCCTCGGAGGACCTCCTCCAGGAAAAGCTCCAATCGATCGTGACCCGGATTGTCCAGGAAAAGCGCGAAGGGGATATCCTTGTCTTCCTGCCCGGAGAAAAGGCGATCAAGGAGTGCATGAAGCGCCTGGACGCCTCTGCCGTAGGAGGGCGCCTCGCCATAGTCCCCCTCTACGCCCGCCTTGGCAAGGACGAGCAGGAGAGGGTCTTTGACAAGGCCCCCCTCCTCAAGACCAAGGTCATCATCGCGACCAACATAGCCGAGACCTCGGTCACGATAGACGGCATCACGAGCGTGATCGACTCGGGCCTCTCCAAGCTCAATTTCTACAACCCCAAGACCTTTACCTCGAGCCTCATCGAGACCCCCATCTCCAAGGCCTCCTGCAACCAGCGGAAGGGCAGGGCAGGAAGAACCCGGCCCGGGGTCTGCTACCGCCTGTTCGGGCGCAGCGACTTTGAGAGCCGCCCCCTGTTCACGACCGAGGAGATCTACAGGACCGACCTCACCGAGGTAGTCCTTCGCATGGCCGAGCTGGGCATCAGGGAATTCGAGAAATTCGAGTTCATATCCCAGCCCCCCCGCTCAGGCATCCGTGGCGCCGAGGAGGCCCTCGCCCTCCTCGATGCCCTGACCCCCGAGCGGGACCTCACCAAGGTCGGCCAGATGATGTGCGCCTTCCCCCTCCTCCCACGGCATAGCCGGATCATCGTCGAGGCTATCCTCTCCTATCCCGACGTGGTGGAGGAGGCGATCATCGCGGCCTCCTTCCTCTCCACCTCGAGCCCCTACATCCTCCCTCCGGGGGAGGAGATGGAGGCCAGGAAGGCCCACCACGCCTTCCGCGATCCTGCCGGGGACTTTGTCTCCTACCTGACCCTCTTCAGGACCTTCGCGGAGGCCAAGGACAAGGGGCGCTTCTGCGCCAAGAGCTATCTCGACGAGAGGACGATGCTGGAGATCAACCGCATCAAGGAGCAGCTCGAGCTTATCGTCTCCGACCTTGGGGTGCCCATAAGCTCAGGGGGCTCCCTGGATGACTATATCTGCGCCGTCAGCCGAGGCCTTATCCAGTTCGTGTGCGCCCGCCAGGAACGAGGCCTGTTCCGCAGCCTCACCGCAGAGAAGATCCAGATCCATCCTGGCTCGGTCATGTACAAGGAAAATCCGCCCTACATTGTCGCCGGGGAGGTTGTCCGGACAACCCGGATGTACGCCATGTCGGTGTCCCCCCTGCGCAAGGAATGGCTTGCCCGGATTTCCCCCCGCCTGGAGGGCCTGCTTGCCGGAGGCGGCCGGGGCGGGGAGGGCGGCTATGGCCGCGACGGCTACGAGGGCCGGCGCCGGGAAGGTGGCCGGGAAGGTGGGCGCGATGGCGGCCGGGGCCGGGCAGAGGCCGCCTATGAGGGACAGTCCCCGAAACTGGACCGGGACTTTACCAATAAGATAAAGATTGGCTCCGAGGTCTTTGACCTGGGGGCGGACAAAAAGAAGAAAAAACTGGTCGACCTGGAGTGGTCCAAGCTAAAAACCGTCAGGGATGAGATAGACCGCGACGATTTGGCGAGATTCCGGGGCATGAAGGGGACAGTCCTCGTGGGCAAGCGCAAGCTCCTGCCTGGGGAAAAGCTGGACGTCATCCTGAAAATCGCACCCTGGCTCGACCCCGAAACCGACCTCAAGCGGGATTGGCCCCGGAAGCGCAATTTTGATGCTTCTGAGGACCTTCATGGCCTTATCTCCAACCTGGACCATGTCCTCCAAGTCAGCGAGGCAAAGGCCAAAGGCAACGAACTTGGCTTTGTGGCCCTTTTTTCCGATACCGAGGGCATTTTTTGGTTCCGCTGCTCCCGGGGCTTCCACACCGCCCTTAATGAATCCATTGCCTCCTTGGAGTCCCTGGCAGATCGCCTGGGCGAGGGGGCAACGGCCGCCGAAAAGGAAGCGGTAAGCGGCCTATATCGTAAGCTAACATCATTCTTTGAATAGAAACAAAGCATTTTGTCCAATATAATAGGCCCTTTTTGGAGGACTGTCCCCATTTGGGCTTCCGGCATCCTCCGATTATTCGGAAAGCTAGGGCTAATTGTCCAAATCCGGGACTGGTCGCTATAATGCCAGCCACGACAAACCAAATCGCCCCCGCCTTGGGGTGATTTTCCGAGGAAACCATGGCCGAAGAAAAGAACAAGACCCCCAAAGGCGCCCAGCCTGGCGTTGCACCCGCCCCAGAGTCCGCTGAGGACTATGCCCGCAGCCTGTCCGAGCAGCAGCTCGTTCGCAGGGAAAAACTAGCCAAGCTCCAGGCCGAAGGCCGGGACCCCTTCGCGGTCGTGACCTTTGACCAGAAGCAGCATTCCCTCGAGATAAAGGAAGCCTTCGAGGCCTTCGAGGGCAAGGATGTCTCCATCGCCGGCCGCATGATGAGCTTCCGCGATATCGGAAAGGCCTGCTTTGCCGATCTCCAGGACAGGGATGGGCGCATCCAGATCTACGCGAACGCCGACCACATGGATCCCGAAGCCTATGCCCATTTCAAGACCTGGGACCTTGGGGACATCATCGGGGTCGAGGGCAAGGTCTTCAAGACCAAGCGGGGCGAGATCTCGGTCGAGATCCACAAGGTGACCCTCCTCACCAAGGCCCTCGAGCCCCTTCCGGACAAGTGGCATGGCCTCAAGGACACGGAGCAGCGCTATCGCCGACGCTACCTCGACCTCGTGGTCTCCCCCGAGGTGATGGAGACCTTCAAGAAGCGGACCCTGATCATCAGTGCCATCAGGGAGTTCCTGGACGGCCGGCATTTCTATGAGGTGGAGACCCCAGTCCTTTCGACGATAGCCTCGGGCGCAGCCGCCCGGCCCTTTGTCACCAAGTCCAACGCCCTCAACCTCCAGCTCTATCTCAGGATCGCCACGGAGCTTTACCTGAAGCGCTGCATTGTCGGGGGCATGGAGCGGGTCTACGACATGGGCAAGAATTTCCGGAACGAGGGCATCGACATCCGCCACAATCCTGAGTTCACCATGATCGAGCTCTACCAAGCCTATACGGACTATGAGGGCATGATGGAGCTCTGCGAGAGCCTCGTCTCCTTTGTGGCCGCCAAGGCCACCGGCTCGACCAAGGTGAATTACCAGGGGACAGAGCTCGAATTCGCCGCGCCCTGGCGCCGCCTTACCATGGTTGATGCGGTAAAGACCTACGGGGGCCCCGATTTTTCCCTAGTCAAGGATGACGAGGAAGCCCGAAAGCTCGCCCTTGTCCATGGCCTGGAGGAGGAGCTGAAGAAAAAGCTCAAGGATTGCACCAAGGGCGATATCCTCAACGCGGCCTTTGAGAAATTCGCGGAGAAAAACCTCATCCAGCCGACCTTTATCATGGACTACCCGACGGACATCTCCCCCCTGACCAAGCAGAAGCCCGGGGATCCCTCGATGACCGAGCGATTCGAGTGCTTTGTCTTTGGCCGGGAACTCGGGAATGCCTACTCGGAGCTCAACGATCCCATTGTCCAGCTCGAGCGTTTCCAGCAGCAGGCACGGGAAAGGGAGCTCGGGGACGACGAGGCGTATATGCTCGACGAGGACTTTATTTCCAGCCTTGAGGTCGGCATGCCTCCGACGGGGGGCATGGGCATCGGGATAGACCGCCTGGTGATGTTCCTCACCGACTCCTATTCGATCCGGGACGTTATCCTCTTCCCGACGATGAAGCCCGAGGCTTAGGGCCTGTCTATTCCCGATCAGCGGCTCCGGGCCTGCCCCGGAGCCTTTTTTTCCGCCAATACTGGCTTCCATGGCGGCCCTAGGGTATATTCCACCTACTTGACGGGCTCCAAATTCGGGGGCTATCTCTGTTTGGCGATTCTCTGGGGGGGCTATGCCTGGCGGCGTCTACAGATGCTTATCGGCGATTTTCCTTGTCCTAGCCACGGCGGGTGCAGGCACTGGGCAAATAGCGCTTTCCGGCGCAAGCATCCCTGAGCATGAAGTCATGAGCTACCGCCGGACCCAATCCGGAAAGGTCTCGAGCCTGAAGGTATCCTGGGATCTTGTGACGGGAAATGGCTCCTCGTGGTACGAGATCCGGGCGGTGTCGAGCGAGCAGGAAGCTCTCTTCCGCCTGGATTCGCGCAAGCTGTTCCTGATCTCATCGGATGTGCTCAACCGTGGGCCGGATTCCACAATACGCCGCGCCGCCACGGTCCTGGAGTCCCGGGCAAAGGCTGGGGAAGGCGAGCTACTTGTGGGCGGCCTCGAGACCTTTGTATATGAGCTCCGGGGCTTTCCCTGGGGCAGCGCGAGCAAGGCCAAGCTGGTCTTCCTCGGCGCGAATGGAGGGGGCGGCAACTTTGACCTTGAGATCACTGTCCTGGGCAGGGAGGATGTGGAGGTAGGTGACCGGAAGATCGCCTGCTGGAAGGTCCAGCTTGGCCTGGCCGGCGTGTTTGGCGCATTTATAGGCAAGACCTACCTGTGGTACAGCGCGGACAGCGCCCATTACCTTGTGAAAAGCGAAGGTGCCTCAGGGCCACCCGGAAGCCCCAGCATGAGCATCATCCTCGAAAGTTATGCGGCTAAGCCTGCCAAGCCATGAGGCTGCTGATCCCAGGCGCCACGGCTTGGCCTTAGCCCTGGTCTCGGGCTAGAATTGCCCATGGACAAAGAAAAAGAGAGTGCCATGGGCACCCTCGCGGCCGTGGGGGCCTATCTCATGTGGGGCCTCCTTCCCATCTACTGGAAGCAGCTCTCCGCGGTCGACCCATTCCAGATCCTCTGCCACCGCATAATCTGGGCCGCCGTTTTGACCACTGTCCTCCTCGCGCTCCGGGGTCGGCTCGGAGAGCTTGTGGCCCTCTTCCGGGACCGTAGGAGGGCGGGATTCGCCGCCGCCGCCTCGGTCTTGATCACCCTCAACTGGGGCACCTATATCTGGGCCGTCAATATGGGCCATGTGTCTGAGTCGAGCCTCGGCTACTACATCAATCCCCTGGTGTCCGTCGCCCTAGGCGCCCTGTTTTTCCATGAGGCCATGAATAGCCGCACCAAGGCGGCCGTCGGTGTCGCGGCCCTGGGCGTCGCGGCAGCCAGCATTCTTGCCAGGAGCCTACCCTGGGTTTCCCTTGCCCTCGCCTTTACCTTTGGCTTCTACGGCTTGGTGAAAAAGAAGGCCGGTCTCGAGCCCCTCCTTGGCCTTGCCGCGGAAACCCTCTTTGCCCTTCCTTTCGCCCTGCTATACATAGCCTTCCGGCACAGCCAGGGCGAGGGAGCCTTTGGCCAGGGGCCGGGGATGCGGACCTTCCTCCTCGCCTTCTCCGGTGTGGTCACCGCCCTGCCGCTTCTGTCCTTCGCGTCCGCGGCCAACAAGATAAGCATGACCAGGATGGGCTTTATCCAGTATCTATCACCGAGCCTGATGCTGATTCTTGGGCTGCTGGTCTATGGCGAGGCCCTCCATGTGCCGATGGCGGTCGCCTTCGCTTCGGTGCTCGTTGCCGTTGTCCTCTATACGATCCCCCTCGGCAGGAAGCGGGCAACATTCTAAGGCTTCCTATGGAAGGACCTGGCAAGTCGAGCGACGAAGACGAAGGAGCGAACATGGAAGAGCGAGCATTCATCGACCGTAACCGCCTGCCCACGGACCAGGGCATACGGGAGGCCCTTGGCAAGGCAAGCGTCTATTATTTCGACCTCGATGGGATGAGCGAGGACTGCACCAAGGAATGGAAATACCACAACCGTCGCTACGGCTGGACCCTCAAGGTATCCCGGCGCAAGAAGCCCCTTTACTGGACCTTCGTTCTTCACAAGCACTTTGTCCTCGGCTGTCACCTAAAGCCCGAGGAGCGGACCGATGTCCTTGGCCTGGAGCTCCAGGAGGCCACCCGGCGATCCATTGAGGGGGCTAGGGAATTTGACGAGGGATTTGCCATTGAGCTGACAATCAAGGACGAGGCAGGATACAAGGAGGCAAAGTACATCCTCGGGATTCTCCTGGAAAAAAGGCCGTGAGGACTGTCCCTCGATAATAGGCTCAATCAATGCGGGGATCTTTGCGCGTTGGATATATATGCGACCAACACGCTTGCTTGTCCCCGGTGCTAGCTATCACATCGTGGCTAGGGCCAGTAGGCATGAAATGATATTCGACCGAGATGACATAAAGAGGCTATTCCTTCGAACAGTGGAAAGGGCAAAGGAAAAATACGACTTTGTCCTGGAGAATTTTTGCATAATGGGAAACCATTATCATTTCATCCTTAAGCCGGGCAAACATGAGTGCCTTTCTGATATCATGAGATGGATAATGGGTGTATTTGCCCAAGCCTTCAATAAGATTTTCGGATACTGGGGCCATGTCTGGGGCGATCGCTTTCGCTCAACGGTCATTAACTGCAGGACGGTCTTCCTCAGGGTGAAGGCCTATATCGAGGAAAACCCGGTTAAGGCAGGCTTGGTCGAAGATCCACGGGATTGGCCCTGGTGCAGCCTTTGGACGAGCTCGAGGAATCTTCCTTGTATCATTTGAATTGTTACTATCACTATAGCTTTCCGACTGAGGATAGCCGCGGTCCTGGCCATTAATAGGCCGCAGGCTTGCCAAACGAAATTAAAGGGCCTGCTGGAATGTAAGTGTCCGCGTTCGCAGGCGAAGGCGAGGTTCCGTGGGAAATCCCGAGAAGGCTTCTGTGTCCAGGGACGAGGTTGTAAAGGACGTATGCAGGCGAATACGCCTCGCGCGAAGCTACTGGGATGCCCATAACAACCTCGCCTGCAGGACTGCCCGCGATGCCGCCATTGAGCTCTACGAGAGCCTTTCGAAGGAAGAGAGGCAGAAGGTGCCTCAAGTCCTCAGGGTATGGCTTAGGTATAGAAGTGAAAAGTATTTTGGAGCCAGCCGTACAGCCCCAAAGTCGAAATCTGGAAAGGGGAAAAAAGCCTAGCCTAGTTGGGCATGTGGTTCAGGTTCAGTAGACCTCGCTGTGGATTTGAGCGTCGTATATCCTGAGGTTGAGATCGTCCTCGACGAACGAGACGGCCTTGCGCATGACCTTTTCCCCAAAATCGCGAGAATTAGAGACAAGGGCTCCTCCAAGCTCCGCAAATCCAAGAGAATCCTGCAGATCAACCTCGGCGCAGCTAATCCTGAATTTCTGGCGCAGTTTTTCCTTTGTCATCGTGACAATCTTGCGCTTATCCTTTATGGATGTCGTCTCTGGCAACTCAAGGATTATCGAAAGCAAGGTTACTGTCATAGGCCTTTTTTATTTTCCCGTCCCATCTCAAATGAACTACCCAATAGTCCCTCAAGCTCCTCGCTGCCTATCGGCTTGTTCTCGGCGATTTCTGTATCCCTCTCGATAATTTCTTGGGGGACTGTCCCCGGTGTCTGAGGTTTGGGGAGATTCGTTCTTCCATCTTTGCACCCCAAGGCGATGGAGAGCAAAATCGCGAGGCCGGATATGCCTGCCGCTAGGGTTGAGGCCGCCTGGGCCATAACCTCGGAGCTCAGCGCGAAAAATGCCTCGAGGTCTGTCCCTCGCCGGAGGTATCCGATCTCATCGGGCCCAAATCTGCGGTGGTACTCTTCGGCGCTGTACCTGGTATACACGACCTGTCCTTGGTATCTGACTAGGAGGAGATCCTCATCGGCCAAAGCCACGAGCTCAGCCACGTCAGCGCTGGGGTTTAAGGCTAGGGCCTTGAGACTAGCTTCCCTCTTTGTTGCCAGGGCGGAGTGGGCGTCGGGCCAAACACCGGCTACAGATGCTAGTTCCGCAAGGATCAGCACCGCAAGGGAGGAAAAGAGGGCCAATACGGCTGCCCGGGATGCGGTCGAGGCCGCGGGCTCGTCGCCCCAGGTCGAAGGACTGTCCCCAGGGAAGAGGCGAACAAGCCTGAGGAGCCTCAAAAGCCCAAGTCCACGGAGGAGGCGGAAGGAACCAAGGGCTGTGACTGTCGCGGTATTGGCTAGTCCATCGATACCCCCGAAAAGGAAGGGGCCGGTGCTGAAGACAAGGGGTAGGACTGCGGCAATAAGATCCCTCCAACCGCCGCCCCGGCGAAGGTAGCCTGATAGTTTTCCCTCCGCGAAGCAAGCCGACCCTCGAACAGCCAGCTCAAGGAAGAAAAAAACGTCCAATCCGAGGCAAAATAGGGATATGTGGCTCCGGATGGGCCAAGGCGCACCGAGGACTGTCCCTGCCTCGAGGGCAATAGTGAGGCCTGAGGACAGAACGATGAGGATTTTTACGACTGCGCGCCCCAGGCGCGAAAGGAACCGAGCCTCCGTAGCCTTTCCTCCCCGGTGGGTTTGGCGAATCGGCTTTACCTGGCCCCCCGTGATACAATAGGATTATATACTTCTGTGGCTGCAACGTTAAGTCGTAGAGGTCGCCTCATCCTCTCCCTCGGGGCTTTCCTCCTGTGCGTTTTTCTGGGCCAGCCCCTTTATGCCGAGGGGGCTTTTCCCGCCCTGCCCGATGAGGCCCCTTCGAGTCTCTTTGACCTAACCTATGGCAGCTCCGAGGCCGAACTCCTGGTCAAGGGATCCTGGGCTCTGGGCATTACCGGGACCGCGGGACTGGTCATCGACGGCTCAGGATCGGCATCCCTCGCCCAGGACCAGCCCCTCCTTTTCACCCAGACTCCCGACCTCTATATCTCCTTTCTCCTCTTCAAGAAGCTATTCGCCGAGATCCGCGTGAGCTCCGACGCCAGCGAGTCGAGGTACTCTGTCGGCTATCGCGGTGGCGAGGGTGGGATCCTCAAGGAAATCCGGGCCGGAAACGATGGGATCAGCTTTCCGGTTCTACCCTTCCTCTCCCTTGGGGCGGGAAGCTGGCGGTCCTTTGGTGCCTCGGCCGAGCTTGGGACAGGCAACTTTTCCGGCAAGGCCATGGTCCGCTACGACCAAGCCACCCGGGTGGAAAAGCTTTTTGTCGGCGGCACGGAAGTCATCGAGACTGTCCTCAACCCCACTGCTTTTGTCCGGGGCCGATGGTTTGTGGTTGACTACGATATCTTTCCATCCCCGGTAACTAACCTAGAGCTCTATATCGAGAGCAGCGTTGGCAGCCTCCTCTGTGCCCACGATGGCCTTAGGTACCGGAAGATGGCCGCCTCGGAGTACAGCTATTCCGCCGTCACGGGGCTCATCTCCCTTGCCACTGCGGCCACGACCAAGATCCTTGCCTGGTATTCGGGCCTTTCGGGCAGCATTGCGGTCAATGGCAGGGCCTGCCTCCTCCTCTTTGATCCGGACAACACCGAGGGAGCCGCCACTCCTGCCGGCTATCTGGCCGCCCCCACCCTGGCCCTGGGCCGCTATGCGGTCTCAGGCGGCGAGGGCAGCGATGCCTATGTCCGGGACCTCTCGACGGGCCTCGTCGATTCCTCCTATTCGGTGTCTGTCGACCCCTCAGGCTGGGCCGAGGTGGTCTATAACGGCGTCGTCGACCCCCAAGATGCCGCCTATCGCCAGCCCTTCGCGGCCGACATGGACTGGCTCTACTCGACCATCCTTTCCGGGGATAATCTAGACAAGACCTATGCGCCTAGCTCAAGCAAGGCCATTGTCCTAAGGCTCTACAGCCAGTCCTCGAAGATCACCATAGACACCGACGTTGTGGAGGGCTCGGTGGAGGTCAGCCGCAACGGAGTTCCGGACTACTCCTTTGCGGTGGATGCCGCCTCGGGCAGCCTGACCCTGGGCGTCGCTCCGGGCCTGGACGAGGAAATCAGGGTCAGCTACCTCCGGGAGTCCTCCGATCGGAGCACGGGGAGCCTCGCGGCGGGCCTCGGGGGCTTTGTCGACCTGGGCGAGGGCCGGAGGGCCTGGACCGCCCTGGGTCTAAGGTGGAGCGTCCCTGGGACAAGTTATGCGAGCTCAGGCCAGGCCGATCCCGGAAAGATAGTCCTCACGGCGGGTGAGGAGGACCGGGCGGGGCCCTTTACCCATAGCCTTGCCCTGGCGGGCCAGTGGTCGACGGGCCAGGCTAGCGGCCGCTACCGGATCGACGGGATGGAATCGACCACGACCTATCACCTCTCCTACCGCCCTTTGCCGGGGGCCGTGAGCTTTACCGCTATAGAGGTCAAGGAAAGCAGGCTGGCAAGCCAGTGGCCAAGCCTCGAGGCGGGCCTCCACTCGGATGGCTCGGCCCAGAAGGCCCTCGTTCTCGAGGCGGGGGCCGCGGGGAGTTTTTTCCTCGCTAAGTATATCGATGCCCCGCCGGTCTCGGACTTGCGCGTCTTCTCCTTTATGGCAAGGACCACCGCCCTTGCGGCCTTGGCGACCCTGACGATTGAGCTTGACCAGGGTGCAAGCGGCCCCTCGGACGCGGAACTTCTAGTCACGATCCCGGCCTCGGCCCTGGGGCCTGAGTGGAAGCGCTTTGTCCTCCGGTATGGCTATGGGGAGGCCGAGGTCTATGTCCAGGCCGAGGAGGGCGGAGCCCTCTCAAGCCTGGGCTCGGCCGCGACGGCTAGCTATGACCCGGGCCGGTCCTCGGCCTCCCGCCTCCTCGTAGGCTTGGATTCCGCAGCCCTGGGGGACACCGTATGGGTGGATGAGATCCTCCTCGAGGAGGACTCAGGCTCGGCGGCCCTCCTTCTAAAAGGCGAGCTTTCCTACCAGGACAAGGATCTTCACTGGGGGCCCGGGGGCCTGGGCCGAGGACTGTCCCTGGGCTCGGACCTCTCAGCGGCCTGGAGCGACTATTCCTACCTCTCGGGCGGATCCTCCCTGGCCACCGCCTTTGGGCCCTTAAGCCTTGGAGGAAGGCTCAGGGCTTCCCTGGGGCCCGACGGCTTAATCGCCCGAGGGGGCCACAGCTTGGGTTTTTCCACTCCCGGCCTTCCCTTGAGGGCGAGTGAAAGCTTTGACTCCGACCCGGCGACGGGCTCCTTTGGCCGCAAGGATAGCCTAGGTCTGGGCCTTGGAAAGGTCCTAAGCCTGGAGCTCGGCCAGGCCACAAGCTATGCCGGAGCCTCCGCCGGAGGGACCGGGCTCTTTAGCCAGGCTTGGACGGCCAAGGCGGGGATCGGGGGCAATGTCCTTACCGCAAGCCTGGACGCGAAGAGCTCGGGCTATCCCGGGACCTGGGGCGGCCTTGTTGGCGATTATGGCTCCAACTGGTATGATAGTCTCGGCTATCTGCTCCCAGCCAAGGAGTCCGAGGCGAAGCGGCGGAGTGTCGATGCCCTGGCGGTGCTCTCCGCAGGCACGGTCGGGGAAGTCCTCAGGTTTTCCCTGGAGGCGAGCGAGCAGCCCCTGGGGGCCAGTCCCCGGCGAGACCAGACCTTTGCGGCCAAGGCCCAGCTGCCTCTTTCCTTTGGCAAGGACCTCCTGCTTTCGCCTTACTATAAGCGGACCTCGACGAGGACCGACTACTCAAGCGCCGGGGGCATCCTGGGCTTTGCCCAGGCCCTCGGGGCCGGTATCCAGGGCAATTCCGTATTCTGGACCTCGGTCCCCTTTGCCGAGCTCTTTGGGGACAGCTCCCCGGTGGCCTCGGCCTTCCGGGACTGGGCTGGCACCGAGGACCTAGGCTCCTACACCTACAGTCCCGAGCTCGGCCTCGTCCTGGCCAGGAGCTATGGCTCCTCGGTCCTCGACCTCGTCCTTCCCTCGGCTCTCAGTTTGGCCTGGTACCGCAGCTATTCCCTGGCCTCCTCGAGCCAGACAACGACCTCGGGGCTCAAGCTCGGGATCAAGGCCCAGGCGGTGAATGTCCTGGGCCAGGCGGGATCCCATCCCATCCTGGCTTTCGTCGAGAGCGATGAATACCATTCGAGCCTCCAGCTCGAGCTGGGCCTCACCGAGGGGGATGGGGTGCCGAGCCTATCCGCGGTCCTGCAAAATCTCATGACCCTCTACGGCAATGCCTCCCGGGACAGTCTTGACTTTGACAATCGCCTGTCCTGGAAGAAGGACTCCGCCTCGGCCAGCTGGTCCGAGTCCCTTGACCTGAGCCTTTCCCTGCGCCGGGAGCGCAATTGGCTTTTCGACCTCTACCTCCTTGCCCTCGGGGCCGCGACCAAGCCCCACGCAAAGCCTGCAGAAGAAGCGGAAGCCCATGGCCCGGGGCCTGCCAAGGTTTCCGTCGCCTCGCTCTGGCTCGAGAGCCTGGTCAAGGCGAGCCCCGTCTGCCGCACAGTTTTCTCCGCTGTCGTGGACCTGTCCTCCAAGGAGACCGATGGCAGCGCCGCCGCCCTCGGTCTTTCCGCTACGGAGTCCATAGCCTGGAAGGTTGTCGCCAAGGACCTCCTCACCCTGGCCTGCAAGGCTTCCCTTGTGGAGACTCGGTCGGCGGACACGGGCGTGCTCACGATAGGACCCGCCCTCGAGCTCTCGGCGACAATCCTGTTCTGAGCCCCGTGGGGAGGGCCTATCCTTGACAGGCCCTTGCCGGCGCGATTATCCTTCCGGTCTATGAAACGCCGTCTTGTCACTGCCGCCCTGCCCTATGTGAACAATGTCCCCCACCTGGGCAACCTCATCCAGGTCCTCTCGGCCGACGTGTATTCGAGGTTCTGCAGGCTCAAGGCCTATGAGACCCTTTACGTCTGCGGCACCGACGAGTACGGGACCGCGACGGAGACCAAGGCCGCCGAGGAGGGCGTCAGCCCCCGGGAGCTGTGTGATCGCTTCCACCTCCTCCACAAGGACATCTATGCCTGGTTTAACATCGGCTTTGACAAGTTCGGAAGGACCTCGACGCCCAGGCAGACCGAGATAGTCCAGGGCCTTTTCAAGGACGTGGACGCCGCGGGCCTTGTCAAGGAAGAGACCATCGAGCAACTCTACTGCGAGTCCTGCGCCCGCTTCCTGGCCGACCGCTATGTCCGGGGCATCTGTCCCTCCTGTGGCTATGACGGCGCCCGGGGAGACCAGTGTGAAAGCTGCGGCAAGCTCCTCGAGCCCACGGAGCTCAAGGAGCCCAAGTGCTCGAGCTGCGGGGCCACTCCCCATCCCAGGAAGACCACCCACCTCTACATAGACCTCCCGGCGATCAAGCCCCGCCTTGAGGCCTGGATGAAGGAGGCCAGCGTCAAGGGCTTCTGGGCCAACAACGCCATCCAGATGACCCAGGCCTGGATCAGGGACGGCCTCAAGGCCAGGGCCATCACCCGGGACCTGAAATGGGGAATCCCCGTTCCCAAGCCGGGCTTTGAGGAAAAGGTCTTCTATGTATGGTTTGACGCCCCGATCGGCTACATCTCCATCACGGCCACCGCCGGGGATGAGATGGGCTTTGACTATAGGACCTGGTGGATGGACCCCGAGAACGTGGAGCTCTTCCAGTTTATCGGCAAGGACAATATCCCCTTCCACACGGTGATCTTTCCCTCGACCCTCCTCGGCTCGGGCCGGAAATGGACCATGCTCCACCACATGTCCTCCACGGAATACCTCAACTATGAGTCGGGCAAGTTCTCCAAGTCCAAGGGCATCGGAGTCTTTGGGAACGACGCGATGGCCACGGGCATCCCCGCCGATGTCTGGCGCTTTTACATCTTCTGGAACCGACCGGAAAAGAGCGACTATACCTTTACCTGGTCGGAATTCCAGGACAAGGTGAACGGGGAGCTTATCGGCAACTTGGGCAACCTGGTCAACCGCACCCTCACCTTTGTGACTCGCTACTATGGCGGGACTGTCCCCGAGGGCGCGTCCGACGAGGCCTTCTGGGCCAAGGCCAGGGCCATTGAGACGGCAATCGGTGAAAAGCTCGACCGCGCCGAGCTCCGGGATGCCTTCCGGGATGCCTTCGCCCTGGCCGACCTTGCGAACAAGCGCTTCCAGGACGGGGAGCCTTGGAAGACCAGGATCAGCGACCCGCCGGCCGCGGCCTCCCTCATCAGGGACCTCTGCTTTGTCCTCCGGGACCTCGCGATAATCATCGCGCCCTATCTTCCGGCCACGGCGGCCCGCGTCGCCTCCTTCTTCGGCCTTGCGGTGGGCGGGGCGCCGGGGGCCAAGGGCCTAGCCTGGGAGGACCTCGGGAAGCTCTCAGGTCTCGATAAGGTGGTGACGAGCGAAGTTCTCTTTGCCAAGCTCGAGGATGACTTTATCTCCAGCCTGCGGGACCGCTACGCTGGCTCCCAGAAGGAGAGGGCCGACCGCGAGGGTCCGGTCTCTGGGACCGCCCCCGCCGGCGCCAAGGCTGCATCTGCGCCCGGCGCCGCCGCTGCCCCATCCCTCAAGGCCGCCGCGCCGGAAAAGCCTGCCGCGCCGCCTGAGCCCAAGGTCCTCCCCTTTGCCGAGCTCCCGAATCGGGAGCGCTTTGCCCGCCTCGTCGACCTTCGGGTCGCCAAGATCGTCAAGATCGAGCGCCATCCCAAGGCGGACAAGCTCTATATCGAGACCCTGGATGACGGCAGTGGCACCGAGCGGGTTATCGTCTCCGGCCTTGTGCCCTACTACAAGGAAGAGGAGCTCCTAGGCCGCCATATTGTCCTCGTCAACAATCTCAAGCCCGCCAAGCTCCGGGGGGTCGAGAGCCGGGGCATGCTCCTGGCTGCGGCCCGCCATACTCCAGAAGGGGTCCGGGAGGGTTGCGATGTCCTGGACGCCGGTGAGGCTACCCCGGGCTCGAGGGTTGTCCTCGAGGGCCAGGACCTTGCCCTAGTGCCGGCCGCGGAAATCGATGTGGACACCTTCTTCTCCGTGCCCCTGACGGCCCGGGGTGGCCAAGCCACCTGCGAGGGCGCCCTCCTCCTGGCCGATGGCAAGCCCTTCAAGCTCGGCCTCGTCCCGGAGGGCGAGATAGGCTAAGGGCCGCCTAGGTCTATGGAAATCAAGCTTGAGGAGGCAGGCCTTGAGGCCTGCGGAAAGTCCCGGTCCTTTCTCCAGTCCGATTTCTGGGCCCGGTTTAAGGCCGAGTTCGGCTGGAAGCCCCAGGCCTTTCTACTTTCGACTCCTGGCCAAGAAGAGTCTCGCCCCCTATTGGTGATGTCCCGCCGGCTCCAGGCGGGGCTAGGCTTTGCCTATATTCCCCATGGGCCCGAGGGAGAAGTTGACCTTGGGTCAGAGCAACCCCAGAGAGGGACAGACCTCCTTGCAGGCCTAGCCAGGGCCCTCAAATCCCGGCTTCCCGCCTCGACCCTTTTTATCCGCTATGATCCACCCTGGTCCCTAACCGAGGCTCCCAAGCCCGATAGTCCTGTCTCTGAAGCCGAATCCGACGCCGATCCGGCGTTCCCTGTCCGGCCCGAGCCCCTCCGCCCAAGCCTCGGGTCCCCCCTGCAAAGGTCGGCAGCGGATATCCAGCCACCGGACACGGTTGTCCTCGATCTCAGCCAGGGCGAGGCAGACCTTCTTTTGGGCATGAAGCCCAAATGGCGTTACAATATCCGCCTGGCGGAAAAAAAAGGGGTCGAGGTCAGCTCGATCCAGGCCGCTGAAGGAAAAGCCCGCTGGGGACAGTCCCTGGAAGTGTTTTATCGTCTTTATGAGGAAACCTCGGCCCGGGACAAGATAGCCCTTCACCCGGCCTCCTACTATCGCAAGCTATTCGAGCTCGCCGAGGATTCCGGTGGGGACAGTCTTCCCCCGGAACTCCGGGTATGGACAGCCCGGCACGAGGGTGAGGCCTTGGCCTCGATCATCACCATCTTCTGGCGGGGGGAGGCGACCTACCTTTATGGGGCTTCGTCCAACGAAAAGCGCAACCTGATGCCCACCTATGCCCTCCAGTGGGAGGCTATCAAGGCGGCCAAGGCCGCGGCCTGCCAGAGCTATGACTTTTATGGGATTCCCCCCACCGAGGATCCCGACCATCCCATGGCAGGCCTGTATCGCTTTAAGACCGGCTTTGGGGGGGCGATACTCCATCGGGCGGGCTCTTGGGACCTTGCCTTGAGGCCGGCCCTCTACGCGGGCTTCCGCCGGGCCGAGGCCCTACGGTCCTGGTATTACAAGGATTTCAGGAAGCGGGGTCTTTCCCGGTCCTGAGCTCCTTGAAGATGAGGCCTTCAAAGATAAAGAGCTCCGTGTCCGGCGCCCTCCAGTCATCGGGCCCAAGGCCGGCCTTATAGCAGACATTCTCCAGGTAGGCCGCCCTGTCCCAGCCCTGCCCCACGGGCACTTGGGGTAGGAAGACTCCGGAATGCCAGCCCCTGACCATATAGAGGCCGTGGCGACCCACCTCGATCTCTTTGACGTCGGCAATCCTGTGCATGGGTGACAGGATAGTCAGCTCGAGGTCGACCTGCTCGAGCTCCGAGGCTTCGAGGGAGGGGAAGCGGGGATCCTCAAAGGCCGCCGCCCTGGCCATATCGGCCACGGTATCCACGAGGCGCCGGTCCGCCACCATCCGGCCAATGCAGCCCCTGAGCCTTCCGGCCTTGTGGAGGCTCACAAAGGCTCCGGCCTTGGTCTCAAAGGCTGTCCCGGTCGGCGCCTGCAATCCGTCCGGGGCAAGGCCAAGGCCTTCCATGATGCACGCCCTCGCCCAGGCAAGGAGGCTCTGTCCCTCCTTGGGGCCGATCCCCTCCATCCCGCTCATGATAAACCTCCCACAAAGGCCATAGCCGCGTAGTGGACAAGCCTTTCCTGGGCGCTCGACCGGGTCGAGACCGAGTCATGGCGCCCCAGGAGGTGGCCCTCGGTCTTGTCGGCCAGGGGCGAGGCCAGGAAGGACGCCAGGCAGGCGGCCCCGCAGGCGGCCTGGCAGCCCCGGGCAGCCGGGGCGAGGAGGGCCTCCCAGTCACCTTCGGCCAGGTCGGCCAGGATTGTGTCGGCCAGATGGGAGGTCTGTCCCTCCTCATAGCCCGCCGCCAGATCGCTTGAAAGGACGAGGAGGGTCGAATCCCTGCGGGGACCAAAGACAAGGCCTAGGGCTGTGGCCAGGGTCCTGACGAGGGAGGGACCTGGGTTGGCAAGCAGGATCGGGACAAGCCTGGCCTCGGGATAGAGGCGGCGCAGAAAGGGTAGCTGCATCTCGATCCCATGCTCCTCAAAATGGGGGATGTCATTTCTCGAAAAAGCCGTCGAGCAGTCCAGGAGATCTTCCACAGACCGGGAGTCGACCAAGACCGGTCCTAAGGGGGTGGAGAACTGGTCGGCCTCGGAAAGGTAGACAGCGCTTTCGCTGGCCCTGTGGAGGGGTGAGAGGATGACAACGGTTGAAAGGGGGCGGTTCCGGACTGCCTTCCAGGCCGTGGCGGCCAGGTCCCCCGAATAGGCCAGGGCCGCATGGGGGGAGAGGATGGCCTGGGTAGGCAGGGCCAGGGCCTGGAAGTCCTCGGGCAGGGGGGCTTCCAGGTAGCGGTCGAGCTCGGCCTCGAGTTCCCGGGGGTCTTCGGGATAGAAAATCCCCGCGACCGTCGCTTCCCGGATCTTGCCATTTCCGCTATCCTTGCCCATGGAATAAGTATAGGTGAGGCGTCCGGGCTTTCAAGCCGGGGGCCTAAGGACGGACCCAAGGCATGCGTATCCTGATAGCGGACGACGAAAAGCGCATGGTCGAGTCCCTGAAGGGCTTTCTCGCCCTGGATGAGATCGAGGTCAGGGGTGTGGGCGATGGCAAGGAGGCGATCGAGGCCTTGGGCCAGGAAACCTTCGACGCCCTGGTCACGGACCTGCGCATGCCCATCGTGGACGGCCTCGGACTCTTGCGTTGGATCCATGATGAAGGTCCCTCCCTGCCGGTGATTGTCATATCGGCCCATGGAGAAGTCCGGGAGGCCGTCGAGGCCATGAAGCTCGGAGCCTGGGACTACCTGGTCAAGCCCTTTGACCCCGAGGAGCTTGTCCTTCGCCTCCGCAAGGCCGTCGCCGAGCGTAGGGCCATGAGCCGCCTCGAGGCCGGCTCCCGGCACCTGAAGGGTGGGACCCGGATGATCGGCGAAAGCCCCTCCATCAAGGAGGTGGCCCGCCTTATCCAGAAAGCGGGGCCTTCCCAGGCGACGATCCTTATCACCGGGGAAAGCGGCACGGGCAAGGAAGTGGCGGCCCGGCTGATCCATGAGGTGTCCGGGCGGGAGGGGGCCTTTGTGCCCATCAATATCGGCGCCGTGCCGGAAACCCTCCTTGAGAGCGAGCTCTTTGGCCATGAAAAGGGAGCCTATACGGGGGCCGATACCCGGACCCAGGGCCTCTTTGAGGCCGCCCAGGGGGGCAGCCTCTTCCTGGACGAGATAGGCGACCTGCCCTCCCACCTCCAGGTCAAGCTGGTGCGGGCCATCCAGGAGAGGAAGATCCAGCGCCTGGGGGCCACCAAGGACATCCCTGTGGACGTCAGGCTTATCGCCGCCACCAACCGGGACCTCGAGGCTATGGTAGCCGCGGGAAGCTTTAGGGAGGACCTTTATTACCGGCTCAACGTCATCAGGATACACCTGCCCCCCCTCAGGGAGAGAAAGGGCGATGTGGCTCTTCTAGCGGGCTTTTTCCTGGAGCGCCTAACCCGGGAGCTTGGTCGAAAGGGTCTGGGCATATCCCCCGAGGCCCTGGCCCTCCTGGAGGCCTATCCCTATCCGGGGAATATTCGGGAGCTCGAGAATGCCCTGGAGCGGGCCGTGATCCTCGCCGAGGGGAGCCAGATCGAGGCCCGGGACTTTAGCCTCTCCGGCGACCTGGGCCGAAGGCGGACCGGCGAGGGACAGGGCCCGGGGAATACCCCGGCCGATCCCCCGTCCCGGCCCAGGAGCCTTGCGGAAATCGAGGAGGAGGCTATCCTCCTGTCCCTTAAGAGAAATGCCTGGCATCGGGAAAAGACGGCCCAGGAGCTTGGCATTACCCGCCGCACCCTCCTGAACAAGGTCAAGGACTACGGAATCCAGATACCCGGCCGGGATGATCCTGCCTAGGCCTTCTAGGCCCCCTCTAGAAGGATTGCCCCGGCCCCGGTCAGCCTAAAGGCCATTGTTTCCCCGGCTTGGGGACAGTGCTCGGCCCCGACGGATACCTCAAAGCGGCCGCCTTTGCCCTGGAGTCCTATCTTTCTCGTTGCCCCCGCATAGCTTGAGCCTAGGACCTGGCCTTGAAGGATATGCTCCCCGGAGGCGGGGACAGTCCCCGCCTTTATGGGCTCAAGCCGATCCGATGGGAGCAACAGGGACAGGGGGCCTTTCCGGCTGCCTTCCCTGCTCCCTATGCCGAGGGGGAAAGCCCCCTCGGCCGTTCTTGCCAGGAGGACTGTCCCCAGGCTCTCGAAAGCCTCGACCTGCAGGACGGGGCCCCTGCCCACGAGCCTAGCCGCAAAGGCGGTCCGGGGCCTTTCCCAGATATTTTCAGGCCGCCCGGCCTCGACTATCCGCCCGGCATCCATGACAAAGAGCCTGTCCGCCATGGCTAGGGCTTCCTCGAGGTCATGGCTGACTTGCAGGGCCATCACCCCCGCGTCGGTGACCCTCTCCTTGATCTCTGCCCTTAGCTCCCTCCGCAGTGAGGGATCGAGGGAGGATAGTGGCTCGTCGAGGAGGAGGAGGTCGGGCTTTGCGGCTAGGCTCCGGGCTAGGGCCACCCGCTGCTGCTCCCCTCCGGATAGGGCCGAGGGAAGGCGGTCCAGGAGCTCGCCTATATGAAAGGCCGAGCCCAGGGCCTGGCTTGCCTTCCTTCGCTCAGATCGGCCAAGGCCGGCCAGCTTGAGGCCATATTCGATGTTTCCCCGGGCGGATAGGTGGGGGAAAAGGGCGTAATCCTGGAAGACAAGGCCTACCCGGCGCTCCTCCGGGGCCAGTCCCCGGAGTTCCCTTCCCCCGAGTTCGATCGAGCCCGAGCTGGCCTCGAGGAGGCCTGCCACCAGACGGAGGAGGGTCGACTTGCCCGAGCCCGAGGGGCCGACTATCAGGCCATACTCCCCGGCCTCGAGGCCCAGGTCGACATGGAGGGCGAAATCCCCAGATCGATACTCCAGCTCCCTAATGTCCAGGCTAGGCATCTTTCCTGTCCTTGGCGAAAAAAACTAGGCCTGTCAGGGCCGCAAGGATGAGTCCGGCCGCGCAGGCCTCGGGGAAGCGATAGGCCCCAACCAGGCGATAGATCAGGAGGGGCAAGGGCTCATAGTCGTCAAGGCCCATCACCAGGGTGGCGTTGGCGTCCCCGACGACAATGGAAAAAGCGAATGCCCCGGCCTGGAGGATGGCCGGGAGGATGCCCCTCAGCTCTATGTCCAAGGCTGCCCGAAGAGGACTTGCCCCCAGGGTCCTGGCCGCCAGAGCCGGGCTCCTGTCCAGGGCGGCCAGGGCTCCGGAGACACTGCGCTGGGTAAAAGGCAGGGCCGAGAGGGCCAGGACCAGGATAAGGCCGGGTCTGCCCCCATCCGGGAGGAGGAGGGTCCAGCCCAGGGCGGTCACGACTCCCGACACGGCCAGGGGAAGGCTTAGGAAGGCCTCTCCGAGCCGGGCGGTCTTCCTGCCATTGAGAAGGAGGGCAAGGATGCTGCCAAGAAGGAGGCTTAAGGCCGCCGCCGGCAGGGCCACCGAGAGGCTATCCCCAAGGGATCCAAGCAGGGGGCCTCTTCCTCCCTCGCCTAGGAGCCAAAAGAAATTCTCCAGCCCCGGCCTAAAGCCTCCAGCCCTTCCTTCGCGGACCATAAAGGCCTGGGCTACCAGGGCCAGGAGGGGGGCCGCAAAAAAGACAAGGAGGAGGATTCCATACACTGCCAGGGCAAGCCTTGCCCCTCCCCGGGGCCTGGTCCTTTCCTGGAGGGCTCCGGCCTTCCTCAGCCCGGGCTTAACCAGGGGGCCCAGGAAGGAGATTATGAGCACAATTATGAGGGCTACGCCGGTTTCCACGAGGGCCAGGGCCGAGGCTGTGGAGGGATCGGCGTCGAAGCGGGCGGCCCGGTAGATCTCGACCTCGAGGGTTGTGCCCCCCAGGGGCCCGAACACGAGGACGACCACAAAGCTAAAGAAGCAAAAGAGGAAAACCAGGGTCGCGGCCTGGAGTATGGCTGGGAGGAGGCTAGGGAGGCTTCCCCGGAGAAAGGCCCGGAAGGGGCCTGCCCCTAAGGTCCTGGCGGCCTCCTCCCGGTCTCGGGGAAGGCCCTCCCAGGTCGCCGCCACACCCTGGAGGACGATGGGAAAATTATAGAAACCGTGGACGAGGACGAGGCCCCAGAAGGAGTACAGAAAGGTGAGGGGAGGCTCGCCTAGGCCAAAGGCGGCCATCAGGCCCCGGTTGAGCAGGCCGGCCCGGCCATAGTAGAGGACAAAGGCCAGGACCACGAGGATTGGAGGCACGCAAAAGGGTATGGCCGAGAGAGCCTTGAGAAGGCCCCTCCAGGAGAAGTCGTGGCGGGCCACGAGCCAGGCCCCGGGAAGGCCCACGAGGAGGGCCAGGAGGGTCGAGGCCAAGGCCTGGCGGAGGCTAAAGGAGAGGGCCCTCGCCGTGGAGGCCGAGCCCAGAACCCTCCCTAGGGCCGCCGCAAGGCCCCCCTCCTGGGAAGCTGCCAGGAGGCTTGCCCCAAGGGGGGCCGCCGCCAGGAGGAGGAAAAGGCCCAGGCTCAGGGTCCCAGGCAAGGCCTTGCGGAGGGGCTGAGACTCCCCGCCGCCCAGGACTTCCCCAGGAGGGCCTACTATCATTTTCCTGTCGCGGCGAGGATCTGTGCCGCGGCCTTGGCGTCCTCCGATAGCTCCGAGGCGTCGATATTGAGAGTCTTGGCGGGCCTTAGGGCGATGGAATAGCTCTCGGGGAGCCTCGTGTCCGCCACGACGGGGTACATGTACTGGGTCAGGGGAAGCTCGGCCTGGGCTTGGGGGCTTAGGAGGAAGTCCAGGAAGCGCTCGGCGTTCCTCGGGTGGGGACAGTCCTTTATAATTCCCGCGGCCTCGATCTGGACAGGATGACCCTCGGGGAATTCCAGGGCCTTGTAGCGCTCGGTCTTGTCATTTTCAAGGTGGTAGGCGGGGCTCGTGGCGTAGGAGATGACCAGGGGGGCTTCTCCTGCGGTAAACAAGCCATAGCCTGTGTCCCAGCCCGGAGTCATCGCGAGGATCGAGGGGGCCAGGCGCTTCCAGTACTCGCCCCAGGCAGGTCCGTATACGGCCTTAGTCCAGGCCAGGAAGCCCAGTCCCGGCGTCGAGGTCCGGGGATCCATCAGGATAAGCTTCTTGGCGTATTCTGGCTTAGTCAGGTCCTCGAGGCTCCTGGGAGGAGTCTTGAGCTTGGCGCTGTCCCATATCACCGCAAAATGCCCATAGTCAAAAGGGGTAAGGCGCAAGGAGGGGTCGAAGCGCAGCAATGGGTCCAGGTTTTCAAGGCCCTTGGCTGAATAGGGCCGCAATAGGTCGGCCTTTAGGGCCTTGGGCGCGAGCTGGTTGTCCAGGCCCAGGAGGATGTCGGCCTTGGGGACCTTGCGCTCGAGGATGGCCGCGGACAGGACCTGGCCGCCGTCGCCCTTGGAGACAAACCTGACCTTGATGCCCGTCTCCTTCTCAAAGAGGGTGGCGAGCTTGGGGCCGGCCCCCCAATCGGCGACAAAGGAATCATAGGTGTAGACTGTGAGCTCGGCCTCCTCCTTGTTGGAGCAAGAGAGGACGAGAATTGGTAGGGCAAGGAATAAAAGTATGCGTGCTGGTAGGCGCATGACTCCCTCCGCCGGCATTATCCGGTTCAGGTTCTTCGGGTATGATCTCAGACGCTCCTAGCTCCCGACGGGAGGGGCGCCACCCCGGTGTGGCTCGAGATTAGGGCCGAGCCTCCCTGCCTGTCAAGCCAAGGGGGGCTTTCGGGGCTTTGCCTTGGGAGCCACGGCCTTTTTGCTTGCCCCGGTCTTTGTAGTGGCCCCAGGCTTCCCTTGCGCAGAATCCTTGCCCTTGGCCGCTGTTCCGGCCTTGGCAGCCCCAGAGCTTTTCCTGGTCGAAGGCGCGGCCGCCTTGACCTTAGGGAAGGTGCCTGCGGGAAAGAGGGCCGGCAGCAGGTCGAGAGCGTTGTCCCCAAAGACAAAATGCAGGGCATTCCTGACTTCCTTGGGCAGGTCCTCAAGATCCTTTTCATTCCTCGCGGGGAGGATGACTGTCTCCATCTTGTTCCGGTGGGCCGCGAGGAGCTTTTCCTTGAACCCTCCCACGGGGAGGATCCGCCCGGTCAGGGTTATCTCCCCGGTCATGGCCCGGGCAGGCAAAAGGGCCACCCCGGTAAAGGCCGAGAGGAGGGCCGCCGTAAGGGTTATGCCTGCGGAGGGACCGTCCTTGGGAATGGCCCCTTCCGGGACGTGGATATGCACGGCTTTCTTATGGAAGTTGGCCTCCCGGAGGCCAAAATCCCCCGCCCGGGAGCGGATAAAGGTCAGGGCCGCCCGGGCGCTTTCCTTCATCACATCCCCCAGGTTGCCGGTGAGGATAAGCCCCTCGCCCCCCTCGAAGACAGAAGCCTCCACGGGCAGGAGGGAGCCGCCCTGCTCGGTCCAGGCGAGGCCAAAGGCCACGCCGGGCCTGGCTTCCTTGAAGAAGACGTCGCCCTCCCTGACCCTTCGGCCAAGCAGGGCCTTGACCCCGGGGCCGGTGACCTCGGAGCTCCAGTCCGCGAGCAGGGCCGGGTCGGTCGCGCAACCTTTCTCGACCGCCTCCTGGGCGAGCTTGCGCACCACATGGGCGATTTCCCTCTCAAGGCTCCGCACTCCGGACTCCATCGTGTAGTGCCGGATGATCTCGAGGATGGCCTCGTCCCGGATCGTGACCGAGGCCGAGCCGAGGCCGTTCTCGGCGATCTGCTTGGGCACGATGTACTTCTTCGCGATCTCGAGCTTCTCGTACTCCGAATAGCCCGGGACCTCGATCACCTCCATCCGGTCGAGGAGGGGGTAGGGGATGCCATGGAGGGAGTTGGCGGTGGTTATGAACATCACGTCCGAGAGGTCGTAGGGGAGCTCCAGGTAGTGGTCGGTGAAGGAGGAGTTCTGCTCCGGGTCGAGGACCTCAAGGAGGGCGCTCGCCGGGTCGCCCCGGAAATCCGAGGACATCTTGTCGATCTCGTCGAGGAGGAAGACCGGGTTGACGCTGCCGGCCTTCTTGATCGACTGGATGATCTTGCCGGGCAGGGCCCCCACGTAGGTCTTGCGGTGGCCGCGGATCTCGGCCTCGTCCCTCACCCCGCCAAGGCTCATGTGGACAAACTTGCGGCCCAGGGCCCGGGCGACCGAGCGGCCCAGGGAGGTCTTGCCCGTGCCCGGCGGGCCCACGAGGCAGAGGATGGGACCCCGGCCCCGCTCGGACAGCTGGCGGACGGCGATAAACTCGAGGATCCGGGCCTTGGGTTTTTCCATCCCATAGTGGTCCTCGTCCAGGACCCGCTTGGCCTCGGCTATGTCCCGGTTGTCCTCGCTGCGGCTCGACCAGGGCAGGTCCGCGAGCCATTCGCAGTAGACCCTTAGGACCCCGGCCTCGGGAGAAAAGGCCTGGAGCTTGCCCAGGCGGGACAGCTCCTTCCTAGCCTTCGCAAGGACCTCTTCAGGCGGATTCTTGGCCACCAGGGCGGCCTCAAGCTCCTTGCTCTCGGAGCTCTCGTCGTCCCGGCCGAGCTCCTTGTTGATCTCCTTGAGCTGCTCCTGGAGGAAGTATTCCCTCTGGTTGCGGTCGATGCGGTTCTTGACCTTGGCGCCGATCTTGCGCTGGAGATTGAGGAGCTCGACCTCGCCCTCCAGGGCGGCCTCCACGGCCTCCAGGCGCTCCAGGGAGCCCGTGGGGGAGAGGAGGTCCTGGCGGCGGTCGGGCTTGAGGGTGAGGGCGTTGGCGATCACGTCGCAGAGCTCGTGGGCCCGGGCGGCGCGGTCGGCGGCGGCCAGGGTCTCCGGGGGTATCTTCTTGACAAGCTCGGCGTATTGGGAGAAGGTGCGGCGGACAAGCTTGACCGCCGCCTCGACCTCGCTCCGGGCCATCTCGGCCTCGGTGGTCTCGGGCAGGGCCTCCACCAGGGCCACCAGGTGGTCCTTCCTAAGGCTGTTCTTGCGTATCCGAACCCTTTCCTCGCCCTCGACGAGGAGGCGCAGGGAGCCATCGGGAAGCCTGACCTGCTGGACAATCCTGACTACGGTGGCTATCTCATGGACCTCGATCTCGGCCTTGCGCTCGTCGGCCCCGCTCTTCATGAGGCCCACGACAAGGCGCTTTTCCCCCTGCATCGCCACCTCGACGGCGGCCACGGCCAGCTTGGTCGAGGCGGACAGGGGCACCACGGCCTTGGGGAAGACCACGGAGTCCCTGGAGTGGAGGAGGGGGAGCTCGATCCCCTGGCCGCCCGAGAAGACGGAGAGGAGGCTCATGCGCTTTTCTTGAGGATCTCCACGGCGGGGCGGCTGCCCTTCTCGACCGTGTCCTTGGTCACCACGACCTTCTTGTCGCCCTCGATGGAGGGGATATCGTACATCACGTCCATCATGAGGGACTCGACGATCGCCCGGAGGCCCCGGGCTCCGGTGTTGCGCTCGATGGCCTTGGCGGCGATCGCCTCCACGGCCTCGTCGTCAAAGACCAGCTCGACCCCGTCCAGTCGCATCGACTCCTGGTACTGCTTGAGCACGGCGTTCTTGGGCTCGGTGATGATGCGCTTCAGGTCGTCCTTGGTGAGGTCTTCCAGGGGGACATGGATG
>JAKPBN010000294.1 GCA_029778945.1 Spirochaetota bacterium
GCCCTCCACCGCATCGTGCCCTTTATCCTCCTGTTGCCCTGCTATGGGGATTCCGGCATCTGCTGGGAGCACTTCGACCGCTATAACCGCGCCTCGAGCCGGGGAAGGGTCGCCATTCCCATGTACCCCAAGAACCTGACCAACGCCGTGATCAGCGCCGTGGCCGACCTCCGCTGGCAGGTGGCCAAGGAAAAGGCCTCCTTCTACTGGATGGAGGAAGGCCTCACGGGCAACTACTACCAGTGGTTTACGGCCAAGAAGATCCGGGGTGACGTCAAGGAATACTTTATCCAGGACTACCAGGTTTGGATCACCAAGGAGAGCGAGGGCATCCAGAAGCTGGAGAAGGAAGTGCGGGCTATCTTCTGGCGCTTCATGCCCTATTCGAAGGAGATCAAGGACAAGCTCAAGCAGCGCAGCTATGTCTACCAGGAGCTCTATCAGAAGGATATCAACCGGTCCATGTCTGACGGATACTAAGGGAATGTCAGGCTTGCGTTGACACCCCTTTGGGCAGAGGGCTATACTTATTTATTGCGGTTTTACTGTAGTTTTTAGCCCCGTAGGGCAGGATGGGAGACGATAATGGATCTGATCAGCCATAGGTACCGGGACCGAATCATGAAAATGCTGTCCCGCTCCAAGGGCGAGTCCCATGTGTCCGAGTCCAATGTCCACCAGAGGGGCAACCCGGACCTCCTGCCCTCCATCGACGGGATCATCGAGGAAAACCTCCTTCCGGGCTCGGAGATCAGGCATCTTGACCGCCTCGTGGACCTCCTCAAGGCCGCCCAGGCCGGGGAGGCCTGCCTCCTCCTCATGGAGCACTACTCCAACTTCGACCTGCCGGCCTTCCACTATCTCCTCAGGAAGTCCGGGCCCGAGGGCGCCAAGATCGCCGAGGCCCTCCTCGCGATAGCGGGGATAAAGCTCAACGAGTCCAACCCCGTCGTCCTGGCCTTTACCGAGGCCTATTCCCGCCTCATCATCTACCCTTCCAGGTCCATAGAGATCATCAAGCGCAATCTCAAGGACCCCAAGGAGCTTGTGGCCGAGGTGATGCGCTCTACCACGGTCAACCGCGCGGCGATGAAGGCCCTGGGGGAGCTCAAGAAGGCGGGCCACCTCATCCTGGTCTTCCCCTCGGGCACGCGCTTTAGGCCCTGGGACCCCTCGTCCAAGCATGGACTCCGGGAGATCGACTCCTACATCAAGTCCTTCTCCAAGATGTGCCTTGTCTCCATCAACGGCAATGTGCTGCGGATCAACCCCGAGGGCGAGATGCATGAGGACCTGGTCGTCCAGGACCGCGTTGTCTTTGACGTGGGCCCCGTGACCGAGTGCGGTCCCTTCCGGGATGCGGTGAAGCATGAGCACCGGATGCGGGAGGACAAGAAGCAGGCCGTGGCCGACACCATCATGGAGCGGCTCTCGGCCATGCATGACGAGGTCGAGAAGACTCGCCTCTAGGCCTCACGGCTCCCTAGAACACCTCATAGGACTCTAGCTGCTGGACCTCGACCCGATAGCGGGCCTGGACTAGCCACTGGCCATCGACCATGCCCACCCTGGGCACCGACGCAAAGACCAGGCGCCCCCTGACCCTGCGGGGCTTGTTGGGCTCGAGGCCGCGGAGGAGCTCCCTCAAGGCCGCCTTGGCGGCGGCCTCAAAGGCATCCTTGCGGCCCGCCTCCCCCTTGAGGAACTGGCCCTGGCCGCTGCCCTGGACCGACTTCCAGGGAGACTTGCCCGCGGCCTCGACAAGGCTCAGCTCGGCGGCGTTGGGCCGGTACTCCACATAGGCGAGCAGGCGACCGTCCTCGACCCTCGCCGGCCCGGCATGGAGGCGGGGGTCGGCCCGGGCTATCGAGCCCAGAGCCTCGAGGCGGAAGACTTCCCCCAGGTTGCGGGCCTTGTCCGAGGGGGTCCACTCAAACTGGAAGCCCCAGATCTCCCCGGAGAAGACGTAGGCGGCCTCATCGGCCAGGCGCTCCGCGGCCACCGCCAGGGGCAGGGGCCAGGGATCGCCCGACTGGGGGATGCCCTCAAGGGCAGTCCAGAACTCCGCGCGAAAGCGATAGGCTTCCTGGGCCGCCGCCGGAGCAGGGCCGGGACCCAGGGCCAGGGCCAGGCAGAGGCCAAGGCCCAGGAGGGCGGACGGGACCGGCCGGACCTGGGACAAGCTCAGCGCCTCGGAAAGAGACGGCGCCAGGGATTGACGCCAAAGCGGATCACAAAGAAGAGCCAGGCGAACAGGAGGCCCGAGAGATGGGTCAGGTGGGCGACCGAGGCGTTGAACTGGAAGACCTCGCTGACAATCTCGATCGCGGCATAGATGGCCACAAGGACAGGGGCCCGGATGGGGAGGAGGCCCATCACATAGATCTGGGACATGGGAAAGAGGACGGCATAGGCCAGGAGGACGGCGTAGACGACCCCCGAGGCGCCGACAAGGGAGACATAGGTGGCCCCGGTGACAAGGTAGATCCCCAAGGAGGCGAGGCCCGAGAGGACCCCCGTGAGCAGGTAGAAGAGGAGGAAGTCCTTGGAGCCCAGCTCCCTCTCGACCTGGGGGGCAAAAAAGAGCAAGCCCAGCATATTGAACAGGAGGTGGCTGAGGTTGGCGTGGACAAACATATAGGTCAGGGGCTGCCAGACCATCCCCCCCAGGACGGCCACGGGGGTCAGGGCCAGGTAGGAGGGGAGGTTCCAGAAAAAGAGGCCCAGTCCATAGACCAGTATGTTGGCCGCGATGAGATAGAGGCTCACGTTGGTGTTGGAGTAGCGGAAGGAGCGGCGCAGGATGGATGAGGACTTCATGCCTACCAATTTATGGGAAAAAACGCCCCGGGACAAGCTCGTCCCAGGATGCTACACTTGGAGGCCAAGGAGCCTGGCAAGGATGAGCGAGCGAGCCCCGGACTGCCTGAAATGCGTCCATTTCCGGATTACCTGGGATCCGGCCTTTCCCCGGGCCTGCAATGTCTTTGGGGTCAAGGGACCCCGCCTCCCCTCCTACGAGGTCTATGTCGCCACGGGCAGGCATTGCCCATCCTTTGAGCTCAAGGCGGGACTAAAGTGACAAGCCAAAGCCTCCTCGACGGTCTCGTGGCCTCGGCCCGCCCCCTTGCGGCCCAGGGCAAGCCCGCGGACTACATCCCCGCCCTGGCCCGGTCCGATCCAGGGGCCATCGGCGCGGCGGTGATGCACGTGGACGCAAGCCTCGTGGTCTGTGGCGATGCCCGGGTCCCCTTTAGCCTCCAGAGCGTCTCCAAGGCCCTTGCCCTTCCCTATGTGATCGACAGCCTTGGGGAGGAAGAGGTCTTTTCCCGGGTGGGCAAGGAGCCCACGGGGGATCCCTTCAACTCGATCATCCGCCTGGAGGCTTCCCGGCTCAAGCGCCCCTACAATCCCATGATCAACGCCGGGGCCATGGTAGTCACTTCCCTTATGCCCGGCGCCACGGTGGAGGAAAAGCTCGGGGCCTTTTCGCGGTATGCGGCACCCCTTTTGGGCGTGGCCAGGCTCGACCTCGATCAGGAGATCCGGGACTCCGAGGCCGCCACGGCCAACCGCAACCGCTCCATCGCCTGGTTCCTGCGGGACCTGGGCCTCCTGGGCGCCGAGGTCGAGCTGACCCTGGACGCCTATTTCGGCCAGTGCGCCCTCCTCGTGGACGCGGTGGGCCTGGCCCACTACGGGGCGGTCCTGGCCCGGGACGGCCTGGAGCCAGGCTCGGGCCGGCGCCTCATGTCCCCGCGGGCGGCCAGGGTCACCAAGGGTCTCATGCAGAGCTGCGGCCTCTATGATGGCTCCGGGGAATTCTGCGTCGAGGCCGGCCTGCCCGCCAAGAGCGGGGTCGGCGGAGGCATCCTCGCCTCGGCCAGGAACCGCCTGGGCATCGGGACCTATGGGCCAGCCCTGGATATCCGGGGCAATTCCCTGGCCGGGGTCCATATCATCGCCGGCCTTTCGAAGGGCCTCGATCTCTTCTGCCTATAGCCGAAAATCCTGTCCCTCTTTGAGGGATCCCGCGGTCGTCCCGCTTTTCCCCCATCCCTTCCATACCTTTCACGAATGCTTGTAGCCGATATCGGTATTGGATTGTCACCAAGCCTAGCCAGTACCTTTTTATGGATAGACAAGCACCAGGCCCTGGGCCTGGCTCAAAGGGGGTAAGGCTTATCGGCACGGACACGATCTCTAGAAGGCCACGCATACTCATCCTCTGTCCAAGGCGGACAGAATCAGGCAACGCGTTAGACGACACCTCTCACTACGAGCCCATGCGAAGGGCCTTCGCGGCCGCGGGCTTCGCGGCCAGGACGGAGGCCGTGGCCTCCCCCCCCGAGGCCGCCTGGGCCTTGGCCGACGCTTCTCCGGACCTGGTCTTCTCCACCTTCTTTCGCTTCCGGGGCCTCGGCCTGCCCGAGGACTCCCTGCCATGCCTTTCCGCGAAGGCCGGGGCCGTCTGGATCGGCTCGAGCGAGGAGTCCCTGGTGATGGCCCTCTCCAAGCCCATGCTTAAGGAGCGCTGGCAGAGCGACGGGATAGCGACGCCGGAGTGGCATGTCGTCAGGAGCGCGGGCCCGGGCGAACTCGAGGGCCTCGAGGCCCTCGAGGCCCTTCGGGACTTCCCCTACTTCGTGAAGCCGGCCTGCGAGGGGAACAGCCGGGGCGTCGACCTAGGCTCCGTTGTCCGCGGCCCCGGAGAGCTCCTCTCCCGGGCCCGCCTGATAGCCGAGCAGTTCGGCGAGGCCCTGGTCGAGGCCTATGTGGGCGGCCCGGACTCCCGGGAATTCACTGTGGCCATGATCGGCAACGGGCCAAGGTCCATCGTGTCCGGCGTGGAGCTGGCCCTGGGCGGACCCCTGTCCCGGGCTATCAGCGAGGCGGACAAGGACGGCCATCGCACTAGGGTGTCGCCCATCACGGATCCGCGGCTCAAGGCCAGGGTGGAGGGCCTGGCGCGCAGGGCCTTCGCGAGCGCCGGGGCCAGGGACTATTCCCGCTGCGACATCATCCTCCAGGGAGACAGGCTCTGGGCCATCGAGGTCAATGGCCAGCCCATGGTCCCCGATCGCTGGTTCGAGGCCTGCGCGGCCGGGGCCGGCCTGGGGAATAGCCAATACCTGCAGGCCATAGCCCTGGCGGCCATGGCCCGGGCCGCGGACTCGGGCCTCGCTTTCATCCCCATCACCCGGGAGCTTCGCGGGGCCCTGCCGCCGCCGGCCCTCGCCCTCCTCCTGGAAAGCAAGGAGCATGCATGACCACATTCCGCCTTGAAAGCCACGACAGGCTCGGCCTCCTCCATCCGTCGATAGACGCCCATACCCTGGGCATCACGTCCATCGGCGAGCTCCTGGCGCTCTGCGGCATACCCTGCCTGGCCGCCCCCGGCGAGGTCGCTGAGGCAGCCTGCCGCCTCGACCAGCCCAGCCAGGCAAAGCTCCTCCGGGACTGGCTCAAGGCCAGCGGCGTGACCGCCCTGGGCTTTAGCTACAGGCTCGATCCAGAGGAGGGCCTGCGGCTCTTCTCCTCCCTCATAGAGACCCTGGCCAGGCTCCGCGTCCTCGCCTCCGATGGGGGAAGACTGCGGGCCGTCTTTTTCGCCGGCCTCCCGGCCACCTGCGATCTTGTGGCCGCCCGCCACCCCGAGGTCGTGGCCTGCTTCCGGGGCGACGAGAGTCCCCGGGAGACCCTCAGCCTCCTCGGCCTGCCAGAGTCCCTCCTCCCCCCCTCGGTGGCGGAAAACGCCAGCTATGACGAGTCCCGGCTCCGCTTTGGGAGGGAGCTTGTCCGGAAGGCCGACTACCTCGCCCTGGGGCCCCTCGACCGCTCGGGCTATCCAGGCTATGGCCGCCGAGGGGATTCGGTTGTCGAGCGGATCCTCCATGGCGAGGCCCGGGGACTCCCGCCCCTCATGCGGGCCCATGTCGGGCCCTATCTCGCGGACCGGAAGGACGCCGTCGACCTCTTCCTCGACTGGACAAGGCAGCTCGCGAAGGGCGGCCTCCTCGACGTCCTGTCCATCGGGACCTCCCAGCTCAGCCAGTCCGAGTTCGGCCGCCCCTGGGACGGCCTCCCCAATGGAGGGGGAGTGCCCCTCGCGAGCCCCGACGAATTCTCCGAGGTCTGGAAGGCCGCCCGCCCCATGCTCGTCCGGTCCTATTCAGGCACGAGGGATGTGGAGTCCATGGCGAGGATGCTCGAGGCAAACCTCGACAACGCCTGGCATGCCCTCTCCCTCTGGTGGTTCTGCCGGATCGACGGCCGGGGCCCCAATGGGGTCCTCGAGAATCTCGAGCAGCACCTGGCCGCCCTCCGGTATATCGCCTCGGTCGACAAGCCCTTCGAGCCCAATGTGCCCCATCACTTCGCCTTCCGGGGCGGGGACGACCTCACCTATGTCCTCTCGGGCCTCGTGGCGGCCAAGGCGGCCAAGGCCGCGGGGGTGCGCACCCTCATAGCCCAGACAATGCTCAACACGCCCAAGCAGACCTGGGGCATCTGCGACCTGGCCAAGGCCAGGGCCCTCTTGAGCCTCCTGCGGGAGATGGAGGACGGGAACTTCCGGGTCTACCTCCAACCCCGGGGCGGCCTCGACTATTTCTCCCGCGAGCCCGAGACGGCCAAGGCCCAGCTGGCCGCGGTCACGGCCCTCATGGACGACATCGAGCCCGACCTCCCATCGAGCCCCCAGATCATCCACGTGGTGAGCTACAGTGAGGGCTATGCCCTGGCCGACCCCCAGGTCGTGAGCGACAGCATCCGCCTGACCCGGCACGCCCTGGCGGAGTACCGCAGGCTAAAGCAGGCAGGCGCGGTCGAGGACATGTCCTCCCATCCCCGGGTCCTGGCCAGGACTCAGGAGCTTGTCAGCGAGGCCAGGGCAAGCCTGGCCTGCATCGAGTCCACGATACGCGATCCCTATTCCGCCCGGGGCCTCTACGAGATCATGGCCTCGGGCTTCTTCGCCGCCCCCTATCTCTGGGAATGCCGGGAGGAATTCGCCCCGGCCATGCAATGGAAGACCCGGGCCGTCTCGGGGGCCGTCAGGGTCGTCGGCGAGGACGGCAGGCCCATCTCCCTCGAGGAGAGGCTCGGGACGGCCCGGGAGACGGCGCTTCTCCGGGAGAGCCGCAGGGCCTGGGTCAAGGAGGCTGAATGAACGGCGCAGACAGCGAGGTCCAGGCCATCCTGCGCAGGACCCGTGACAAGGGAAAGGGGGCCGTCTACTGTGTAGCCGGCGCCGGCAACGGAGGCCTCCCCATGGCCGGCCACCTCGGCATAATGGGCTTCGAGGTCAGGCTCTACAACAGGACAGAGGAGCACCTGGCCGGGGTGCGTTGGCATGGGGGGATCGAGGTCACAGGGGCCGTGACGGGCTTTGGCCCCGTAGCCTTGGCCACTTCCAACATGGCGGAGGCCCTGGCCGGGGCCGACGTGGTGATGGTGGTCACCCCCTCGACGGCCCACCGGAGCCTGGCCCAGGCCATGGCCCCCCACCTGGCCGATGGCCAGGTGGTCGTGCTCAACCCCGGCAGGACCGGGGGGGCCCTCGAATTCTGCAAGGCCCTCGCCGACTCGGGCATGACAAGCCGGCCCGTGATCGCCGAGGCCCAGACCTTCCTTTATGCCTCCCGGGCCATGTCGAGGCACCATGGCCACATCTTCCGCATCAAGAACGGGGTCCCCTTGGCCAGCCTGCCTTCCTACTGGACCCCCGCCGTCCTGGAGGCCCTGGAGCCGGCCTTCCCGCGCTTTACGGGCGGGAGCAATGTCCTGGCCACAAGCATGGAAAACATCGGCGCCATCTTCCACCCCGCCCTGACCATTCTCAATGCGGGCTGGATCGAGGCCACCGGGGGCGACTTCGATTACTATCTCCAGGGCATCACCCCCGCCATAGCCCTCATGCTGGAAAAGATGGATGCCGAGAGGCTGGCAGTGGCCAGGAGCCTCGGGGTCCGGACCGTCTCGGCGAGGGAATGGCTTTACCTCAGCTATGACTCCCCGGGGAAGAGCCTGGAGGAAGCCATCCACAACACGGCGAGCTACAAGGGGATCAAGGCGCCTTCGACAATAGCCCATCGCTACATCTTCGAGGACGTCCCCATGAGCCTCGTGCCCATAGCCTCGATAGGCGCGATGCTCGGTGTCGAGACACCCTCGATCGACATGATCATCGACCTGGCGTCCATCCTCCACAGCACCGACTACCGAGCCCAGGGCCGGACCGTCGAGCGCCTGGGCATAGCGGGGCTCTCGATAAAGGCCATCCACAATCTGGTAAACGGAGGCACCCCATGAACGACCTCTTCTCATCCCTGCAGGCATTTCTCTCCGGCATGCCGCCCATACTCCTGGCCCTCCTCATCCTCGCCCTCGGCTGGCTGGCCGCCAGGCTGCTCCGCCTCGCGGTCTCCGCCTTCCTGGGCCTCCTCCGCTTTGACGTCATGGGCGAAAGGACGGGCATAGCGGAATTCCTGCGCAAAGGAAATGCCCGCTACACCCCATCCAAACTCGTCGGGGTCATTGTCTATTGGATGGCCCTCCTATTCACCTTCCTCGAGATCCTGCGCGTCCTCGATCCCGGCATCCATGGGACTTTCATGAACAAGCTTTCCCAGGCCCTTCCCAACCTCGCCTCGGGGATCCTCATCATCGTCGTAGGCGGTCTCCTCTCGTCTTTCCTCTCCAACTTCGTGCTGACGATAGCCCTCAACGCCTCGATGCCCAACGCGAGGCTCCTTGCCAAGTCCATCAAATTCCTGGGCCTGGCCGTGGTGGTCACGGCGGCGGTCGAGCAGATTGGCCTTGGCCGGAGCATCGTGGAGTTTATCTTCCAGGTCCTCATCGGCGCAGTGGCCCTAGGGGCAGCCCTCGCCTTCGGCCTGGGCTGCAAGGACATTGCCAGGGAGTCCATGCTTCGCTTTAT
>JAKPBN010000337.1 GCA_029778945.1 Spirochaetota bacterium
AAAGCCTGGGCCAGCCCATACCCACGACGGGCCTCAAGGCCCTGGGCTTTGGCCCCCTGCCCGGCACGGGCGAGGCCGCGGTCTGGGCCTCCCATCCGATCAAGGGCCTCTATGTGAGGCGGCTCTCGGGGCTCAAGACCCCCTGGGCCCCGGGCCCCGCCGGCCTGGCCCTCGTCCCCGGCACGACCCACAGCGAGGAGATCGCCAGCCTCGCCCTGGGCCCCCAGGAGGCCGGGGCCGGCCCCAGCCCCCGCTATCCCCTCTGGGCATCCAACACCTTTATCCCCAGGCTCTACCGCTACGACCAGGCGGCCTCCCTCTTCCGCCAGGTCTGGCAGGGCGGCGACGGTGAGGGCACCGTGGAGTCCCTCGATCCCCTGCCCGACGGGGCGGTCCGCTTTGTGACCGAGGCCGGGGTGAGGCGCTTCGATCCCTCCACCGGGGCGGTGTCTCCGGACAACTATGCCCAGGCCGGGCTCAAGGCCGCCGCCGAGGCCCAGCCCGGACTCCAGCTCCTCTCCCTCTCCTTTCCTGAGAAGAGCGGCAAGGGGCCCGAGGCCCAGAAGCGCCAAGCCTCCCTCTCGGAGCTCTGGCTGCCGGTCTTTGTGGACCGCAAGCCCACCCGGGCCGCCGCCGAGGGCAAGAATGGCCTCTACCTGGCCACGGGCTTTATGGTCAGGCCGGAGCCCCGCAAGAAGTACTTTGACCTCATGAAGGCCAAGGGCCTCAACTCCGTGGTCATCGACCTCAAGGACGACACGGGCCGCCTCCGCTTCCAGCCCCGGGACCCCCTCCTCCAGAGGATGGGCCGGTCCTCGAGCCCCCTCGACATCGAGGCCTTTGTGGCCGAGGCCAAGGCCAAGGGCATCTACCTTGTGGCCCGGGTCGTGGTCTTCAAGGACCAGGTGATCTATGCCTACGGCGGGGGCAAGTACGCGGTCTGGGACAGGGCCAGCCAGGCCCCCTGGCAGGGCTACAACACGGTCAAGGTCAAGGCCCCGGCCCCTCCCCCGCCCACGACCCTCCCGCCCCCGGGAGTCTCGGCGGTCCCGCCGCCGCCCCAACCGGAGATCCAGACCGTCCGCCAGCCCATCGAGGAATACTGGGTCGATCCCTATTCCGAGGATGTCTGGGCCTACCATGTGGCCATAGCGAACGAGATCATCCTCCGGGGCTTTGATGAGGTCCAGTTCGACTATATCCGCTTTCCCACCGACGGGGAAAACCTGGACAGCGCGAGCTTCCGCTGGCGCGAGCCCGGGATGGACAAGGAGTCCGCCCTGGCCTCCTTCCTCCGCTATGCCCGGGAGAGGATCAAGGCCCCGATCAGCATCGACATCTACGGGGCCAATGGCTGGTTCCGCTCCGGCGTGAGGACGGGCCAGGACGTGGAGCTTTTGGCGAAGTATGTGGACGTCATCTGCCCCATGTACTACCCCTCCCACTTCGAGCAGGGCTTCCTGGCCCAGGCCCCCGCGGAGGAGAGGCCCTACAGGATCTACAAGGTGGGCACCTTCAGGACCTGGGTGATCGGGCGGAAGCGGATTGTCGTGCGGCCCTATGTCCAGGCTTTCTACATGGGCGTGAGCTACGACAAGGTCTACTATGACCTGGACTATGTGAAGCGCGAGGTGGCCGGGGTCAGGGACTCCCTCAACCTGGGCATGACCTTCTGGAACAACGCCGGACGCTACGACGATGTGCCCGTCCTCGAGTACAGCCCCGAGGGTCGGCTCACCGGACCGGCCAAGCCTGGCCCCCGCCTGGGTCCCGGTGCCGCCGCGGGCAAGGGCCCCGGGGCAGTCCCGGCCAAGGTCCCCGAGCCTATCCAGGGCCAGGGCCCAAGCTCGGGCATCCTCGACTAGGCCCTCGGCCCCAGGCCCCCTCAAGGTTCCTTGCCTTGACCGGGGCTTGGGGCCGGGGCTAGACTCCCTGCCACGGAGTTTAAACCCATGGCACAGCGTACCAGGATCCTTGCCCTTGCCCTTGCCCTCATCCCGGCCCTGGTCACCGGGGCCTTCTTTGCCTGGCTCTTTTCCCTCGAGGGCTCCCGGGGCCTCGGGAACTGGGGCTGGAACCG
>JAKPBN010000347.1 GCA_029778945.1 Spirochaetota bacterium
CGATCTCTCCGGCCCTGACCTCGAGGGAGAGGTTCTTGACCGAGGCAAAGCCCTTGGAGTTCTTGGCCGTGAGGTTCTCTATGGTCAGGACGACATCCCCGGGCTTGGCCGGGGTCTTGTCGATGCGGAACTTGACCGCCCGGCCGACCATCATCTCGGCCATGGCCTCCTCGCTCGTGTCGGCCACCTCGACGGTGCCGATATAGCGTCCCCGGCGGAGCACCGTGCAGCGCTCGGCCGCCTCCTTGATCTCCTTGAGCTTGTGGGTGATCAGGATGATGGTCTTGCCCTCGGCCTTGAGGCGCTTGAGGATGGCCATGAGCTCGTCGATCTCCTGGGGGGTCAGGACGGCGGTGGGCTCGTCAAAGATGAGGATATCCGCGTTGCGGTAGAGGATCTTGAGGATCTCCACCCGCTGCTGCATTCCCACCGTTATGGTCTCTATCTTGGCCCGTGGGTCGACCGAAAGACCATAGCGCTCGGAAAGCTCGGCTACGCGCTTTTCCGCGCCGGAAAGGTCGACGGTGCCGTCCCTTTTGCGCGGCTCCATGCCGAGGATGATGTTCTCGGTCACGCTGTAGTTCCTCACCAGCTTGAAGTGCTGGTGGACCATGCCTATCCCCAGGGCCGTGGCTTCGTTGGGGTCCTTGATCCGGACCTCCTTGCCCTTGACTAGGATCTTCCCTCCGTCCGGGTCGTAGAGCCCGAAGAGGACTGACATGAGGGTGGACTTGCCGGCGCCGTTCTCGCCGAGGATTGCATGGATCTCGTTGGTCCTGACGCGGAGGGTCACCTTGTCGTTGGCGACCACCCCCGGAAAGACCTTCGTGATCTCGATCATCTCGATGGCATGGGTACTGGGGTTCATACTGTGTTCCCGCTTGTGGATAAAAAACCGGCGGGTCCCACACCAGTCCCTATTGGGCTGGCGATGGTACCCGCCTGGTCATGGGGCTATAGGAGAATCAGACTCACTTGTCCGAGGCCTGGAGGTTCCCGGGGACAGCCCCGGCAGCCTTGGCGTCGGCATAGGTCGGGATGACCTTGATGGAGCCGTCGACGATCTTGGCCTTGGCGGCGTTGACCTTCTCCACGATGTCCTTGCCGAGTTCGGCGTTGGCGTCGGAGAAGCCCACACCGTCAGCCTTGGTGTCGAGGACGACGACCTGGCCCTGGAAGGTTCCGGCCTTGACCTGCTGGAGGGCATAGCTGGAGGCGGTCTCGACGCGCTTGAGCATGGAGGTCAGGACGGCGGACTTGCCCTCGGCGTAGACGCCGTCGGCATACTGGTCGGAGTCGACGCCAATGGCCCACACGTTCTTGCCCTGGCTGCGGTATTCCTTGGCCTGGGCGATGGTGCCGTTGCCGGTGCCGCCCGCGGCGGAGAAGATGGCGTAGACGCCGGAGTCATACCAGTTCTTGGCCTGGGCCTTGGCGAGCTCGGGCTTGCCCCAGTCGTTGGCGTAGTAGTCGACAACCTTGGCGTTGGGGAGGACGGACTTGATGCCCTGGATATAGCCCATCTCAAACTTGGTGATGACGGGGCCGGGGATTCCGCCGATAAAGCCGAACTTGGGGTCCTTGATGCCGTCAGCCTGGGCCTTGAGGGCGGCCGCGACGCCGACGAGGTAGGAACCCTCGTGCTCGGCGAAGGAGACCTGCATGACGTTGCTGGCCTGGAGCCAGTCCACGTCGACGATCATGTACTTCTGGTCGGCGTACTTGGGGGCGACCTCGGAGAGGGCGTCGGCCCAGGTGAAGCCGGTGACGATCACGAGGTTGTACTTCTCCTCCGAGGCCTGCTTGAGGTTGGGGACGTACATGTCCTGGGTCTGGGCGGTCACGACGTCATAGAGCTTGCCCTTGTTCGCGGGCTTGTCCCAGGTGTCGCCGTAGAAAGAGAGAATGCCGCGCCAGGCGGCGGCGTTGAAAGACTTGTCGTCAATGCCAGTGGCATCGGTGAGAAGGCGGACGGTGGTGCCCGTGGCCTTCGTCGCCTGCTTGCCGCCGCAGGACATAGCCAGCAGGGCGAGTCCGACGAAGGCGATGGCGAGTACGGATCGCTTCATGTTTCCTCCATAGTTTCAGAGAGCCTCTTGGGGCGGCTCTCCGTGGACAAGATAATAGGACTGGGGCGGAAAACCGTCAAGACCTCTGCCGGTTCCCGCCCCAGTTAGCCCCGCCGCGCGGGGAAAAAGCCTATATCTCGGCTACCACATGGCCATGGTAGTACTCGTCTCTAAGCGTAGAAACCTGCTTGTCCTTAAGGTAATCGTCAAAGCCCATATAGCGGTCTATGACTCCGCCGGGACAGATCTCGATGATCCGGTTGGCTATGGACGAGACAAACTCATGGTCATGGCTCGTGAAGATGAGGACCCCCCCAAAATCCACCAGGCCCTCGTTTAGGGCCTCTATGGACTCAAGGTCGAGGTGGTTTGTGGGCTCATCCAAGAGGAGGCAATTGGCTCCGGAGAGCATGAGCTTCGAGAGGATGCACCGGACCTTTTCGCCGCCGGAAAGCACCTTGACCGGTTTAAGGGCCTCATCCCCGGAAAAGAGCATCCGGCCCAGGAAGGACCTGACATAGGACTCATCCTCTGAGGTGGTAAACTGCATAAGCCATTCGGTGATGCCCAGGTCGGAGTCGAAGAGGGCGGTGTTGTCCATGGGGAAATAGGAAGTCGAGACGGTCTGGCCCCAGTACACATCGCCTGAGTCGGGCTTGGCCTCCCCGGCCAGGATCTGGAAGAGGGAAGTCTTGGCAAGGTGCTCCTTGCCCACCAAGGCGATCTTGTCGGTCTTGTTGAGGGTGAGGGAAAAGTTATTGAGGACCCTGGCCCCCTCGACGCTCTTGCAGAGGCCCACGACCCTGAGCACGTTATTTCCCACATCCCTCTCGGGCCGGAAGCCCACAAAGGGAAAGCGCCTCGAGGAGGGCACAAAGTCATCAAGCTCAAGCTTTTCGAGGATCTTCTTGCGCGAGGTGGCCTGCTTGCTCTTGGCGGCGTTGGCGGAAAAGCGCTGGATGAATTCCTTGAGGTCCTTGGCCTTGTCCTCGTTGCGCTTTTTCTGGTCCTTCTGCTGCTGGACGAGGATGCGGTTCATCTTGAACCAGAAATCATAGTTGCCCGAGTACATCCTCACCTTGCCGTAGTCGATGTCGCAGGTATGGGTGCAGACCGCGTTGAGGAAGTGGCGGTCGTGGGATACCACAATGACGATGTTCGGGAAATTGATGAGGTATTCCTCGAGCCAGGCTATGGAGTCGAGGTCGAGGCCGTTGGTGGGCTCATCGAGGAGGAGGATGTCGGGGTTGCCGAAGATGGCCTGGGCAAGGAGGACCCGGACCTTAATGCCCTCGTCGATCTCCCGCATGGTCTTCTCGTGCTGGGCTTCCACGACCCCCAGGCCCGAAAGGAGGGTGGCGGCCTGGGCCTCGGCTTCCCAGCCCCCCAGGTCGGAGAACTCCGCCTCGAGGTCGGCGGCCCGCAGGCCATCCTCCTCGGTGAAGTCCTCCTTGGCGTAGATCGCCTCCCTCTCCTTCATGGTGGAGTAGAGCTTGGGCCAGCCCATGATCACCGTGTCCAGGACCCGGTGGTCCTCGAAGGCAAAATGGTCCTGGGCAAGGACGGCCATGCGCTTGCCCTGGCCAATGACTATCTCCCCGCGGTCCGCCTTGAGCTCCCCGGAGAGGATCTTGAGGAAGGTGGACTTGCCGGCGCCATTGGCGCCGATGATGCCATAGCAGTTGCCGGGAGTGAATTTAAGGTTGACGTCCTTGAAGAGGACGCGTTCGCCAAAGGAGAGGCTGATGTCGCTGACTGTTACCACGATGGGCAATTATTCGCAGAAAAACGAAATACTTTCAAGAGGATGGCCCTGGCTCCCCCTTGCCCGGCCCGCCGGGGGGTGCTAGCGTGTCGCCCATGAATCCAAGCAAGCCCATTGTCGACCAGCCCGCCTGGGACCTCAGCCGGGAATACGCGTCCTTCGATGACCCCGCCTTCCATGCGGACCTGGCCGAGATCAACCGCCTCCTCGGCATCCTCGAGGGCGGGGCGCCCCGGATCAAGGAGGGACTTGATCGGGCAGAGACCCTGGACCCTGGACGGGACCGGGACCTCCTCGGCCTACTGCAGGACCTCCTTGCCGGGATGGACAGCCTCGTGGTCCTCGTGGATAACCTCTCGGCCTATGCGGCCTGCATGGCCTCGGTGGACGGCAAGGATCCCGTGGCCAAGGAATATCGGGGCAGCCTGTCCGAGCTGGGCGCCCGGGTCGACGCGGCTCTGGCTCCCATGGACCAGGTCCTGGCCCGCTGTCCCGAGGCCTTCCTTCAGCCTCTTCTCGATAGCCCCCAGGGAGGAGGCCATCGCTTTAGGATCGGCCAGATGCGCAAGTATCGGCAGAGGCTCCTTGGGGTCGAGCTCGAGGAGGCTATCCTTCGCCTTGGAGTAAATGGCCCCGAGGCCTGGAACCGCCTCTACCAGGGCATTGTGGGCACGGCCAGCTGCGAGCTTCAGGATGCCTCGGGCACGAAAAGGCTCGGCCTGGCCCAGGCTACGGCTCTTCTCAAGCAGGGGAACCGGGAAGTGCGCAAGGCCGCCTTCGAGGCCCTGGCGGATGCCTACAGCGTCCATGAGGAGAGCCTCGCCGCCATACTCAATGCCCTGGCAGGCTGGCGCCTGACCGAGTACGATATGCGCTCCAAGCTGGAGCCCTACCACTTTCTCGACGCGGCCCTGGCCCAAAACCGCCTTTCCCGGAAGAGCCTGGACGCCCTGTTCGCCGCCGTGGACGGCGCGAGGGACCTGGGTCGGCGGGCCCTGGGCCTCCAGGCCCGCCTTCTGGGGACAAGCCTCGCGCCCTGGGACCTCCTGGCCCCCTGCCCGGAAACCTCGGGAGAGGCCAAGGCCTATACTTTCGCGGAGGGCCTGGAGCTGGTCAGGGCCTCCTATGCCCGCATCCATCCCAGCATGGGCGACTTTGTGCTCGCCATGGCCCGGGAAGGCAATATCGAGGCCCGGGTTCTCCCGAACAAGAGGCCCGGGGCCTATTGCACGGGCTTTGCCAAGTCCAAGGACGCCAAGGTCTTCCAGACCTACACGGGGAGCCTGGGGGATGTCTCCACCCTGGCCCACGAGCTGGGCCACGCCTGGCACAGCCACCTCATGAAGGACCTGCATCGGGAGGAGACCCACTATCCCATGAACCTGGCCGAGACGGCCTCGACCTTTGGGGAGACGGCCCTTGCGGACTACCTGGCCGACAGCCCTGGAGCCAGCCGGGCCCGCCTCCTCGAGGTGGGCTGGTCCGATGCCCAGGACGCGGCCACCTTCCTGCTCAACATCCCCGCCCGCTTTGTCTTCGAAAAAGCCTTCTACGAGGCCCGGGCGGAAAAGCCCCTCGGCCCGGCGGCCCTCTCGGACCTCATGGGCCAAGCCTGGGACCATTACTACGGCCCAAGCCTCTCGGGCCGTGACCCCGGCTTCTGGAAGGGCAAGCTCCACTTCTACATGTCCGGCAGGACCTTCTATAACTTCCCCTATACCTTTGGCTACCTCTTTAGCCTTGGGGTCTACGCAAAACGGGCCGAGCTAGGGGAGGGCTTCCATGGGGCGTACACGGCCCTCCTCCGGGACACGGGAAGGATGGAGAGCGAGGAGTTGGCCCAGCGCCACCTGGGAGTCGATCTGGGGGACCCGGACTTCTGGCGCTCGAGCATCAGGATCGTGGAAGCCAAGCTCGACCGCTTCGAGGCTTTGCTCTAGACGTGAATAGGATTGTGGAAAAATGCAACCACGGAGGCACGGAGATCACGGAGTTGGGCCACGGAGGACGGGACGATAATCGATTTGATCATCGGTAATGTATATACTATATATACTTTATAATTATGCCTATCAAGTCGTCTGTGCTTCATCTTTTTTCTCCGCGCCCAATAACATACGCTTAACCGGCGAAATGCCCTGGCGTGATTCCTGCACGATTATTAAGCAGGAATTATGACAGGACGTTGAGTCGGGTTGAAGCAATTATTTTGTTTGCGTTTATTTAGTTTGATAAGTTTTTTTTCTGATCTTGTTCTATCGCTCTTCGTCGTATTGCATTTTCAATTTCTTGATGACTACGAGTTACCATAATATTCGTATGATTGGGATAACTCCATACAGATGCACCATGAGTTCCTGAGGCATTGGATTCAAGACTCTGCGAATATTTTTTATCAATCGATCGAATCAAAGTATCATCACAAATTACTTCATCACCGAGATCCGTTTTTGAAGCTTTGACGATTTTCAATGTAGATTTAGGCATTTCCTGAGTTATTGTGGCTTTTGAATTAAACCTAGACACGAATTTATGTAGCTTCCGTCCGTTCTCCCAGATTACGCCTTTATACTCGATCGGTTTCCTGGAGCTTCCAGCTACTTTTTCACCTTCTATTGATTCGTTATTTTGTACAAAAGTTGCCATTTTTAATTTTCTCCTAGCAGCAAATTCATCGCCTCTTCTGCAGTTTCGATAGAGCAATTAAACATCGTAGATATCTCTTCAGAGTTAAAAACTCTATTTGTTAGCCTAACTAGGATCTCTATTTCGGTTTTCAGTTCTCCGGAGTCAATCTTTTCTGGTTCCGTAATGAAATCTAATTCGAGTTGATCAAATTCCTTTTCGCCAATATTCCCAAATTCGAAATTTAGCTGAAGACCTAAATAGTCTCTGCTCTTTATGAGATTAGAAATGACCCGCTGAAATAGAGGGCCGATTTTCTCTCTAACCATTTCGAAGTATTGATGATTGAAATCATCAATACTCATTATAACTGCCCGTTCACCAGTAGATAGAGTTACGCTGAAGTTCAGGGTTTCATGCCCCGTAGCTGTGGAGGTAATGCTTAATGCGGTTGAAGTATCCATGAATCGCTATCGCTAGTTAGCCATGAGTTTTTTTATCTGTTCGATTTCGCTATTCAGTTGATCAAAACCGCTCTTATCAAGAACTATTTTCCCTACAGGAATTAAAAAACTGGTTGCATCTTTTGTAGTAGCCTTGCCCGCTTCAACCGCAGGAGCGGGCATATTTAGGTTTACAGCCATTGCTTGGTAATCTATCTGGTAAAATGAAATAGCAAAATTATCAGATACTCTGCTAACCTTTACGATATCCGCTTTTGAATATGGAATATGATCATTAATACCGACGTTGGCAAAAAGTAGCTGAGTTTCTTTTCCACCCATTCCGAACCTCCGTGATGTATTATTTTGTATACAGTATATAGCGAAAAATCCTTCAGCGTCAACCTAATCCTTATTTGCCTGCCCGCTAAACTTGTATGGCCATCACGGCCACGTCGTCCTCGGCGGCCTCTGCCCCGAAGGCCTGGACTATGGCGGAGGGTATGGCCTCCAGGCTGAGGCCGCGCAGCTCCTCGGCGATGGGCAAGAGTCCCTCGTAGGAATCGGCCCAGGTCTTCTTGGCCGGACCCAGCTCGACGAGGCCATCGGTATAGAGGATAAACCGGTCCCCCTCCTCGATATCGATGGACTCGGACTTGTAGGCCAGGTCCTCGAGCATGCCTATGAATGGATTTTCGCAAGCCAGGAAGCGGGCCTCGCCCGTGCGGGGGATATAGAGGGCCGGAGGGTGGCCCGCGGCCACATAGACGGCCTTGCTCGCCCTCTTGTTGATCCTCAGGGCATAGGCCGTGAGGTAGTTTTCCTCCAGGACAGTCTGGGTGAGGACTCCATTCATGTAGGCCAGGGTCTCCTCCACCGAGTAGGCCGGGGTCGCGAACTGCTTGAGGAGGACCTTGACCGCCGGGGTCACATAACTCGTGCCCACATCGTGGCCCGCCACATCGGCCATCAGGTAGAAATATACACCGTCTGAGACGGGGACCACGTCATAGAAGTCGCCCCCGGCCTCATGGAAGGAGCGGTAGTACACGGAAAAAGCCGCGCCGGGGAGGTCCTTGGGCAGGACAAGGAGGGAGCGCTGGGCGTCCGAGATCTGGCGGATGCTCTCGGACCGCGCCCGGATCAGCTCCTCGTTGGCTATGGCCAGGCGGACATGGACCCTTACCCTGGCCCTGACCTCGGCCTCGTTGGCGGACTTGACGATATAGTCCACGGCGCCGATCTCAAAGGCTCGGAGCTTGGACTGCTGGTCATCCAGGCTCGTGAGCATTATCACCGAGGAGCGGGAGGTCGAGCGGTCCTCCTTGAGGCGCTTGAGGGTCTCAAAGCCGTCTATGCCGGGCATGACCACGTCGAGGAGGATCAGGATCGGCCTGTCCCCGGCGGTCAGCCGGATGCACTCCTCGCCGCTCTTGGCCTGGATAATCCGGTAGCCATCCTCCTCGAGGATGTGGGAGAGGTAGGCCCGGTTGGCCGTGGAGTCGTCGACGACGAGGACCGTATAGGATGGATTAGCCATGGAGCCTCCGCTTTCCTCAAGTATACGCGCCGACCCGCCGGGCGCCAGAGGGAGGGCTAGACCAAGATGGGGCCTCCCCACTAGCCTTGAATCCATGCCCATCCGCAAGCTCCCGGAACTCCTCCTCCCCGCCGGAGGCTTTGACTCGGCTCTCGCGGCCTTTGAGGGCGGTGCCGACGCCGTCTACCTCGGATTCAAGGACTTTTCCGCCCGCAGGCAGGCCAGGAATTTCGATAGGCTGGAGTATCGCCGCCTCCTAGCCCATGCCTCTGCCCTCGGGAAACGCCTCTATGTCACCCTCAATACCGTGGTGACCGACCAGGACTACCCGAGCCTCGTCGACCTCCTGGGCTTCCTCTCCGCCTTTCCTCCCGCGGCCATCCTCTTCCAGGACTGGGGCCTGGCCCGGCTCATCAAGGCGAGCTACCCCTTGCTTCACCTCCATGCCTCGACCCAGACAGCCATCCAGACGCCCGCGGGGGCCCGGCGGGCGGCAGCCCTCGGGGTCGAGCGCCTCGTCCTCCCCAGGGAATTGGGCCTTGAGGATCTTAGGCGTTTTGTGGCCGAGGCCCCGGGCCTCGAATACGAGGTCTTTGTCCACGGCGCCCTCTGCTATTCCTTCTCAGGCCTCTGCCTGGCCTCGGGCCTTCTTCTGGATCGCTCGGCCAACCGGGGGGAATGTGCCCAGCTCTGCCGCTCCTGGTATACCCGGGGGAGGTCCCCGGCGAGCGCGGAGAGTCCGGCCGGCCTTGAGCAGGGCTATTGGTTTTCCTGCCGGGACCTGAACCTGGTGGAGGCCCTGGGCCCCCTGGTCGAGGCAGGAGCGGCCTCCCTCAAGGTCGAGGGCCGGATGAAGTCCCCGGAATATGCCTATTCGGTGGCCCGCCTCTATAGGGCTGGCCTGGATGCCCTCGCGGGCAAGATACCGGGACCCGAGTCTATGGAGGACCTCGAGGCCAAGGCGCGGATCTCCTTTTCCCGGGCCTCCTCCCGGGCCTACCTTGGC
>JAKPBN010000352.1 GCA_029778945.1 Spirochaetota bacterium
GTTCTTGTAGGAGAACTCGAGGAAGTCCTGCACCTGCTTGCCCGTGAGGTTCATGGTGTAGAGGAAATTCTCGTACTGGTAGAGGTTGAACATGTCGCGGACGTAGAGGGTGCCGTCGGCGCTCGTGGGGATCGTCGCGTTGAAGGTGAGGGGGGCGGCGAAGGAGATCTGGGCGGGCTTGAGGCCTACGGCGGGGTCGGCGCAGAGCTCAAGCTGGATGCGGTGGATGAGATCCACGAAGGGGGAGTCCCCGAACATCGAGTCCCGGGTGGTCATGGAGCCGGCGAGCTTGCCCACGGGCTGGTCGACCCAGGCCTTGATCTCGTCGTAGACCGGCTGGAATTTGGCGGTGAAGGCGGGCTCGGCGGCCACGCCCTCGACGGGGATGAGGGATCCCTTGATGGACTTCTGCCAGGCCTTGGCCTTGCGGTCCCAGGTCATGGCGACGGTGACCTTGGCCACGTTCTTGGCCGCGTTGACCGGCCCGTAGATCGGGACGATATTTCCGTTCGGGCCCTTCACATCGGCCTTCTTCTTGGCGACGATGTCCCAGCCCTGGCCGTCCCAGCCGGAGTGGTCGTGGCCGGCAAGGACAAAGTCGATCCCGGGGACCTTCTCGGCTATGAGCTGGGCGGGGTTCTCGTTGGAGGGGGTGGCCGCGGTCTGGCCGCCGTAGCTGTAGTCGACGCCGGCGTGGAAGAGGCCGACGATGAGGTCCGCCTTCTCCTTCTGCTGGATGATGGGCACCCACTTGGCGACGGCCTCGACACCGTCAATGATCTTCATGCCGCTCCAGAACTGGGGAGGGAGCTGCTCGGTCAGCTTGGGCTCGACGATGCCGATGATGGCGATCTTGACGCCCTGGCGCTGGATGATCGTGTAAGGCTTGAAGTAGGGAGTCCCATCGTCCTTGACGGCGTTGGCGCAGACTACGGAGGCGGTCATCTCCTTGTAGAGCTTGTCATAGACCTGGTGGCCGGCCTCGATGTCGTGGTTGCCCACGGAGACGGCGTCATACTTCAGGAAGTTGGTGACCTGGCCCCAGATGTTGGGGGCGTCGGTCTTGAGGAAGTTGTAGTAGTAGACGACCGGCTGGCCCTGGAGGGCATCGCCGTCATCGAGGAGGATGGTGCCGTCGGGGTTGGCTGCCCGCTCCTGGTTGACTATGGTCGCGACCTGGGCGAGGGAGGTCGGGGCCGGCTTGGCGGTGATGAAGTTGTAGGGGAAGATGGAGCCGTGGATGTCCGAGGTCTCCAGGAAGGTCAGGTTAAGGGGCTTGTCGGCGTACTTGTCAAAGGGCGAAGCGCAGCCCACGACAAAGGCCGCGGCCAGGATGACGACTGCCGCCAGGGCAATGCGCCTTGCGAGATTCTTTCTCATGCATTCCTCCTTATAGAATTGTCCCGTTGGGGAGGGTTTAAGAGTACACCCGCCGGCCACGAGTTGAGAAGGTCTTCCATGAGAATACGGTTAGCTATCGTCGCCCTCGCCATCGCCCTCACTGCCGAGTTCTTTGACCTTGGCGGCCGCCTTGGCCCATTCCCGCTTGAGGCCGAGCTCCTCGTAGGTGTCCCGGAGGTTAAACCAGGCATCGCCAAAGCCGGGATCGAGGGCGACGGCTTTCTCGAAGGCCAGCCTGGCCTCGGGATAGTCGCCCCGGCGGAATTTCACCACCCCCAGGTCGTTCCAGGCCTCGGGGAAGGCCGAACGGAGGACGAGGGCCCGCTCATAGCGCTCCTCCGCAAGGTCATAGTCATCGTCCTCGTAGGCTACAAGGCCGAGGGCTAGGAGGAGGTCGGCTTCCTCCCCTTGGAGGGAGAGGACTGACTCGAGGTCGGCCTTGGCCTCGGCGAGGCGGCCGGCCCGGCGGAGGGCTTCCCCACGGTTGTAGAGGAAGACGGGGTTGGTGGGCTCGAGCTCGAGGCCCTTGGTGAAGTACTTGATGGCGTCGTCGTAGCGGCCGGCCTGGGTGAGGGCCATGCCGCGGTCGTTCAGGGTGTTGGGGTTGTCCACGGGGAGGAGTATACGCTTTAGGGAGCTTGCTGAGAAGAGAAGCGCGCAGGGGGAAAAGAAGCGCGCACAGGGGGAGAAGAGGCGCGCAGGGGGAGAAGAGACGCGCAGGGGGAGAAGAGGCGCGCAAAGGCGCAGAGGCGCAAAGTCCGCAAGGGGGGAGGGAGGGGAGGAGCGCGTTAAGGACAAGATAAGGGAAAGATGGATCCGAATCCGAATCCGAACCCGAATCCTTCCTCTATCGCACCTCCCCATTGCGCCTTTGCGCCCTTGCGCGAAATCTTCCTTTCCCAGTGCCACCCTTTAGAAGGAAGC
>JAKPBN010000364.1 GCA_029778945.1 Spirochaetota bacterium
AGATCTCGGCCTGGGCGTCAAAGGTTCCCTTGCCCCAGAGCTTGCGGGCGTTCTCGATGGTGACCTTGTCGTCCTCGATGCGGATCCAGACAGGGTAAGGAGCCTTGCCCGCGACGATCACCGCGTCCCAGCCCGCGTACTTGAGCTCCGAGCCCCAATAGCCGCCGAAGTGGGAGTCAGCCACGGCGGAGTAGGGGTTGATCGGGGAGAGGGCAGTGATGTTGGTCCGCCCGGAGCAGACGGCGCCGGTGCCCGTGAGGGGCCCGACGGCGAAAACGATCTTGTTCTCCGGGGCATAGGCCTTGGTGCCGTTGGGGACCTCGTCGAAGAGGACCTTGTACCCGATGCCCATGCCGCCGATGAAATTGGCGTACTTAGCGGTGTCTACCGTGGATATCTTGCCGGTCGTGAGATTGACCCTGAGGATCTTCCCCGCCCAGCCAGTCATAGTGGCCATTGCTTTCCTCCGTTAGTGGTTCGTGCTGCGCGCAAGCCTCTGGGCTTACGCGTGGGTTTCCCAGTGGGTCTTGTACTGCTTGACCGCCTCTTCCCAGGCCACGAACTTGATCGCGCCGTTGGGGCAGCCTTTCGCGCACTGGGGATCGCCATAGCAGAGGACGCACTTGGTAGACTTGCTGGTCTCGGGATCCACCGTGGCCATGCCCCAGGGGCAGGCGCGCTGGCAGGTGCCGCAGCCGATGCATTTCTTCACGTCGACGACCCGGGCGCCGGTGGTCTTGTCGGCGTAGATGGCGCCTACGGGGCAGGCGTTCCCGCAATAGGGTTCCTTGCACTGGCGGCAGGTCTCGCCATTGAGCCTCAGGGAGCCGAACTGGCCGTCCCCGGTCCAATAGGCCGCGGAGGGGCCCTTGAAGCCGTAGTTGAGGGTGCGCCCGATCTTGACCCTGGAGATGTAGGGGTGGGCCTTGCCATCATTGGTCATCGTGCAGTTGCTCTCGCAGCGGCGGCAGCCGGAGCAGCGGCTCGGATCGTGGATCACGGCCCCGGAGGCGGTCGCAAAGACCCGCTTCTTGGCTCCGGGCTCGGTGGCGCAGCCACTAAGGAAACTGAGCAGACTGACCGTGAGGACTGACCCCGCGACTCCCGTCCCGCTCATTCGGAGGAATTCCTTGCGGCTCGCGGTCTTCTTCATGAAGCCATCGATACCGCCGGATTCTTTGTTCTCATTGTCCATGAACCGGCCTCCCATGCCTTTCTTCTCCGCTGGTTCCAGCAATGGAGAAAAAATGGATCTATAGCAACGTCATCCTACCTGCATCCAGCATTCGTGTCAAATTCCACTATAAGGAAATGCGGCATAATTTAGGCAAAATATCGATTTTAGCTAAGCTGGCGTGCACATTAGTGCAGATTTCTATATGGATATTCATATATATAAATACTATGTGTCTATGACTTATGAAAAAATAAATGATTGACAAAGATGGATCATTTTCACATACTCATTGAGTGAGTACATCGACCGGCCTCCCAGCCCTCGGGTCCTCACCAGCGATATTTGTGGCTCCGGGCGTCCAGGCCCGGAGCCGCAGCCTTAAAAGGATGCGCGATGTCCAAAAAAGCCCTCAGCCTTGCCCTGTGCCTAGGCCTGCTCGCCGCAAGCCTAGGGGCCCAGTCCAGCCTTGTAGTGTCCGCGGCCTCCAGCCTCACGGATGTCCTAAATGGCCTCAAGGCCGAGGCCGAGAAGGCCTCTGGCCTGCCCATCCAATTTAACTTCGGGGGCTCGGGCTCCCTGCGCAAGCAGATCGAGGAAGGGGCCCCGGTCGACCTCTTTTTCTCCGCCGCCGCCGAGGACATGGACAAGCTCGACAAGGCCGGCCTCCTGGCCCCGCGGACCCGTCTCGACCTCCTGGCCAACTCCGTCGTCCTCGTCGCCGACTCGGGCCAGAAACCTGTCTCCAGGATCGAAGAGCTGCAGCCCCTGCTCCAGGGAGCCAAGGTCTTTGCCCTCGGCAACCCCGACTCCGTCCCCGCTGGACGCTATGGGGTCCAGGCCCTTAGAAGCCTGGGGCTCTACCCCCTCGTGGAAGACCGCCTCGTGCTCGGAAACAACGTCAGAGAGGTCCTCCAGTTTGTCCAGACCGGCTCGGCTCCCTATGGCATCGTCTTCCTGACCGACGCCCTAAGCATCAAGTCGGGCAGTCCCATCACGGTGGTCTACCGCTTCCCGGCCTCCTCCCTAGCAAGCCCCGTGGTCTACCCGATCGCCGTGGTCGGGGCCTCCAAGAGCCAGGCCGCGGCCGCCCGCCTCATCGCCTTCCTCCAGGGCAAGCTCGCCCAGGACGCCTTCGCGGCGGCGGGCTTTACCAAGCCGTGAGTCCCTGGGCTCCCGTCCTCCTCTCCTTGAGGGTCGCCGCCGTGGCGACCCTTTTTTCCTTTGTCCTGGGCCTTTCCCTGGCTAGGCTCTTCACGAACCGGCAGGTCCCATTGAGGGGACTCTGGGAGTCCCTGATTCTCATGCCCATGGTCCTCCCCCCCACGGTCCTGGGCTACCTCCTCCTCCTCCTCCTGGGGCGCCGGGGCCCCCTGGGCTCCCTCTTGGCCAAGGCCGGAGTCCAGGTCATCTTCACCTGGGGGGCGGCCGTGGTCGCCTCGGTCGTGGTATCCCTACCCCTCATGTACCAGTCCTGCAAGGCCGCCCTGCGCAACCTCGACCCCCAATTCGCCCGGGCAGGCCGGACCCTGGGCCTCAAGGAGGGCTTTATCTTCCGGCGGATCACCCTCCCCCTGGCCGCCCCAGGCATCATCTCCGGTGCCGTCCTTTCCTTCGCGCGGGCCTTGGGCGAATTCGGGGCCACCCTCATGGTGGCGGGAAACATGCCCGGCCGGACCCAGACCATACCCCTGGCCCTCTACAGCGCCGTCGAGGGCGGCCACAATGCCGAGGCCGGACTCCTCCTCGGGATCACCGTGGGCCTGGCCTTCCTGCTTGTCATAATTGTGGGCATCTGCGAGCGGAGGACTTTTAGCGCGGGCTTCCAGGGGGGCGGCCGATGATCGAGGCCCGGTTCCGGAAGGCCCTGCCCGAGCTCCTTATAGAGGCGGACTTCCTTGTCCCCGCCGCCACGACCACGGTCCTCTGGGGCGAGTCGGGCTCGGGCAAGACCACGATCCTCTCCTGCATCGCGGGCCTCGCCCGGCCCGACTCCGGCACCGTGGCCATCCATGGCCGCCCGGTCTTCTGCGCCCAGGAGGGCCTCGACCTGCCCACCCGGGAGCGGGGGGTGGGCCTCGTCTTCCAGCACTATGCCCTCTTTCCCCACCTCACGGCCCTGGACAACGTGGCCCTGGCCCTGGAGAAGGGCGAGGCGGGCCGGGCCAAGGCCAGGGCCTGGCTCGCGCGCCTGGGCATAGCCAGCCTGGCCGGTCGCCGGCCCGGCATCCTCTCGGGAGGGGAAAGGCAGCGCCTGGCCCTAGCCAGGGCCCTGGCCGTCGGTCCCAGGGTCCTCCTCCTGGACGAGCCCTTTAGCGCCCTGGACCGGAAGACCAAGGAAGCCGTCCACAGGGAATTCCTTGCCCTCAAGGCCGAGCTGGCCATGAGTGTCATCCTTGTCTCCCATGACCGCCACGAGGCCGAGCTCCTCGGAGACCGCATACTGGAGGTCC
>JAKPBN010000372.1 GCA_029778945.1 Spirochaetota bacterium
ACTTCCTGCGCCGCCTCGAGGAGGAGATTTCCCGCATCGGGCGGGGCCGCTCCACCTCGGCGATCATCATGCTCGACGTGGACCACTTCAAGAGCTTCAACGACACCTGGGGCCACCTGGCGGGGGATGATGTCCTCATCGGGATAGCGGGAGTCCTCAAGAGGGCGGTCCGAGGCGAGGATGTGGCATCCCGCTTTGGGGGCGAGGAATTCTGCATCCTCCTTGTCGACTGCGGGGTGCCCAAGATCCTCGAGGTGGCCGAGCGAATCCGCCTGGGCATCGAGGCCATGGCCATCACGGTCAAGGGCGACGTCCTCAAAGTCACCGCGAGCTTCGGCTGCTGCCCCCTCGACCTCTACTCAGGATGTGACGCCCAGGGCTTTATCGAGAGGGCCGACCAGGCCCTCTACCGCTCCAAGGCGGGGGGCAGGAACCGCTCGACCATATACCGCTTCGGCCTCCTCGGCCGGGCGACGGCCCTGAGGGAGCTCGAAGCAAGCCCGGCCAAGCTAGACTAGGCTCGCGCCTTCGGAAAGGTCCTCCACAAGGCAGGCGAGGAAACCCAGCAAGGGATGGCCCCCAAGGCCCTCGCCCAGCCGGCGCGCCGACTGCCCCCCCATGACCGCTCCCCCGCCCCCATCCAGATCCAGGACGAGCTTCCCGAACTCCAGGATAATGCCCGCCCTCTCGGGCTCAAGGCCCGAGGAATGCCAGGCCAGGATCGAGTCTAGGAGGCAAAGGCCCCGGGCGAGGTCCTGCCCGGCATACTCGAGCTCTGTCCCCAAATTCTCGGCCTGGCCGACCGCCTCGCCCCGGAGCTGGGCCGCCTCGAAAGCCTCAAAGCGGGCCCTCCAGTCCCCGCCTCGGGCCTCGAGGAGGGCCAGGGCAAGGTAGCGGCGGTATTCGTAGCGGAGCCTTTCCTTCTCGTGCCGGGGGATCTTGGGAAAGCCTCCGCGCCGGACTTCCCGGAGGCGACGGTAGAGCTCAGGCCGGCTAAAGACGGTGCTGGACCGGGAGGGATTTCCCCCTAGGCCGTCCGCCTGGGGCGAGCCCTGTCCCCGGGAATGGGAGCGGCCGGCCAGGGAGGCCGAGAGGCCAAACCGATGCCTGTGAAAGTCCGTCAGGGCAGCCTCGTATTCGGACCGCAGGGCAGAGAAATCCAGGGCGCTGGCCCCATCTCCGCCCAGGTCAGGGTGGGTCTCCTTCGCCAGGGCCTTAAACCGGGACTTGAGCTCTTCAATAGTCGCGATCTCGCCCCGCTTGATCGGCCCCACAAAACGGTTTGCCACGTTCAGGCCCCGGAGCCCAATTTGGGGACAGAGCTCGCTATCGCCGCCTCGAGGACAACCTCGAGAGCCCCGTCCCCGCATCCGGCCTTAGCGCTCTGGAAAAACTCCTCCATGCCTCGGCCGCCCTGGGACCGGTAGACCCCGGCCTGGAGCCCCATCTCCAGCTTGTCCACCTCGCGGATAAACCTGGCCTCGGGGCTCCGTCCCTCCTCGTAGTCAAGCCAGGCCGCCTTGAGCCAGTCCTTGCCCGCAAAGCCCGCCAGGGCCCGGTCAAGGCCTTCCTCCTCGAGGCGGCGCTTTTCATCCTTGCCGATGCCGTCGGCGGGCGTGAGATCCCCGGCATAGGCTTCCCCCAGCTCATGGACCAGGGCCAGGACCGCGATCCTGCCGGGGTCCAGGCTCTGTCCCCCAAAATGGAAGTCCCCGGCCGGCCCGGCCGCGAGAAGGAGGCCAAGGATGGCGGTCCCAAAGCTATGGTCGGCCACGGACTCGCACCGGGCCGGGTCAACTCCATGGCGGAGCCAACCTTGGCGGTATAGGGTCTTGAGCCGGGTCAGGCGGGCCCAGGCGGCGAGGACGGAATTGGGGACAGAGCCCGCATTGTGGCTTAAGTCGAGGGTCTCATCGGGGCCGGGTGCCTTGGTGGTCATGGCCCCGATGATAGCACGGTCCGCCTACTTGATCCTCTGCCGCCCGATGGTGAGGCGGTCGAGACGGTCCGGCTGGACGACGACGCCCACCCCGGGCCCCGAGGCGGGGACGGAGATCCAGCCCCCCGGCCCCAGGGTCACCGGGGGCTCGATGAGGTCCTCGTGGAAATAGCGGGCCGTCTCGGCGGTGTCGCCGGGGATGGAGAAGTTGGGGTCGGTCTGGAGATGGATGTTGGTCGCCCGGCCTATGCCGGTCTCGTCCATGCCCCCCGACCAGACAGGGATGCCCTTGGAGGCCGAGTACCGGGCTATCCTCAAGGACTCGAGGAGGCCGCCGACCCTGCCCTGCTTGATGTTGATCACCCGGCAGGATCCGAGGGCTATGGCGGTCATCGCGTCATCGAGATTGAGGATGGACTCGTCGAGGCAGAGGGCGGTCTTGAGCCTCTTCTGGAGGATCGAGTGCTGGTAGATGTCGCTGTAGGAGAGGGGCTGCTCGATCATCGTAAGGCCAAACTCGTCCAGCTGGGCCAGGTGGTCGGCGTCGCTTAGGGAGTAGTCCCCATTGGCGTCGACCATCAGGGCCAGGTCGGGGAAGGCCTTGCGCACGGCCCGGACATACTCGATGTCCTTGCCCTTCTTGACCTTCATCTTGATCCGGTGGTAGCCCGCGGCTATGGCCTCGGCGGCCTTTTCCACAAGGATCTCGGACGAGTCCTGGATGCCCAGGCTCACCCCCGAGGGAATGGGCCTGGAAGGAAAACCGAGGAGCTCATGGAGGGCCTTGCCCCGGCGCTTGGCCGCAAGGTCGAGGAGGGCGTTCTCCACCGTCGCCTTGGCCATGCCATGGCCGCGGACCGGGTGGAATTTCCCCATGAGCTCCCCGATGGAGAGGCCCGGCTCAAGGAGGGGGAGGAGAAAATCCTTGATGATGTGGGCCGTCGTGGTGGTCGTCTCGTAGGCATAGAAAGGATCCGGGTCGGCGACGCACTCCCCCCAGGCCACGAGTCCGTCGGACTCGAGGCGGAGGAGGAGGGCCTCCTTGCAGGTCCAGGTGGCGGCGCTGATCGAGAAGGGATGGAGGAAGGGCAGGCGCACGGTGACAAAGTCGATGTGGTCGATCTTTCCGATCTTCTCCAAGGCCCCGGGCGCAAGTCCTTCGTCCATCATGGCAGGCTCCCTATCCGATCAGTTGTAGCCGATGGCCACGGCGATGACCATGGCGATCGAGCCCAGGACAAAGAAGACGCCCTGCATCTTGATCTGCCACTTGGCCCAGGTGCCCCAGCCGATGCGGGCCACGGCCAGGACGCCCATGAGGGAGGCGCTGGTCGGGACGATGGCGTCGGCGAAGCCCGAGCCCATCTGGTAGGCCAGGACGGCCTGCTGGCGCGTGAGGCCAATGATGTCCGCAAGGGGCGCGAGGATGGGCATGGTCAGGGCAGCCTGGCCGGAGTTCGAGGTCACAAAGAAGTTGAACACGGTCTGGAAGATGTACATGAACCAGGCGGTGACCATCTGGGGCAGGCCAGAGAGGGCGCCGCCGGTGGCGTGGAGGATGGTGTTGAGGACCGTGGGCCGGCCGGCGTCGGTGCCGCCGAGGACAAGGAGGAAGCCCTTGGCCATGCCGACGACGATGGCCGCGCCGGCTATGCCCGCGACGCCTTCGCCGAAGCTGGAGGCCATGTCGTTGACCCTCATGCCGCCGAGCTTGAAGGCCACGCCGAGGATGCCGGCCACGAGGCCCATCACGAAGAACTGGCTGGCGATCTCGGGGATGTAATATCCCTCGGCCATCACGCCCCAGATGATCCAGACGATGCCGGCGAGGAAGGAGAGGAGGACGAGGCTGTTGCCGAGGCCGAGCTTGCCGCCCAGGGCCTCCTTGTTGGCCCCATGCTCGCGGAAGTAGGCGTCGGTCTCATAGGTGGGGGAGAGGAGGGGGTTCTTCTTGATGCGGCGGCCGTACCACATGACAAAGGCGGCGCCGACGAGGGTGACGAGGACCCACATGACCATGCGGAAGGGCGCTCCCGAGAGGACGGGGACGCCGGCGATGCCCTGGGCGACCGCGACGCCAAAGGGGTTCATCCAGGAGGTCGCGTTGCCGGCCTGGGAGGCCACAAAGGTGACCGCGACGCCGACGAGGGAGTCATAGCCCAGGGCGACCGTCAGGGGTATGACGACGGTCGCGAAGGCTATGCACTCCTCGGACATGCCGAAGACGACACCGCCTAGGGAGAACAGGACAAAGAGGAGGGGGAGGACGACGACCTCGGCCTTGCCCACCTTGCGGATAAAGGCATAGATGCCCGCGTCGATGGCCCCGGTCTTCATGATGATGCCGAAGGCGCCGCCGATCACGAGGATAAAGGCGACAATGCCCACCGCCGAGCCGTTCTTGTCGCCGGTGACGAGGCCTTCAAAGACATAGTTGAGGAAGCCAAAGCCGTAGTAGTCATCGGTGCCCCAGACATTGGGCGCCCGGCGATCGACGCTCTTCCGGTCATAGACGGCCTTGCCCCAGAGCTTGTTGACCAGGGACTCGCCCAGGCCGGCATCGGAGAGGGCCTTGACGCCCAGGTCGGCGTCGGGAAGGGCGGCCAGGGCCGTGACCTTGGCCTTGTCGAGGCCCTGGGCCTGGAGGGCCGCGTCATCGGCCGCAAGGGCCGTGAGCTTCTCCTTGAGGACCGGCAGGTCAAAGGCCTTGTAGGCATAGCGGAAGGATTCCGGGATCAGGACGGTCTTGGTCTTGTCCTTTCCGTTCGCGTCCTTGTACGACACCTTGTGGGTGTCAAAGAGTCCAACTGGGATAAGAAGGGTAAGGATCCATCCCACCAGGACCACGAAGAAGATGATCACGTAGGTGTGGGGCATTCGCCAGGCTTTTTGCGCCGGGGCTTTCTTGACCGCATCGCTCATCGGGGGCACCTCACTTCACAGGCTGGGGGGGGGCCGTAGCCCCTCTCCGGGTTGCTAATGTAAAGCAAAGACCATGCCAAACTATTTCCCCCAGGAATAGCCCTTCCTAGGGCATGAATTCGATGAAAATGTCACAATTCTATATATAGAATCTATATAATGGTTATTTTAATGGTGACCATTATAACCATTCAACCATTTAAGATAGCCATTTTGCCCGCTTCGCTGAGCCGTGTTCCCCTCCGGCCCCGGCTCGACACGACCAAGCCAAGGCCCGAAAGGTACTCAAGCCTAGCCCTGACCATGGCTGGACTCAGGGACAGGCCCGAAGCCGCGGCAAGCCTGGATAGGGGGGAGCGGCCGGCCACCACGCCGCCGGATTCCATGTCCGCCAGGGCCCGCAGGAGAAAGGAGTCGGTCGTTGAAAGCCGTGGGGCCGAGACCTGTCCCCCGATCGCCTCGCCGAGTCCTCCCGGGCAGGAGGCCGCCGGCCGGGCAAAGCCTTCGAAGAAGCCCTCGTCGGGCAGGTCGCAGAGGGAGATGCTCGGTCCCTCCCTCACGGCCAGCATATAAGTTACCAGGTTCCTGAGCTCCCGGATGTTTCCCGGCCAGGAATAGTCCCCAAAGACGATAAGGAGCTCGGGGTCGAGAGCAACCGAGCTCTGGCCCTCTATGCGGAGAAAGGACTCGAGGAGGAGGGGGATGTCCCCCATCCGCTCCCGCAGGGGCGGGATGCGGAGGAGGCCGGTCTTGAGGCGGAAATAGAGGTCCTCCCGGAAGAGGCCCCGCCGGGCCCGATCGAGGAGGTCCTCGTTGGAGGCGGCTATGACCCTGACGTCGATGCGCTTGATCTCCGAGCCCCCCACCCGCAGGACCTCCTTTTCCTGGAGGACCCGCAGCAGGCGGTTCTGGACCTTGGCCGAGACATGGCCGATCTCATCGAGGAAGATCGTTCCTCCGTTGGCGAGCTCAAAGAGGCCGGGCTTGCCCCCCTTGCGCGCCCCCGTGAAAGCCCCGTCCTCGTAGCCAAAGAGCTCGCTCTCGATCAGGTCGTCCGAGAGGGCCCCGAGGTCGACCGCGAGGAAGGGCCCTGTCCGTCTCGCCGAGGCCGCATGGATCGCCGAGGCAAAGAGCTCCTTGCCCGTCCCGGACTCGCCGTTGATCAGGATCGTGAGGTCCGTCGCGGCCAGGCGGGAGGTGATGCGCCGAGCCCGCAGGATGGCGGGGCTCTCGCCTATGATGTCCTCCATGACATACTTGGCGACATAGCCGCGCTTGCGGTGCTCCTGGCCCTGGCGGACCATCGCCGCCGCAGCGATGGCGTCCCCCTCGTCCCGAAAGGTGGCTACCGTCCCCTCGTCGGTCTCGAACCTCCTCACGATGAGGTCGCAGTCCGAGAGGCGGAAAACCCCGGTCTCGTCGCCCTTCCTCCGCTCAAGGAACTCGAGGAGGGAGCGGTTCCGGATGACTCCGGCCAGGGTCATGCCCTGGGGCTCCCGGGAGCGTATGGAGAGGAGGCTCCGCAGGTTCTCGTTGCATACCGAGATCCGGCCCTCGGCGTCATAGACGAGGATGCCCCGGGAGAGGGAATCCATCACACCCTTGAGGTGCTCGTAGAGGCGGTGGGTCTCCTCGGTGGAGCGCGCGAGGCGCTGGGCCACCTGGATGATCTTGGTCAGGTATTGCCGGGAAAACTGGCCGATCCTCCGCTCAAGGAGGCCCAGGCGGCCCAGGAGCTCGGCCAGGGTCGCAAAGTCGAGGACCCGGGCTCCCAGGTCGATCACCCGCCCCGGCCCCGGAGGCACGAGGCTCACCTCGCCCGGGGTTATCGCCACCTCGATGGAGGGATCCGGCGGGGGGCAGCCCGGGTACCAGGGCACGTACTCAAGATAGTCGAGGCCCAGGGCCGAGAGGGCCTCCACGCACTCCCGGACGGTCTCATCCTCATCGTTGACAAAGAGGACCCGGGTGCCCGGGGGAAGCTCGACCACAAGGTCAAGGTGCTCGGGATTGACCGTCCTGCCGGCGACGATCGTGGCCTGGCTGGGCTTGAGCAGGCCGGCCTCGAGGAGCTCGTCCCGCACCAGGGAGGAGGTGAGGAGGACGAGGCCACCCTCGGCCCCGGACCCTGGATTGCCCAGGGCCCCCGCAAGCCCCGCCTCGAGGGAATGCCCCTCGATCCCGACCTCCCCCTCGAGGTATTCAGCCAGCTGGGCCTCGATCTGCCTGCGGGTGTTTTCGCTCCCCGCCACAAGGGTTATGGTCTTCAAGCTCCCTCCCGTCGCCTGCCCTAGCTTTCGAAGTTCCCCCTCACGAGGATCTCTCCGCCGGACATCATCGTCCTGCCCCGGGCCACGAGGCCCTGGATCTCGAGACTCCCCTCGTTGAGCAGGAGGATGTCGGCGTCGGCGCCGACGGCCAGCCTGCCCTTTTTCCCGAGCTTGAGGATGCGCGCTGGGTTCGAGGTCACGGTCCTGGCGGCCTCCTCGATCGAGAGGCCCTCGACGAGTATAGCCTCCCTCACGGTCTCCCACAAAGAGGCGCAGGAGCCCATCGTGAGGCCCACGAGGACCCCGGCGGAGTCAAAGAGCGGGAGGGAGCCCTGGCCGTCAGAGGTGCAGGTCACCTGGGAGAGGAGGCCCGCGTCCCTGAAGATCCTCAGGGCCTTGGAGCTGGCGACCTCGCCCTCCTCGAGATAGCGGGGCACCGTGGAGGTGGTAAAGTCCACCCAGCCGCCGGAATTGGCCCACTCGATGGACTGGGCAAAGACCACGGGATTGCGGTTGCAGTGGGTGGGCAGGAACTGGGTCCTGGGAAGGTCCCCCGCGGCCACCAGGGCGTCCAGGGGCGCGAGGCCCGCGGGGGCGTCCCCGATGTGGAAGTTGACGATCCCGGCCTTGCCCGAAAGGAGGCCTCCGAGCCTGGCCTCGGAGGCTATCCGCCCCAGCTCGTCGAGGCTGGGCCTCGAGGACCGGTGGTCGGAGATGGCCACCTCCCCCGCGCCGATGATGGGCTCG
>JAKPBN010000396.1 GCA_029778945.1 Spirochaetota bacterium
GATCAATATCGCCCGTTCCGAGCTTATAGATGCCCTCAAGCGGGTTTCGATCTTTGTGGAGCAGAAATCTAGAAGGACCTTTTTTACCCTTTCCACCGGCCTTCTTGTCCTCGCCTCAGAGGAGAGTGAGCTGGGCACCGCCCGGGAAGAGATTCCCTGCGACTACGAGGGGCCCGAGGTTACCTTGGCTCTCAATTACCGCTATGTCGAGGATCCGCTTAAGGTCATGGCCACGGACATGATCAACCTGGAATTCACCGAAGCCAATCGAGCCATAACCCTATCGCCGGCGGGGGATGCGGACTTTTTCCACATCGTCATGCCGATGCAGCTCGAGTAGGGTCTTTAGGGCTGTTGGCGAAAGCGCCAGCAGCCCGCTTTCCCCTCCATGCCGTTTGACAATCTTCGCCTGGCCTCTTTCCGCAACCTCGAGGACGGGGAAGTGGATATCAGCGCCGAGCGGATATTCTTGATTGGTGAAAACGGCCAAGGCAAGACCAATTTTCTGGAAGCCCTGTATTACCTCTCCTACGGCTCCTCGTTCCGGGGAGCCGTGGACGGTGAGGCTCCCAGGCACGGTGAGAAGGCTTTTTGCCTCTCCGCCCAGGTCAGGGCCGATTTCGACACTTCTCTGCCGCCGGACGAGATCCGGATCGACTGCGAAAAAGGAAAGAAGGAGATCCGCCGCTCGGGAAAGCGGGTCCTGGACCGCAAGGAGCTCGTGGAGCTCAATCCCTCGGTCGTCTTTTGCCACGAGGATTTTTCCTTTGCCGCCGGGGAACCCGAGAGGCGAAGGTTTTTTTTTGACCAGACCGCAGGTATTGTCTCCCCCTCCTACATCGATAGCCTGAGGCTCTACAAGCGGGTGCTCAAGCAGCGCAATGCCGCCCTCAAGGACCGGCGCCTAGCCCTACTAGACCTGCTGGATGAGCAGCTGGCGGTCCATGGCCAGGCCCTCTCAGCGGAGAGGGCTCGCCTCGGGACAGCCCTGGCCCCGGGCTTTACGGATCTTTACGGGCGCGTGTCCCTCCTGGGTAGGCCCGTGGAGCTCCTGTACAAGCCCTCCTGGCCCCTGGACCTCGACCTGGATGGGCTAAGGTCCAGGCTCGAGGAGAGACGGCCTGATGACCTTGCCTTTGGCTCCAGCCTCTCGGGTCCCCACCGGGACAGATGGGTCTTTCGCTCCGCGGACCGGGATTTTACCGCCACGGCCTCCACCGGCCAGCTCCGCCTGCTTTCCCTGGTGCTGCGGTCCCTCCAGGCCCAGTACTACACGGAGTCTACGGGACGGAAGCCTATCCTGCTTTTTGACGATGTCCTGCTTGAGCTCGATCCCGACAGGAGAAAGCGCTTCTTCTCAACCATACCCCAGGCCTCCCAGGCGTTTTTTACCTTTCTTCCCGGCGAGCCCTGGGAGGACTACCGCAGTGATTCGATCCTCGTGTATCGTGTCGACCATGGACGAAGACTCGCGGATTAAGGACGTTTCCTCCCTTCTCCGCGCCTTTTTTGACGATGAGACCGCCAAGAAGGGGGGGCGCTATGCCGAATTCTTTTCCTCCTGGAAGGGAATTGCCGGGGATCGGCTCGCGACCCACTCCAAGGTTGCCGACATTGACCACCATAATCTCATCGTGGAGGCCGAGCATCCGGGCTGGATCCAGCTGCTCCAGCTGAGACAGTCGGAAATTCTGGCCGCCGTAAGCCGCCGATTTCCTGAGCTCGGGCTCCGGGGCATCGTTTTCCGCCTTTCGCGAAGCGGAAGCCAGTCCATGGAGGGGGAAAAGGCCGACCGGGCTATGCCTGGGCCTTTTGGACCCGAGGGCCGGGACCTCAGGCCCGAAGAAGAGGCCCTGCCCGGGGAAAAGAGGGAGGAATCGCGTAAAACCCTTCCGCTCACCCTTGGGCAGATCCAGGATCCCGTCCTTAGAGAGGGCCTAGAGGCCCTGAAAAAGGCGATGGAAGGGCGGGATTGAGGCCCTTCTTTCCCCGTTGGGACGGAATTTGCCCCTGGACGGCGTTGACGCATGGACGGGAAAAATTTTATAATTGCCCGACTTAGCAGTCGAACAGACCGGTGCGGGCCAGAAAGCCCGGCGCCGTATTCCATAGACCCAAGGAGCTTGGATCATGAAACGCACCTACCAGCCCAGCAAAGTCCGCCGTAACCGCAAGTTCGGCTTCCGTGCCCGTATGAAGACCAGGGGTGGTCGCCTCGTCCTCAAGCGCCGCCGCGCCAAGGGCCGGGTCCACCTCACCGCAGCCGACGAGAAGAAGAAGTACTAGCTTCTGGCGCCAGGAGAGGGCGGAGGCAAGGCCATCGCCACTCTGAAATTCGCTAAACGGGAAAAATTGCGGACGAGGCCCGAGATCGATCGGGTCTTTACGACAGGGAAGCGCTATTCCTGCAAGGGAATGCGGATCCATGTCGCCACAAATGAGCTGGGCCTGGACCGCGTAGTTTTTGTCGCGGTCCGGTCATACCCCGGCGCAGTGCAGAGGAACCGGGCCCGGCGAGTCCTGCGGGAAGTCTGGCGCCTTTGCGGGCCGGATCGACGCCCAGGCTTCGATGTGGCCGTAGTCCTCTTCCCCGGAACAGATGAATTTGCAGAACGGGACAGGCAGCTTAGGCTCCTTCTCCTTCAAGCCGGAATACTAGGCGGACGCTCGTGAGGCGTTTCCTTTCTCTCCCCTTCCTACTCCTCATCAAGTTCTATAGGGCGGTTATCTCCCCTTTGAAACCGCCCTCTTGTCGTTTCTATCCGACCTGTTCGGCCTATGCGTATGAAGCCATCTCTCGATACGGACCGATCAAGGGATCGGTTCTTGCCGTAAAGAGGATTCTTCGCTGCCATCCACTCAATCCGGGAGGCTATGACCCAGTACCATGAGCGACCTACAACCCAATAGACAATCCAGCTTTGACGGCAAGACCGTCCTAGCAGTCGTCCTCTCTGTAATCGTCATCATTGGCGGGAGCATCCTTTTCCCTCCCACTCCCCCCGCCGCAGTCCCTGCCGCGGTGCCCACCACCCAGGCGGGCTCGGAGATCCAGGCGACGCCCAGCACGGCCTCCCCCGCGCCCCAGGCGGCCGTGGCCGAGATCAAGCCCCTGGCTCCCGCGGCTGGCAAGGCTGAGGCCCCGGCCCTTGAGGAGAAGAACTACACGATAAGCACCGACCTCTTTGAGGCGGTGTTCACCAACCGTGGGGGAAATCTCCTCAGCCTTAAGCTCAAGAAACACAAGGATGCCAGCGGCGAGGTAAACCTGGTCCTCCCGGGCCAGGCGGCCAAGGAAGCCTTTGCGCTGTCCTTTGGCGACCGGTCGGCTCCTTCCCGGGAAGACATCCTCGACGTGACCATGCTGGATAGCACGAGGATAGACTTTTCCAAGACCTATTCTGTGCCCGTGGCCGGCCGGGTCGAGCCCTCGACCTTTACCCTCCACAAGACCTATGCCTTCAAGAATGGGGAATATCTCTTTGGCCTCGCGGTGACCCTCGAGAATTCCGCCAACGAGTACCTGCCCCTGGACAAGAACGGCTATGCCTATACCCTGTCCTTCGCGCCCCAGATCGGACCCAAGTTCAATCCCCAGTCCAAGAACTCGGATACCCGGACCCTCATCACCTACAACACTGAAAAGAAGAAAAAAATCGACGAGAAGGTAAAGAACGGACCCTGGAATCCCAAGGACCAGCCGGCCTGGGTGGGCGTAGCCGGGAAGTACTTTGTCTTCTTGGGCATCCCGGAAATCCAGGGCTATACCCCTACCTTCGAGACCACGAATGTCCCCGAGTTCGGCTCCACCACGAGGATTGACTTCTCTCGGCCCGCCATCAAGGCGGCCAAGCAGACCGACACCTATTACTTCTATTTTGGTCCCCGGACTGGCACAGAACTGGCGAAATACAACTATGCCCGGGACAACGCCTTCCAAAAGGCCGATTTGGGCCTAGACTCCGCCGCCCGATCCGCGGGCATCCTCAAGCCCCTCGAGGACGGGATCAAGTGGCTTCTTGGCTTCTTCTATAGCCTGATCCACAACTACGGCGTCGCGATTATCCTGGTCACCCTCCTGGTCAAGGCTCTCCTCTTCCCCCTGACCAAGAAGGGCTCGGTCTCCTCTGCCCACATGCAGGAGATCCAGCCCAAGATGCAGGAACTCCAGGCCAAGTACAAGAACAACCCCCAGAAGCTCAACCAGGAGATGGCGGAGCTCTACAAGAAGGAAGGGGCCAACCCCATGTCGGGCTGCCTCCCCCTCCTCATCCAGTTCCCCATCTTTATCGCCATGTACAATCTCTTCAACAACCACTTCGAGCTCCGGGGCGCCATGTTTATCCCCGGCTGGGTCCCCGACCTCTCCCTCCCGGAGACCGTGTGGAATTTCGCCCCCTTTAAGATCCCCTTCCTGGGCTGGAGCGATCTCCGCCTCCTGCCCATCATCTATCTCGTGAGCCAGCTGGTGTACGGCAAGTTTACCCAGCAGCCCACCACGGGCCAGACCGCGACCCAGATGAAGATCATGATGTTCGGCATGCCCATCGTCTTCTTCTTTATCCTCTACGATGTGCCCTCCGGCCTCCTGGTCTACTGGATCGCCTCCAACCTCCTCACCATCGTCCAGCAGCTTGTCATCAACGACATGCTGAAGAAACGGAAAAAGAAACTGGCCCTGGTGAAGAAATGACCTCCCCAAGGGTGGCCCCGCTACGGGACCACCCGTGGCATTCCGAACCCGCTACTCTGCTCTGTTAGGAGAAAAGATCTGGTACATGAATTCGAGGGGAGGTCGGAAAAGGAGGCCATCGAGGTAGCCGCCCGCGAGCTTGGGCTCGAGCGTGACGCCTTCGATGTCGAGATTCTCGAGGCCCAGTCCGGCAGCATCTTCAAGAAGGGCAAGGTGAGGATACGGGTCCATGCGGCGGGGGGCGAGCCCTCCAGGCCCGCGAGGACCGTGACCTTGGCCGAGCCTCTTCCCGCGGACGAGTTCGAGTCCAAGATCCTTGGCTTTACCAAGCGCCTGGTCGAGGGCATGGGCTATTCCTGTGAGGTGGCCATCCTTTTCCGGGAGGAAAAGAAGCTCGGGGTCAGGATCGACAGCGAGCATGCGTCCATCATCATCGGGAAGAAGGGCAAGAACCTGGATGCCCTCCAGCTCCTGGTCAATGTCTATGCCGGCCGCCTGGGCCGGGAGGATACCCGGGTTATCCTTGATTCCGAGAACTACCGCATCCGCCGGGAGGAGTCCCTGGTCCGCCTGGCCTATGAGACCGCCGAGGAAGTCCGCCGCCGGCGCCAGTCCGTCCTCCTCGAGCCCATGAATCCCTTCGAGAGAAGGATTATCCACACCACCCTCAACGACATTGTGGACATTGAGACCAAGAGCGAGGGCGAGGGGCTCTATAAGCAGGTCCGGGTATTTTTCCGGGGCCGGCCCTGATAGTCTAGCCAAGGAACCCAAGATGAAGGGCCGCCCAGTGGGAGGCCCTTTTTTTTTGCTTTTCCCAAGCTACAATAAAGGTAGTCTCGACCCCATCCGCCCAGATCGCCGGAGGAAGACCCATGAGGACCCGACGCCTAGCCGCCTTACTAGCCCTCGTCTTTATCGGAGCCCTAGCCACCGCGGCTCCAAGCGTCCCCGCTCCGGCGCGTCCCGACGTGCGCCGCCTGAATGACGCCAAGCAAGGCCTAAGGGCCCAGGCCTCGGCTGCCGCCAAGGTCTCCGATATCCTGGACAAGGGGACGCCCCTCCTGGTCCTCGAGACCGGGACTGGCCGGGTGACTTTGGACGGCAAGTCCGGCAACTGGCTCAAGGTGAGTTCGGTCTCCGGCCAGGAGGGCTACCTCCACAGCGCCTACCTGGACAAGCCCAGCGCCGCCTGGTTCAAGGCCTCGGACTTCCCGAGCGGGGAACTCTACAGCGACTATCTGCGCCTGGCCCTGCGCCGGGGCGAGCGGGTCAAGGCGACGGACGACTATGAGAGTGTCGAAGCCGGCGACCTGGGCTGGTATGTCTCCTGGGGCGAGGAAGAGCCCAACTTCCAGGTGGTCTGGGACCGGGACCTCGAGGCCACGCCCCTGGATTCAGCCATCGATTCCGAGCTGCCCCGCGTCCTTGAGGACAGGATCTACTTTGTCTATGCCGAC
>JAKPBN010000399.1 GCA_029778945.1 Spirochaetota bacterium
CCATATCCCCGGGGGAATTCATACCCCTGGCCGAGCAGGGGGGCTTTATCACCGCCTTAGGGGAGTGGTCCCTCCGCCAGGTCTGCCGAGACGCCCGCGAATGGTCCATGGATATCTCGGTGTCCGTCAACGTCTCTGGAGTCCAGCTGAGGGATCCCCGGCGCCTCAGCCAGGCCGTGGCCGGGGCCCTCTCGGAATCCGGCCTCGCTGCAGGGAGGCTCGTCCTGGAGATAACCGAATCCGCCATGTTCGGCGGCCAGGACGCCCTCGTGAGCTCCTCCCTCTCGGAGTTCCGCCGCCTGGGGATAGCGATAGCCCTGGACGACTTTGGCACAGGCTATTCCTCCCTTGCCTACCTCCAGAGACTCCACCTGGACAAGCTCAAGATCGACCAGTCCTTTGTGCGGGACCTGGGCGCGGACCAGGACTCGGGCAAGATCATAGCCACGATCATCGAGCTGGCCGCCGCGATGGGCTTCCAGACCATCGCCGAGGGTGTCGAGCTGGAAGGCCAGGCCGCCTTCCTAAAAGGCTTGGGCTGCCACTGGTTCCAAGGCTGGCTCTTTGGCAAGCCCCTGGACAACGAGGCCTTTAGAGACCTCCTGGCCCAGGACGGAGCCTAGAAGGATGGAGAGCCTTGCCTCGCGCTTCTGGCGCCTCATAGACCAGGCCGACTTCGACGGCCTGGGGGCCGTCCTGGCCCCGGACGCCACGGTAAGGCTTCCCAATACCCGGGAGCTCTTCCAGAGCCCCGCGGCCTATATCGCCTTCAACAAGGCCTATCCCGGACGCTGGCACGCCAAGGTCGAGCGCCAGGACGAAGCCGGGGACCGGATAATAACAACTGTAATGATATGGAGCGAGGAAGGCGGCCCGTCCTTCTTTGTCACGTCCTATTTCACTGTCCAGGATGGCCTGATCCAGGCGATCGACGAGTACTGGGGCGAGAATTCCGAGCCCCCGGCCAGGCGGCTGGAGAAGGGGCTTTCGGAGAGGTATTAGGCTTTGGGGTCAGCCCCCGAGGACTCGTCGGGTCCAGGGGCAGTAACTCGCGCTACGTGCCCCTGGTCGCGCTTGGGAAGGGAGGGGCCTGGGGAGGGCCTGCGGTCCTCGACCTCCTGTCTCGAACCTCCGGCCCGGGGTAGGCGCTTTCGCAGGCGTCCTTGCCTGCTCATCCTCGGATGCCCTCAAACGATCGGGCATCCTCGAGCGCCTACCCATCCAACTCCCCGCAGGGGAGTTGGATCCCTTTCACTCGAAATGAAAGGGGTTTCTTCCCCGGATTAGGGTTTCTTCCCCACTAAATGTCCAGGGTAATCCCCACAGGGCAGTGGTCCGAGCCCAGGACCTCGGGGCGGATGGTCGCGGCCTTGACGGCGGGCATAAAGGCCTCGTCCACACAGTGGTAGTCGATGCGCCAACCCACGTTCCGCTCCCGGGCGCCCTTCACGCGGACCGTCCACCAAGTGTACTTGCCCGGCTCCGGGCAGAGGCGGCGGAAGGAGTCCGCATAGCCCGAGTCCACCCACTTGTCGAACCAGGCCCGCTCGGCAGGAAGGTAGCCGGGGTTGCCCTCGTTGGTGGAGGGGTTGGCCAGGTCTATGGCCTCGTGGGCGATGTTGTAGTCCCCGGCCACGACAACGTGCTTGCCCGAGGCCACGATGCGGTCGCAGGCCGCGAGGATGGCGTCGCAGTAGCGGATCTTGTCGTCGATCCTTGCCCCTCCCTCCTGGGAGTTGGGAAAGTAGCCGGAAATAAGGACAAAGGGGCCAAAGTCCGCGAGGATAGCCCGGCCCTCGGCGTCGAACTCCCCTACCCCGAGGTTCTTGACAGAAAGGGGCGGCTTCTTGGAGTAGATGGCCACCCCGG
>JAKPBN010000407.1 GCA_029778945.1 Spirochaetota bacterium
GTGGCGGCGGTGGTGTCCACCGAGCCCGAGGGGAAGGAGAATTCATAGGGGCCGCCGGAGGAGTCGAGGACAAGCTTCCGGGCCTTGTCGATAAGGCGGGCCGAGCCCGAGAGGTCGTAGGCGAGCACCAGGGCATCGGCTCCGGCTCGGGGCTTGGCGGCCCCCAGGCTCAGGGTCGGGCTGCCGCCCTCTGATCCGGTAACGACCCGGAGCTCCCCGCCCACGTCAAAGAGGATCCGGGCCCCGCCCTGGACCTTTTCCACGGCTCTGGGAACGGCCTTGAGGAGGACCCCGTCGGTGGCCTTAAACCAGGCCGGTTTTCCCGGGGAAAGCTCGATGACAAGGCCCGCATAGCTGACCTTGACGCTGGAGGGGGGGCCTTTTCGGTCCTTGGCGGCATAGGAGGCCGAGACGGCCAGGCGTCCGGACTTGGCCAGGAAGCCCGGGGAACGGGAAAACTGGATGAATATGACGGCGATAAAGACGCCGATATAGATGAGGACGAGGCCGAGGGCCCGTTTGAATACGCCTGAGTTCATGCGGCTTTGGAATATAGCCCGGTTCGGCCCTCCAATGCAACCTTGTGCAAGGATGGCCAGAAACGGTAACATTCCGCTCTGGCCCCGGGCCAGGTCCATACAAAGAGGATGATGATGCCGAAACCGCGCCACGCCATGACACTAACCCCGGCCCTGGCGGGCTTTTGCCTAGCCCTAGCCCTCGTCGGCCTAGTCCTCGCCACATCCTGCGCAGGCTCGGCCCGGCCCGGCAAGCCCGAGCCCGGCAAGCCCGAGCCCACCAAGCCCGAGCCGCCCAAGGCCATAAGCCCGGAAGAGCAGCGCATTGTCGCCCTCGGGGAGGCGGACAAGCTCCTCCAGGCCGGGAATGCCGAGGCCGCCGCGGCCAGCCTGGCTAGCCTCGCCGCCGCCCAGCCTGAGTCCACCGACCTCAAGCTCCTCAAGGCCGCGGCCCTGGCCTCGGCGGAAAAGCTCCCGCAGGCCAGAGCTGAGATCGATGCAGTCCTCGGCCTTGAGCCTGCCAACCCCAAGGCCCTCGTGATGGCCGCCAACCTCGCCCGCTTCGCCGGGGACGACAAGGCCCGCAAGGCCTACCTTGAGCGGGGCCTGGCCGCGGCCCCCGGGGACGCTGCAGTCCTGGCCGGCTGGGGCCAGCTCCGCCTGGACCAGGACAACTGGAAGGGGGCGGAGGACTTTTTCCGCCGCTCCATCGCCGCCGACCCCGCCAATCCCGAGGCCCCCCTCGGCCTTGGCCAGTCCCTCTATCGCCAGGCCCGCTACCCCGAGGCCGAGGAGGCCCTGGGCAAGGCCATAGCCCTGGACCCGGGCTCGCCCTTCGCCTACTCGGACCGGTCCAAGACCTACTACCAGGAGGGCAAGTACAAGGAAGCCCTCGCGGATGCCGGGGCGGCCATCGAGAGGGACAAGGCCTCATCCTGGCTCTGGCTCGACCGGGGACGGATGTACCTCTCCGGGGACCGGAAGGAAGAGGCCCTGGCGGACTTTGCCATGGCCATAAAGCTCGAGCCCGACTATTTCCTGCCCTATGTCTACCGGGCCGGGCTTCTCGAGGAAAAGGGCCAGGACGAGGCCGCCGCGGCCGACTACCGGACTATCCTGAGGCTCGAGCCCGACTATTGGTATGCCCACGAGTCCCTCGGAGCCGTGGCCTTCCGCCTGGGCCTCTGGCCCGAGGCCGCCGCAAGCTTCAAGTCGACCTTCGCCAAGGCCCAGGACCGCTATGAGTACGCCATCCTCGCGGGCCTCGCCCTCCTCAGGTCGGGCAAGCCCGTCGAGGCCCGGACCTGGGCGGCCTCGATCGCCCCCACCGTGGACAGGGATAAGGACGGGATCTACTGGCTGATGCTCCGCCTCATCCAGGACCAGAACGACCAGAGCTCGGAGCTTGAGCTCAAGCTCCAGGCCCTGAAGAGCCTGGACACCAAGACCGCCATGCTCTTTTACCTCTCCGAATACTGGCTCTTCCGGGGCAAGCCTGAGATCGCCACCAAATACCTCCTCCTTGCCCGGGAGATGCGCCGCTACGACTGCCTCGAGTACCGCCTCCTCCAGCCCGAGCTCAAGCGCCTGGGCGTGCCGGAGAGCCGTGGCTGAGTCTAGTTGCCTTCCCTTCGGCCTCGACGCGCTCGTGTCGGCCCTGGACCCTGCCCGGCCCCTGGTCATCCAGACCCATGACTTCCCCGACCTGGATGCGGTGGCCTCGGCCTGGGGTCTGTCCCTCCTCCTGGCCCGCCGGGGCCTTGCCTCGGCCTGCGTCTACCGGGGCCGGATCCGCTCCAGGAGCCTGGCAAGCCTCGTGTCCCAGCTGGGCCTCACCATCGCCAACGAGGTGTTCCCCAGGCCCGAGGAAGGCCGCCTCCAGCTCATCGTAGTCGATGGCTCCCCGGTCAACGGGAATGTGAGCCTCTTTGACGGCGACCTCGTCGCGGTCGTGGACCACCACCGGGCCACCTGTCAGCCCCCCTGCCCCTATTCGGACATCAGGCCCGAGATGGCCTCCTGCTCGGCGATCATCGAAGGCTATTGGAAATCCGCCTCGGAGCCCCTGCCTGCGGACGCCGCCACGGCCCTCCTCGCCGGGATCCAGTCGGACACGGACTTTCTGTCCCGCAGGGCCTCCCCGGAGGATTTCTCCTCCTACTACCGCCTGGTCAGCATCGGGGACTTTAGCCTGGCGAGCCGGGTGGTGAGGACGGTCTTTGACCTGGCCGAGCTCGATCTCGTGATCGAGGCCATGCGGGACTCGGTGGTCCGGGACGGAGTCTTTTGGGCCTGGATCAAGGGTCCCTGCAGCCAGGAAGTCCTGGCGGTCCTGGCCGAGTTCGTGCTCCGCACCGAGGAGATCCAGGCCGCCGTCGTGGCCGAGCATGGCGTGCCGGCCCTCCCCTCCTGACAGGCCAGCCCCTCCGAGGGGGCTTCCGCAGGGGGGATCCACCTCTCGGTCCGCTCAAAGGACAAGCGCCTTCCGGCCTTCGACCTTGTCCGGGGCGCCCTCCAGGTCCTGGGCTCGGCCGGTGGCCATTCCCACGCCGCGGGTGGCTTTATCCCCGAGTCCTCGTTTCCCTGTGAGGACGCCCTC
>JAKPBN010000424.1 GCA_029778945.1 Spirochaetota bacterium
CCTGGGTGATCAAGCGAAGCCTTGAGGACGGACGCTTCCTCCAGGCCAAGGTCTTCCTCCGCTCCGACCCGGGCTGCTTTCTCCGGATCTTCCCCTCCGGCGAAAGATCCCTCATGGACGTCGTCCTCTATGGGGCCGTCCTCAACAAGGATGTCGTCCTCCCGGCCAGCTTTGACCAGGTCCTGGCCTCCCCCATCTCGGCGATCGCCGCCTGGACCCGGGACCTCGTGGACTGGGAGCTCTGGTCCCCCAAGGCCGCCGACTATGCGGCCCTGCGGGACTTCTCCGCGGCTATCCGGTCCAGGATCGGCACCTTGCGCTATGCGGACGACGGCGGCCTCGATGCCCAGGGCAGGCCTGTCTTCATCGCGACGGGCAAGGCCCAGCCCCGCCTTCCAGGCCTCAACTGCTCGGGCTTTGCCCAGTGGGTGGTGGACGGGATCCTGGGCCCCCTGGGCATCCCCTGGCTCGACTCGAAGACCTTGAAGGAGAGGCATCAGGAGCTCCGGAAGGCCGCCGTCGATCCGGCCATAGATGACCGCTACGAGCCCTTCTTTGGCCTGGACTGGACCCGCAACCTGGGCCAGGCCAGGGCCTGGGCCCTAGGCCCCGGACGCCGGCCCCCTATCGACGAAAACGACGTGGCCGACTCGCCCTTTTCCCTCTACAGCGCCGCCGGGGATCCCCTCAACGGGGGGCCGCCCTACGACAGCTTTCCCGCCTACGATGTGGACTCCGGCTACCAGATGCGGGGCCTGCGGGCCATCCTTTACCTGCGGGCCATGAGGGATCCCGGGGCCGCCTATCTTGCCTCCCTGAGCCGGGTCGACGGGACGGGCCTGCGGCGCCATTACCATGTCGCCCTCCTCCTCCCCTGGTTTGACGAGGCGGGCAATTTCCGGGTCGACGTCTTTGAGAGCGCCGCCGAGACCAGCCTCGGGGCCATCCTCACCCGGGCGCCCCAGGACAGGGTCCACCTGGTGCGCCTCGCCCCCAGCCCCGACTTCGATCCCCCCCAGCTGCCCTAGGATGCGCCTCACTTTCCTGGGCACGGGGACAAGCCATGGCATTCCCGTGGCGGGCTGCGCCTGCCGGGTCTGCAGGTCCCATGACGAAAGGGACGTACGCTGGAGGACCTCCCTCCTTGTCGAAGAGGGGCCCACCGTCATCCTTGTCGACGCAGGTCCGGAATTCCGCCTCCAGGCCATCCGCGCCGGGATCCGGCGCCTGGACGGAGTCCTCCTCACCCATGCCCACGCCGACCATATCATGGGCCTCGACGATCTGCGGCCCTTTATGGCCAGAGGTCCCCTCCCTGTGCGGGGAGACCTGGCGACCCTGGCCGAGGTGCGGGAGCGCTTTTCCTATGCCTTTGTGGAGGGCCAGCTTGGGGGCGGCAAGCCAAGCTTTGACCTCCTCCCGGTCGCCATGGAGACCCTGGTTATCGGGGACCTGGAAGTCCGGAGGATACCCCTCCTCCACGGCAGGCTCGAGGTCTCGGGCTGGCGCCTGGGGGACTTTGCCTATCTCACGGACTGCTCGGCCATACCGGAGCCGAGCCTCCCCCTCCTCGAGGGGGTAAAGGTGGCCGCCATCGATGGCCTCAGGCTCCGCCCCTCGACAACCCATTTTTCCGTGGACGAGGCGATCGAGGCGGCCCGCCGGCTAGGCCTCAGCCAGGTGTGGCTTACCCATATCTGCCACGAGGCCAGCCACACCGAGCTCGAGGCCTATTGCGCACAGCGGGGCGCCGACCTAGTCGCCCGCCCGGCCTGGGATGGCCTGGTCCTCGAGCTCTAGGGAGACTTAGGGCGACTTCTGGCCCAGGAGGGCTCCCAGCCTTTCCTCGTCCAGGTCCATCGACACATCGACCCGGCCCGGGCCCTGGCTGACCCGCAGGTCCCCGAAAAAGCCCAGGAAGGCCCGGGAATTGCCCGGAAGGGCCTGGCTGAGCATGCCATGGTAGTTTTCCGGCAGCTCCCCAAGGCCCTGGAGGAGGAGGCAGGCTCCGGCCATCATGTGGTACCAGGGCTCGACCAGGGCCTCGTCCTCGAAGACCAGGCCCATGCCCAGCTCGAGGCTCTCCCCTCCCCTCGCCTGGCCCTGCATGGCTATCCGGACAATGCCCTCATTGAGGAGGACCGCGGCCTGGCCAGTCCGCGGGACAGCGATATCCAGGGAAAAGCTGGCCGGCTCAAGGCCAGGGAACTCGGCCCTCTCCCCGGTCGCCCGAAAGATCTCCAGAAAGCCCTTGTCGGTCCCGAAAAAGACTTCCCGGCCCTCGGCATAGGCATACACCTCCTCACCCCCAAGGTCGAGGATGCGCAGGTCCCGGGAGGCATCATTGGCGCTCAGGGCCTGGCTTTCCTTGGCCAAGGCAGGACCGGCCTGGTAGTCCAGGACGAGGACCCCCACAAAATTCTTGACACTGCTGGAATCGTCCATGTTAAAGCCCAGGGCCAGTTCCCGGACTCCGGAGAACAGGGCCGGGTGCTCCTCGAGTCGAGCCTCGATGTCAGCCAGGCTGAAGCCTCCCGAGGCGCCAAGGCTATTTATGAGCCGGCCGAGCAGGGGGTTGGACAGGAAATTCCTTTCTACCCGGAAGCTGCAGGGAAAGCCCGAGGGCAGGACTATCCGGGCCTGGGCCAGGAGGCCGGGCAGGAAGGCAAGGGCAAAGATGCCCACAAGGATGATGCGCCTCTGGTTCCTCATAAAAACTCCTTGATAGCCGACCTTGGAAGGCCTAGCGCCGGGCCACGAGGACGTAGCCGGCCGCGGCCAGGACAAGGCCTAGGATATTGTCGAGGGCGATATTGGCAAAGGCCCGCCCCCATTCGGCCTTGCGGAAAAGCTCGAAGGTGTCAAAGGCATAGCTTGAGAAGGTAGTCAGGCCACCCAGGAAGCCCACGACAAAGAGGGGCCGCATGCGGGCATGGAGGAGGTCGCGCTCAAGGAGGCCGGCGCTGGCCCCGATGAGGAAGCAGCCTATCAGGTTGACCGCAAGGGTCCCCCAGGGAAAGCCATTGCCCAGGAGGCGGGCCGAAAGGCGGGAGACGCTAAAGCGGGCACAGGCTCCGGTGCCTCCCCCCAGGAAGACGAGGAGAAAATCCTTCAGCATCGCCTCACCTCCGCCGCGAAAGGCATTGTGGCCGGGAGAAGGGGTTTCGTCTAGGAGTAGGAGCCTGGGCCACGACAGTGGGCCTAGCCCGGCAGGCGGTTCCAGTCGAGGCCCTTGTGGGCCGTGTCGGGCTGGCAGACGGGGCAGAAGAAGGCGTCAAAGCCCAGGACCCCGGCCTTACGGATTGTGGCCCCGCAGCGGGGGCAGGCCTGGCCCGCCCTTCCCCTGACCCTCAGGTGGCCCCTCGCCTTTTCCTCCAGGGGCTTTCCGGCCGCCTCGACCTCCCGGATCCCCCAGGCCAGGACCGACCGGATCCCCTCGTAGAGGGCCCGCCTCTTGGGCTCCGGGAGGCTCGAGGCCGTGGCCTTGGGGTGGATGCCCGCCTCGAAGAGGATCTCGTCCGCGTAGGCGTTGCCTATGGCCGAGAGGGCGGCCTGGTCCATCAGGAAGACCCGGGCCTGGCAGCGCCGCCCTGAGATCAAAGAGGAAAAGAGCTCATAGGTAAAGGTTTCGCCCATCACGTCCACTCCCTGGGTCGCATAGCCGGGGATGGAGGCGGCCTGGGCCGGCTCGCAGAGATAGACCTTGCCCATGTTTTTCTCGTCCCCGTAGGAGAGGCACTGTCCGGAGTCGAGGTCGAGGGCAAAGGCCGTGTGGGCCAGGGGGCGCTCATCCCGGGCCGCGAGGCGGAGGCGGCCGGCGAGCATCAGGTGCATGATGAGCTCGAGGCCCGGCCCGGGCCCGAGCCCGAGGGAAAAGCGCAGGAAGGGCCCGTGGCGCTCGGGGCCCTGGATTGTCCGGCCGGACACCAGGTCCCCGAAATAGCCCGGGACGAGAAGCCTCAGGACGATAGGCTCCTTGACCCGGGCTCCGGCTATGGCCTTGCCCGCGAGGGCGGGCTCGAGGACCTTGACGATATGCACGAGGTCGGGGAGCTCGGGCACGGGGCCTATTTCCCTATGATTCCGATGAAATCGGCGAAGCTCCTCTCCGAGGTCTGGCCTAAACGGCCGCCCTCGGGCAGGAAGTATCTAAGGCCAAGGCTGAGACTGAGCTTGCCGGTTATATCGTCGAAAATGCTGTAGCCCGAGGGCAAGGTCACGGCGTCTCCCGAAGAGTTCTTGACCTCCTTCATAAAGGTGAAGGCGTAGCCCCCCTGGACGGTGAGGGCCATGTTGCCGGCGAGGAAGACCACGAGGCTAGCCTCGGGCTCGAGGACACAGGAGATCATGAGGCTCTTGTTGGTCTGCTTGACATCGCTGTTCAGGTAGTCCAGGCCGGGCCAAAAGTTCATGCCGAGGGAGCCACCGAGTCCCAGGGCGAGGTTGGAGGCCAGGGGGATATAGCAGGTCGGCGCCACCGCGAGGCCCAGGTCGAGCATGGGATTCGTGTCCTTGGTTCCGTCCATGTTCTTGTTTACGTTATTCATGAAGAATACCGAGGGTTTGAGGACGAGGGAGAAATTGTCCTTGATAAAGAGACCGGCCGTGGCGGCGCAGTCGATGATCAGGAAGGTGTCCTTGTCCGAGTCGGCAACGTCGGGACTGAGGACGGGATAGTCCTGGCTATCGACCAGGGAAAACATGGCGCCGAATTCCCAACCGCCGGCCTTGAAGGCATCGGCGGCCTGGGCGCTGGCCAGGCCTAGGGCCAAGAACAAGATCGCCGAAATCACAAACACTTTTTTACCCATAATGGACCTCCTGAAACGATAAATAATGGATGATTAAAGGATATCCCGCTTATTTAGCGATGCAAGGGGCATCGGGGGAAAAGCGCGCTGGCCCAAAGCCTAGGCCGGCCCTCAGGCTAGGGCAAAACCCGTTATCAGCAAGGCCTGGGCCAAGAGATAGGTAATCCAGGGGATCTGGAATTCCCAGACCGGGTGGACGCCCCGGATAGTCGTATTCCCAAAGACGGCGTCGGAGACCATAAAGAAGGCCGCGCCACAGCCTATTCCTATCCAGGCCCCGCCCCGGGCGATCGCCGCCGAGATGGCCACCGCGGCCATGGCCCCAAGGAGGAAACCGTAGACAAAGGCCAGGACCATCAGGGCCCTCGGCCGATCGGGGCTATAGACCCTTAAGCGAAAGATGAGGGCCGGCGCAATCACGAGGAGGGCCAGGATCGGCAGGAAGCCCCCTCGCGACCGGAGTTCGGCCAAGGGGAGGCGGGAGAGGAAGGCCGCGATATAGAGGACCTGGGCGAGCATAAAAGCCCCAATGCCAAAGGCCAGGGGCTGCCTGAGCGGGCGGCTGGCCCCAGGAAACTGGAGGTTGCAAAAATCCCCCCCAAAGGAGGCGGTCATGCCCAGGGCGACCAGGATGAGACCCAGGCTCCCCGGGCCCCGGACTAGGACCAAGGACCAGGCCAGGAGGAGGAGGACCGAGGACAGGCCCAGGTAGGCTCCTCGGCTTATAGGTAGACGTTCCGAGGAGGTTTTGACGGGTCTTAGGCTGAGCCAATGGATGCCAAAGGCCAGGACCAGGGCGAGGGGCACAAAAAAAGCCAGGAAGCCTTGGGGCAAGTTCATGGAAAGAGAATACACTGACTCTGGGTCAGCGTGAAGGCCTAAAAGTCTAGGCCATAGAACGCAAAAAGCCGCCCAAACGGGCGGCTCTTCTTTCCGGGCTAAGCCGGCTTAGGCTAGATCAGACGACCTTGACGACTTTTCCGGCCTTGAGGCAACGGGTGCAGATCTTGACGGTCTTGACGCTTCCCTCGACCTTGGTCTTCACCTCGAGGAGGTTGGGGAACCAGGTCCGGCGACTCCGGTTCTTGGCGTGGGAGACAGTATTTCCAAACGCAGTGCCCTTGCCGCAAATTTCGCATTTTCTCGACATAGCGCGACTCCAATCGATGTAGTGAGGTGATCTTAGCAGAACTTCCCGGTTAATGTAAAGTCCCCGAGAGACGACAAACAGACCCTTAGAGACCCGGCTACCCCATTTTCGGATCCCTTGTCCGATAGGCCTCTCCCCTCTGGGCCAAACGCTTCGCT
>JAKPBN010000435.1 GCA_029778945.1 Spirochaetota bacterium
GGATCGTGCCTCCATTGGCCTCCACCAGCTTGCGGGCTATGGCCAGGCCCAGGCCCGAGCCGCCCCCGGATCGCCCGGCGTCGAGGCGGCGGACGCGCTCAAAGATGCGCTCGAAATCCGCCTCGGGAACGCCCCGGCCATCGTCCTCGATCCGGGCCAGGACCCGGCCTCCATCCTTTGCCTCGGAGCGGGCCAGGGAAAAGCGCAGGCGCACGGAAGGCCGGCCCCCGTGGCGGAGGGCGTTGTCCGTGAGGTTTTCCACGACCCGCCTGAGCTGGCCCGGGTCGGCGAGGGCCAGGATGGGCGGGCCTTCCGGGAGCTCGAGCTCAAAGTGTCTGGAACCCTGGGGGTGGGCGAGGGCCAGCTCCTCGATTCCTCCTTGGAGGAAGGCCCCCAGGTCGAGGGGGACGGCCTGGGAGGGGGCGGCGTTGTCTTCAAGGGTGGAGAGAAGGAAGAGTTCCCCGGTCATGCGCTCGAGGATGGCCGTCTTGTCCGCTATCACCTGGAGATAGCGGCCGCTCTTCTCCGGCGTGTCGGCGATGCCCTCCCGGAGGCCGTCCACGTAGCCGCGCAGGGCCGAGAGGGGAGTGCGGAGGTCGTGGGACAGGTTGGCTATGAGCTCCCGCCGTTCCTGTTCCCGCAAGCGCTCCTCCCGGAGGAGCTCTCCGATCTTTTCCCGCATGGCCTCGAGGACGACAAAGACCGAGGAGAGCTCGCTGAAGGCCTCCCCGGAGCCCACGGGGGTCTCCAGGTCCCCGGAGCCAATGCGCCGGGCCGAGGCCTCGAGGCGGCCCAGGGAGGAGAGGATATGGATGGTAAACCAGACTCCCACGGCCCCGTCGGCGGCCAGGAGGACGAGGGCCACCACGAGGGCAAGCTGACGGGTGTAGGGGAGGTGGCCGGGCTTGGACGGGCTGGGGGGCTTCAAGATAAAGAAGCTGTAGTCCTCCCCGGCGGGGCCGCGAAAGTCAAACTGGCGGATCGCGTAGTGGGCTTCCCCCTCCTCCTCGGTGGGCTCGGGCTTCTGGGAGAGGGAGCCAAAGGCCGGGAGGGAGGCCGCGGCCTTGGCCTCCAGGGGGCGGGAGGAGTAGAGGATGTCCTTGCCGGAGCGGAGGGTCACGACCAGGGAGCCCGCGTTCGCGCCCAAGGGGGCGAGCCTGGCCGGGTCGGTGGCCGCCGCAAGGCCCTCGGTATAGAGGCGGTTAAAGGAGCGGAAGATCGTGTCCGCCCCGGTGGTGGACCTGGCCAGGGAGGGCCCGGGCTTGAAGAGGCTTGTCAGGAAGGTGGACTCCCCCCGGTACCAGGAGGCGATAGCCGACTCATAGGCCAAAAGGAGACCCAGGGCGAGGCCGAGGGAGGAGGCAAAGAAGAGTATGACGGCCCTGCGCATGGAGGGGGGCCTCGCCCTGGACCTGGAAACGTGGGGGAGCATTGGGCCTATTCTAGCCCGGGCGCCCTCGGCGCGCACCTTACTATTTCCTTACAGCCTCTCCTTGCCCCGCCCCACCCTTGGACGCCATACTCAAGCCAGGAGGAATCCATGGCCGCTTCCCTCTCCCTCGCCGACCTCATCACCCGGGGCGGAGTCTACTACAACATGGCCGGCGCCAACCCCGTCGAAGTCCTGGCCGAGACCACGAAGAGCCTTGCCCTCCCCCAGGGCCTGGACCGGGAGGACCTCCTGCGGGCTATCCTCGAGCGGGAGGCCCTGATGCCCACGGCCATCGGCCGGGGCATCGCCATCCCCCATCCCCGGAATCCCCTTATCGAAAACGAGGCCGACCAGAGGGTGGCCGTGGTCTTCCTCAAGACCCCGGTGGCCTATAACGCCATGGACCGCAAGCCCGTCTCCACCCTCTTTGTCATCCTTTCGGCCGGGGCTCGGGTCCACCTGGGCATCCTCGCGGAGATCTCCTATCTCTGCCAGAGGCCCGAGTTTATCGAGCTCCTGGCGAGGCGTCCCTCCACGGAGGAGCTCGTGGCCTTTATAGCCGGGGCCGAGGAAGCCTGGGCCGCCACCAAAGCCGCCAACCATTAAGAGGAATGTGCCACAGAGGCACAGAGACACAGAGGGAAGAGGAGGGAGAGGAAATTGGGGAAAGGGTTATTGAAGTGAAAGAAATGCTGGAGATAGAATTTCTTTAAGCCTCATAGCACTAATTTCTTAAACCCTAGTCCTTCCTTACTGATTTCCTCTGTGTTCCTCTCAGTGCCTCTGTGTCTCTGTGGCTTCCTATTCTTTTGTTTTTCCTTTAAAGCCGGTAGCGATCAGGTAGGTCTCGAAGGATTCGGCCCGGCAGGCCTGGGGCTTGAAGGCCCGGGCCTGGTCAAAGTCCTGGCGCAGGGTCTTGAGGAGCTCGCCCTGGGCCCCGCCTTGGAAGATCTTGATCACCAGGCTCCCGCCCTTGGCCAGGGACTCAAGGCCGTAGGCTATCACCGCCTCGACGATGGATTCCGAGGCCCCCTGGTCTACTATGCGGTTGCCCGTGGTGGCCGGGGCGGCGTCGGAGAGGACGATAGTGTAGGGGCCCCGCTCCAGGAGGGCCTGTCTGACCTCCGGGGCATAGAGGTCGCCCTGGACAAAGAAGAAGTTCTCATAGGGGGGCTTCATGCCCAGGGGCTGGAGGTCGACCGCGGAGAGGAAGCCCTTGCCCGCCAGGCGCTTGAGGACCCAGAGGGACCAGGAGCCCGGGGCCGCCCCTATGTCCAGGACCCGGCACTCCCCCTTGAAGAGGTGGAATTTCTCGTCGATCTCCTGGAGCTTGTAGACCGACCTGGCGGGGTAGCCTTCCTTTTTGGCCTTCTGGGCCCAGAAATCCGGCTTCTCGTAACTCGACATGGACATGGGCCTCTCCCCCGATCATAATCTTGCACTTATGGAATCCGAGTATACGCGCCTCCTCGAACTCATTGAAGGGGAGATCGAAGGCCTCCTCCCCGCCAGCCCCCAGGCTCCCTGGCTCCGCCGCTTCTTTGGCGACTTGCCCGTCCTTCCGGGGCCCGAGGCCAGCCTGGCCCTGAACCGCCCGGCCCGGGAGCTCATTTCCCGGGGGGGCAAGCGCTGGCGGCCCCTCCTCCTCGTCTTGGCCGCCCGGGCCTTTGGAAATGAGGAGGGGGCCCTGGCCCTCTCCCCCCTGGTCGAGCTGGCTCATTCAGGCTCCCTGATAGTGGACGATATCGAGGACGGCTCCGAGCGCCGCCGGGGCGGCCCGGCGATCCACCTCATCCACGGGGTGGATGCGGCGATCAACGACGCCAATCTCCTGTATTTTTTGCCGGTCAGGCTGATCGACGAATTCCCCGGCCCCCTCGAGCTCCGCCTGGCCCTCCACGAAGGCTATGCCCGCAACATGAGGCGCCTCCACCTGGGCCAGGCCATGGATATCGAGTGGCACCGCCGGGACGATTTTGTCCCCCGGGCCGAGGAATACCTGGCCATGTGCTCCCTCAAGACCGGGGTCCTGGCCCGGGCCGCGGCCGAGTTGGGGGCCCTGGCGGGCGGGGCCGGCTCCGAGGAGGCCGCGGCCCTGGGCCTGGCCTTTGAGAAGGTCGGGGTGGCCTTCCAGATCCTGGACGACGCCAAGAACCTCCGGGAGGGCCTTCCCGGCAAGGCCCGGGGGGACGACATTGTGGAGGGCAAGAAGAGCCTCCCCGTGATCCTGGCATGCGCCACAAGGCCGGAATTGGGCCCTGAGCTGGCCCGTTGCTTTGCCGCCGCCCGGGCCGGGGGCATAGGGGTGGCTGAGGTCGAGGAGGCCATAGGCCTCCTCGAAGGGGCCGGGGCGGTCTCGGAGGCCCTGGACCAGGCCCGGGCCCTCCTGGAGGCCTCCAAGGCCGGCCTAGGGGGCCTGGTGCCCAGTTCCCGGGGCCTTGAGGGCCTCCTCGGGCTCTTTGACCTCCTCGATCCCCCCAGGGCCCGGGAGTCCCGCCAGGCCTGACAATACCGCGGGCGTGGATCTATACTTGATTGCGGAGGGTTCATGGCTTCCGAGACCTTTGTCGAGGCCGATGTCTGGACCGTGGCCCAGA
>JAKPBN010000441.1 GCA_029778945.1 Spirochaetota bacterium
GCCCGTGTAGCGGTCGACGATGATGTTCACCGAAACCACCTCGCCATACTGGGCGAAGAGATCCCTGAGCTGATTCTCAGCCGTGGCGTAGTTCATGTTGCCGACGTAAACCTTCTTGGACATGCGAAAACCTCGTAAATGGCTAAGGCGGCTTATCTCGCCTAGGGCCTAAATCCGTTCGCCCAAGGCGAACGCGCCCGCAGGGGGGCGGACGTACGGCGGCTTTCAAGAGAGCTGTTCATGGGATTTCTAAGCGTCTTAGCGGAGCCGAAAACGGGCGAGGCGCGGAAAAAGACGGGCTCTTTCTTACCTACAACACGGGAACCGAGGGGGAATCCAGGCCCGACCGCCGGGCTCATGGACTTCTCCACGCAGGTAGGGACTGTGGTGCGGACCCTGTTTTCTACCTTCGAAAAACTAGAAAAGATGAACTCATCCCTCCGAAAGTTCGCGGAACCCTATTCAGGATTCCAATCGAGTACTATACCGAGTGTCAAGGGTGCCGTCAATCTTAATTCCATTAAAAGCAAGGCAATTGTCGAAAACCTTGACAAACCGGCCCTCATCCGTATAATCGAAACGAACAGTTTTCTTTAAAGCAGGAGGAACCATGAAGGCTGTATGGTTTATAGCCCTTCCTCTTGCTGGCATAATTCTTGGATGGATGATCCGCTGGCTATACGCCAGATTTCAACTCGCCGCCGCCGAGCAAAAGGCTGAGCGGATTAAGCAGGACGCGGTCAAAGAGGCCGAGGCGCAAAAGAGAGAGATCCTGGTAGAGGCGAAAGATCAGCTCATCCGTGAACGGAACCAGCAAGAGCGGGAGAATCGAGACAGGCGGGCGGAGCTCCAGCGCTACGAACGCCGGGTAATGCAGAAGGAAGAGAACATTGACAAGAAGGTCCTGACCCTCGAGACCCAGGAGCAGAAGCTCGTGGCGAGGGAAAAGGCCGTTGGGGAGAAAGAGGAATACCTCGAGGGCCAGGAGGAGCGCTACCGCCTGGAGCTGGAGCGCATCTCCGGCCTCACCGCGGATGAGGCCAAGAAGCTCATCATCCAGGGCCTCGAGAACGAGGCCAAGCGCGACGCCCAGATCATCGTCAACAAGATCGAGCAGGAAGCCCAGGTGGCCGGCGAGAAGAAGGCCAAGGACATCCTGGTCACGACCATGCAGCGCCTCGCCACCGAGGTGACCACCGAGGTCACGGTGACCTCCGTGAGCCTGCCCTCGGACGAGATGAAGGGCAGGATCATCGGCCGCGAGGGCCGCAACATCCGGACCCTCGAGACCCTGACGGGGGTCGACGTGATCATCGACGACACCCCTGAGGCCGTCGTCATCTCCTGCTTCGACCCGGTCCGCCGGGAGATAGCCCGGGTATCCCTGGAGCGCTTGATCGCCGACGGCCGGATCCATCCCGCCCGGATCGAGGAAGTGGTCCAGAAGGTCACACGGGAGATCGCCCAGAAGATCTACGAGGAGGGGGAGAAGGTCGTCTTCGACCTTGGCCTCCACAATATGGCCCCGGAGCTCATCAAGGCCCTGGGACGCCTCCACTACCGCACGAGCTATGGCCAGAACGTCCTGGCCCACTCCAAGGAAGTGGCGGTCATCGCGGGCATGCTCGCGGCCGAGCTGGGCCTCAACCGGGAGATCGCCAAGCGCGGCGCCCTCCTCCACGACATAGGCAAGGGCATCGAGACCGACTCGGACCAGAACCACGCCGAGCTCGGCATGGAGCTGGTGCGCAAGCTCAACGAGGACCCCCGGGTCATCAACGGGGTCGGCTCCCACCACAACGACGTGGAGCCCTCCTGCCCCGAGAGCGTCATTGTCCAGATCGCGGACGCCATCTCGGCGGCCCGCCCCGGCGCCCGCCGGGAAACCCTGGACAACTATGTGAAGCGCCTCGAGAACCTCGAGAACATCGCCGAGTCCTTCCCTGGGGTGGAGAAGTCCTATGCCATCCAGGCGGGCCGGGAGCTCCGCATCCTCGTCAACACCGACCAGGTGAGCGACGAGGGAGCCAAGGAGCTCTGCAAGAACATAGCCAAGAAGATCGAGAGCGACCTCCGCTATCCGGGGCGCATCAAGGTCACGATCATCCGCGAGACCCGCATCGTGGAGTATGCCCGATAAAAAAGGCACGATAAGCGAAACCAAAAAACGGCACAGGGCCGGCGGAGAAATCCGTCGGCCTTTTTTGATTTTTGCCTTGGCCTTGCCAATTCGCCGCCTATGGTTGATATTTCATGTATCCCAAAAGGTGATCCTTCCGCCGGCCCATGGTCTATTTTCCCCTCCCGGGGAGGGGCGCATTCCAGCCGGTGGCTCGCTGCCCGCTCCTCGCTTTTTGGAGGTAGTGCTATGAAGAAGATCGGCCTGACCCTGCGCATCGCATTTCTCGTGAGCGCTTTGGTGGTGTTTATTCTAGTGGCCGTTGTGGTGATTATCGGCCTCAAGGTCGACACCTCGATCAATGTCCTTGTCGAGACGGAGAACACCCAGATTGCCCAGGCCCGGGGGGCCGAGCTCGGCCGCCTCCTGGAGAAGTTGCGCTGGCAGCTCGAGATGGTCGCTATTAGAGACCAGCTGAAAACCGGGGATCGAGCCACCGTGGAAAGAGTGATCCTGGGCCTCGAAGGCAGGATTTCCCCCGAGGTGGTGGGCAGCTTTTTCGCCTGGCCCAGCGGTGAGGCCTTTACCTCCACCGGGGCGGTCACCAATGTGGCTGATCGAGACTATTTTAAGGCTGTGATGAAGGATGGCAAGGATACGGCCATAGGCTCGGCCGTGATCTCCAAGACCCTGGGCCTTCCCATTGTCGTGGTCGCCAAGGCGGTCAAGGCGCCGGACGGGGCAATCCGGGGCCTGGTGGCGGTCCAGTTCAAGCTCTCGACCCTCTCGGAGATAGCTGGGGCTATCAAGGTCGGGACCACGGGTTATGGCTGGATCATAGATGGCACGGGGCTCATCATTGCCCATCCCAATGCCGAGGCGGTGATGAAGCTCCAGACCACCGACGCGGACAAGGACGGCTATAAGGGCCTCAACGGGATGGCGGCCAGGATGCTCAAGGAGCCTTTGGGTCATTCGATCTATACCAGGCCCGATAAGGTAGCCATGAGCTCCTATTGGGCCGCGGTTCCCTCCAGCCCAGGATGGATACTCGCCGTGAGCATTGAGCACCAGGAGGAGTCGGCTACAGTCGACTCCGTCCTGCTCCTCCTGGGCCTCATAATGGTTTTCGGCCTCATCCTGTCCATTGTTCTCGCCATCCTTCTGGCCCGATCCATCGTGAAGCCCATCCGCCTCGTCGTCTCGGCCATGGATAATCTGTCCGAGGGGGACCTTGTCCTGGGAGGCCTCGACCACGAGGCCATCGAGCGCCTTGTCGCCCGGGGGGACGAGCTTGGAGTCCTGGGCCGCTCGATGCGGAGCCTAAGGATGGCTTTGACAGACATTGTCCGGGAGATCACGGCCTCCTCCAGCCAGGTCAACGACGGCTCGGGCCAGCTTTCCC
>JAKPBN010000443.1 GCA_029778945.1 Spirochaetota bacterium
CCCCGTGGGGGGCCTCGTCTTCCTCGAGCCCTTTCCCGAGCCCGGGGAGGGCCGGGCCTGGAAAGAGTCCCCCCGCCTCGCGATCTACACGAAGCCTCCCGTGACCTATGTGCGCCTCTCCCGGCTTTCCCGGGAGGGCCGCCACGCCACCCTCACCGAGCATCATCTCTATGCCGAGGGCGAGCTCGTGGAGCATTTCGAGGAGAGCGCCCGCCTCTATCTCTTTTCCCGGGCCGAGATCCGGGACTGCCTGGCCAGCCGCGGCTTCGCCTCGGAATGCCTCCCGGGCATCATGGGGGGCAACGATCTCTGGGTCGGGACCTGGACGGGCAAGCCCGGCTGGGCTAGCTGAGGGGTCCTTGACGGGGGACCCGGGCCGGGGTATAAGTCTCCTTGCCGTGGGAATCGTGGAATGCGGTTAAAATCCGCAACGGTCCCGCCACTGTAACCGGGTATGCGACCGACTAGGGCCACCGCCGCAAGCGGGAGGCCGGGCCATTGGGACCTAAAAAGTCCTGAGAAGGCGTCGGAGTGCCAGAGGATCCGGGAGTCAGGATACCATTTCCGCGGCAGTGCCTTGCGTCGTGTGCCGTCCCCCGCCGGGGTCGTGCCTGCGAGGCCGAAACTCCGAGGATCTGAGGAAAAGCCGTGGCCTGCCTGATCGAAGCCTAGCCCAGGAACACCCCACAGCCGCTTTGCCCCATGTCCTCCCGGATCGGGAGGCCGCCAGTGCGTATTCGACCAGCGATATTGCCCAGCCTCGCCCTGGCCTTGGCCTGCCTTGGCCCGGTCGCCCTTGCGGCCCAGCCCGCGGCCTCAGGCACCATAGAGGTCAGCGCGGCGGCCCCGGCCATCGAGCCCGCCCCGACTGCGGGCAGGTCCACAATCGACGCCGCCCAGATCGAGGCCTCGGGGGTCTCGAGCCTGGCCGAGGCCGTGGCCCTGGCTCCTGGAGTTGCCCTCAGCGTGAGCGGTGGGGCTGGGGCCCAGGCCGCGGTCAGCATCCGGGGCTCCACGACCAACCAGGTCCTCGTCCTTGTGGACGGCGTGCCCGTCTCCGACCCCTCGACAGGAGCAGTCGATTTCTCCCGCCTGGGCCTTTCCCCCGGCGATGTCGAGTCGGTCGAGGTGCTGCGGGGCGGGGCCTCAAGCCAATATGGCCCCGACGCCGTGGGTGGAGTCGTCATAATTACGACAAAAAAGGCCAAGCCCGGCCTGGCCCGGCCCCTTCTCGAGCTCTCCCTGTCCAATGTGTCCAGGCCGCCCTTTGCCTCCGTGTCGGGCTACGGCCTGGGAGCCTCGAGAGTCGGGGCCGACCCTCTGGCCCTGCTGGACGGCCAGGCCCTTGCGGTGCGCCTGGGACTTCCTGGAGGACTAGTCCTCAGCGGGGGCCTCGATCGAGCGGCGAATGCCTACCTGTATCACGACACCTCCGGAGAGAGGAGGGCGAGGCTCAATGCCGGCCTTCTGGGCGGGCGGGCCTCCCTCGCCTGGTCCGGCAGCCTGGGTGGCGGCCTCCTCGCCGCATCCCTCGACGGCGACGCGCGGGAGCTCGGCGTTCCTGGAAGCATCACGGCACCGACTCCCGAGGCCCTGGAGAGGGACCGAAACGCGAGGGCCTCGCTTTCCTGGTCTACAGACTCCTTCCTCTCGGATCGGGTCGCCTTTGAGGGCAGGTCCTACGGGATCCTGAAGGATGTGCGCTACCGGGAAACCCTTGCGGCTGCGGAGGATGAAAGCCTTGCCAGCCGGGCGGGCCTCGAGACTCGCTGGTCCATCCTGGCCATCCCCGGCCTGGATCTCGGGGCCGGCCTTGCGGCGCGATACGAGCGCCTCGACTCGAGCAATGTCACCACCGGCTCAGGCGGCGCGCCGGAGCGGCTTGGTCTCGGAGCCTATGTGGAGCCGGACTTTTCCCTCGGCCCCTGGAGGCTTGTCCCCGCCGCGCGCTTCGACTGGACAAGCGATTTTGACTCGGGGTTCTCCTTTTCCCTTGGCCTTGCGCGGAGCCTGGGCGAGGGCCTCGAGCTGAGCCTCAATGCCTCGACCGCCTATCGTGCCCCCAGCTTCGACGACCTGTACTGGCCAGCCCAGGCCGGGGTGGCGGGCAACCCTTCCTTGATGCCTGAATCCTCCCTTGGGGGGGATGTGGGACTGGACCTCAAGGCCGGAGGCGCAAGCCTGTCCATTTCCGCCTTCGCGCGCTATGTCAAGGATGTCATCCTTTGGCAGGCCGGGGGCGACGGCATCTGGCGACCCAGCAACTGGGGGGTGGCCCTCTATCCGGGCTTCGAGGCCTCCCTGAGGGCTGGCCTGGGGGGCTTTGACCTGAGTCTCTCCGCCTCCCTGATCCACAGCTTTGCCCTGAGTGGCTCCCTTGGCCTCCTCGACGACCGGCGCGTGCCCATGGTCCCCGAGGCCGCCTTTGTCCTCGCTCTCTCCAGGGACTTCGGGGCCTTTTTTGCCGGGATAAGCCTCGACTACGCGGGCCTGCGCTATACGGGAATCGACAACCGCGACTACCTTCCGGCCCGGCTGGTGGTCGATCTCCACCTCAGCCTGAGGCAGACGAGGAACCTGAAGCTCGCCGTCGATGTGGCCAACCTCCTCGATGAGCGCTATGAGTCGGTCCAGGGCTATCCCATGCCGGGCTTTTCCCTCAAGGCGACGGCCAGCCTTAAAATCGGCCCTGAAGCCTGAGCAATACTACGCACGATGTGCGATCACAAAGCCGTTTCATTCGGCGACAAGGAGCATCATATGAGGAATCACCGGAAGGGGGGATGGGCGGGGTTCGCCCTCCTCGTCGCTCTTGCCCTGGCCACATCAGCCTGCACGGACGGGTCCAGGGGCGCCTTTTCCAACGTCCACGTCTACGCCGTGGCCTCCCATAACGGAAATGTCTACGAGATAGACGACACAAGGCTGATTGCATCCTCCACCCCCCTCGTCTCCACAGTCCAGAATTCCACCGGCGAGCTTGCCTTCCACAATGGGATCGGCTATCTCGCCGTGTCGAACTGGTCCAACACCGCCCCCGGCCTGTACCGCTTCGATCCGGCCAAGCCTGCCGCCGGCGCGACGAGGATAGGGACGGCCATCAGCGCGGCCTATATCGCCTTCGCGAGCGACAGTCTGGCCTATGTGACCTCCGCCGACTATGGGACAATGCCCAACGCCCTCTACTCCTTCAACCCCTCGAGTCCTTCCTCGGGGCTCACAAAAGTCGCAGATCTCTCCTATCCCCAGGACGTCGCCATAGGGGCCGACGGCAGGGTCTATGTCGCGGAAAATGGCTCGGGAAAGGTCGCCAGGCTCGATTCCGCAGGGACAGCCGTCGAGATCGAGATTCCCTGCGCCGCGGCGGGGGCCACAGGGCTCCTCCCTGGCAGCTACAAGGGCAGCCCCGGCGTCTTTGTCGGCAACACCGGCGACTACTCGACGGGCTCGGTGGAATTCATAGCCAACTCCGGAACCACGGCGGTCACCGTGGTCTCGGGCCCCGTGGTCGCGCGCCTGGGCCTTCTCGGGGCTTCGACCCTCGTCGTGAGCGGAGGCTTCCCGGCCAAGACCTACGGGGTCGATCTCACGGCCACGACCCCTGCCGCGGTGGAGGTCAAGAACGGGACATCATCCTTCGGGGGAGGCGACATCAGGGTCTACAATGGCTCAGCCTACGTCCCCGATGGCACGAACACGCTGTATGCCTTCTCCTCGGTGTCAGGCCCAGTGACGGCCATATCCGTGGGATCGACCGGGGACCTCATCACGAACGTCGGCGTGGACGAATAGCCCGGCCTGGGTTAGGGCCGCATCGGCCCCTATTTCCCCAGCCTGTACACGATCCTGATCTCCAGCTCGACCTCGGCGCCGGCGGGGTTGGGCTGGGGGAAGGCCTGGCTGGCCAGGTCGAGGGCGGCCTTGTCCAGGATGGCCGAGCCCGAGGCCGAGGCGACCCTGGCCGAGGCGAGGCCACCCCGGCTGTCCACGAGGATGGCGAGGCCCACGGTGCCCGAGATGCCCCGGAGGCGGGCGGCCTCGGGATAGGCCAGGCCCGCGGCCATCCGAGCCTGGACCCGGTCGAGGAGCTCGAGGGCCGGGTCTCCCCGGCCTCCGGCCCGGCCCTGGGCGAGGGCCAGCTCGGCCCCGACAATCCTCGTCAGCATGCCCTCGACACTGCCCCGCACCACACCCTGGGATCTGCCCGGGGCCTGGCGCGGAGCGGCCACCGATCCCAGGTCGGCGGCGATATAGGGGGCCCCCGTCTGGGCGGCCAGCTTTCTCAGGGCGAATTCCGCCGCCGGCTCGAGGGGGCCCAGGCCCACAGCGCAGACCTTCACCCCCGCCAATCCCGCCATGGCGCCAGCCGAGGCCAGGCCCGGCTTGGCCAGGGCGTCGGTGAGGGCAATGACGATGCGCGCCCCCCCGGCCCTCCAGCCCGGGTCGGCCAGGGCCGCCTTGATCCCGGCCCCCAGGTCCTCTGCGGGGTCCCCCCCGCCCAGGGCCAGGGCCCCAGCCAGGGCGGCGTCCACGGCCGGCCTGGCAGAGCCCAGGGGCGTTAGGCGCACGAGGTAATCCTCGCCCGAGTCCCGGAAGAGGACGAGGCCAAAGCGCGGGTCGATCCCGGGGCCGAGGGCGGCTATCGCGTCCATCGCCAGGGAGAGGGAGCGCTTGACCGTGGGCAGGCGGGGGGCCATGGACACGGTGGTGTCCAGGACAAAGACCACGTCGCAGGGCAGGGGGGAGGGGAGGGGCCGAGCGCCTTCCAGGACGAGG
>JAKPBN010000462.1 GCA_029778945.1 Spirochaetota bacterium
CAACCTCAGGAAGCTCCTCCCCTCCCTCGCGATCGCGGGGGGGGTCTCGGCCTCGGTCAAGGACCCCCTGTGGAAATACCTCTGGGTGAAGGGCCACGAGCCCCAGGTATTCTCGCGGGTGGCCCATTGGCTCGACGTCAAGGAATACCTCGTGGGCCGCTGCACGGGCCGCTTCGCGATGACTCCGGATTCGGCCAACGCGACCTTCCTGTATGACACGAGGCCCCGCAGGGCCGGGTGGTCGCCCCTCCTGTGCTCCCTCTTTGGGGTGGATCCCTCCCACCTCCCCGAGGTGATGGGCCCCTCGGAGGTCGCGGGTCCCCTCCTCCCCGGCCCCGCGGCCGAGCTGGGCCTCGCCCCGGGCACCCCGGTCTTTGGCGGCGGGGGCGACCTCTCCCTGATAGCCCTGGGCTCGGGGGCCGTGGGCCTGGGGCAGACCCATGTCTACATGGGGACCTCGGGCTGGGTCGCCGCCTCGGTGGACCGCCGGGTGGTCGACACCGAGGCCCGGGCGGCCTCGGTCTTGGGGGCCATACCGGGGCGCTACAACTACATCTCCGAGCAGGAGACCTCGGGCAAGTGCATGGAATGGGTCCGGGACCACCTGGCCCTGGACGAGATCGGCCTCTACCTGGGGGCCCGCCATGCGGCCGAGGATCCCGAGGGCCGCTACACCTCGATCTTTGACCTCCTGGACGAGACCATCGAGGGGGTCGAGGCCGGGGCCGGGGGGGTGATCTTCGCCCCCTGGCTCCGGGGCTCCCGCTCCCCCTTCGAGGACCCCGACGCCCGGGGCATCTTTTTTAACGTGGGCATCGACACGGGCAAGCGCTGCCTTGTCCGGGCCGTGGCCGAGGGCCTGGCCCTCCAGTGCCGCTGGCAGTACGAGACTATCGCCCGCAAGGTCGAGGCCCGGGGTCCCCTGCGCTTTGTGGGCGGGGCCGCCCGGTCCAGGACGATCGGGGCCATCCTGGCCGACGCCACCGGGGAGGTGGTCGAGGTGACCGCCGAGCCCCAGAACGCAGGGGCCCTGGGGGCGGCCCTCCTCTGCGCCCTGGGCCTGGGCAAGGCCGCCTCCCGGGAGGAGGCCGCCGCCAGGATACCCGTGGCCCGCCGCCTCGAGCCCCGGCCGGAGGGGCGCCGGATCTATGACCGCCACCATGAGGTCCTGAAGCGCCTCTACTGGACAAACCGCCGGACTTTCAAGATCCTGAACGCGGCCCTGCCCACGGGCCAGGAGGCTATGCCATGAGCGAGGGCAGCTATCGCGTCTATCCCTACCGCTGGGTGGTCCTCGGGGTCACGATGCTCGTGAACCTGACCATCCAGGTCCTCTGGATCTCCTATGCCCCCATCACGGCCCAGGCGGCCGCCTGGTATGGGGTAAAAGAGCTCCAGGTCGGCCTCCTGGCCATGGTCTTCATGGTGGCCTTCGTGCCCTTCTCCATACCCGCCTCCTGGCTCATCGACCGCTTTGGCTTCTGCCCCAGCCTTGGGGTAGCCGCCGTCGTGGTGGGCCTGTGCGGCGTCCTGCGTGGCCTGGCCGGCCCGGCCTTTGGTCCCGTGATGGCCGCCACCCTGGGGATGGCGATCGCCCAGCCGGTCTTCCTCAACGGCTGGACCAAGGTGGCCGCGGCCTGGTTCCCCAAGGGAGAGAGGGCCACGGCGGTGGGCCTCATCACCCTGGCCAACCTCGCGGGCACGGCCCTGGGCATGGTCCTCACCCCGGGCCTCGCCGCCGGGTTGTCCATAGGCCGGGTCCAGCTCTGGTATGGCCTCGCGGCCAGCCTCGCGGCCCTCGCCTTCCTGGCCCTGGGCCGAGAGCGGCCCGCGACCCCGCCCGACGCCTCGGCGGCCTCGGAGCGGGCCCTGATGCTCGCGGGCCTCAAACATGCCTTAGGCCTGGCCTCCTTCAGGCGCTGGCTCTTTGTGGCCTTCATAGGCCTCGGGATCTTCAACGGCATCACCACCTGGGTGGAGGGCATCGTGGGGCCCAAGGGCCTCGACTCGGGGGCCGCAGGCCTCCTTGGAGCCCTCATGCTCGTGTCCGGGGTGGTCGGGGCCGTCGTCATCCCCGCCCTCTCGGATCGCCTGGGGCGGAGGAAGCCCTTCATAGTGCTGGGTATCCTTGGGGCCATCCCGGGCCTCCTCGGCCTCGCCCTCGCCCCGAGCCTCCCCCTCCTCGCCCTCTCGGCGGCCGTCCTGGGCTTTTTCCTCGTCTCGGTCAATCCCACGGGAACCCAATACGCCTCGGAGCTCGCCCTGCCCACCCCCGAGGGGACGTCCAACGGCCTGATCTCCCTGGCGGGCCAGGTCTCGGTGGTCCTCGTCTACCTCATGGAGCCCCTGAAGCGGGCCACGGGT
>JAKPBN010000476.1 GCA_029778945.1 Spirochaetota bacterium
AGGATCTCCTTCCAGGCCTTGAGGCGGTCCAGGGCGAGCTTGGCGAGGACAATCTCCCTGGTCTTGCCCCACTTGGGCTTCCCGATGCCATCCTTGCCCTTGTCCGCCTCGATGATCTTGCAGCGGCCGGTCTTGAGGTCGACGGAGGACCAGCGGAGGGCGCGGAGCTCCCCTGCCCTCATACCTGAGCAGAAGAGGACGGCGATGAGGGCCTCGTCGCGGACGGCCTGGAGCGCGTCCAGGGAGCGGCGGGATTCCTTGGCGCCCTTCTTGATCGGTGCCGCATCCTGAGCCTCGGTCTGGATACGCTCGGTACGCTCGCCCAGGAAGGCGAGGAAGCGCCCGACCTCCTCGGGGTTGAGGACGCCGCGCTCCTGACGCTCGTACTTGATGTTGCCGACCATGGAGCCGGGATTGTTCTCGATGTCCCCCCGGAAGCAGGCCTCCGAGAGGATGGTCTTGACCGTGGAGATGCACTTGTTGAGGGAGTTGACGCCAAGGCCGCCCGCATGGAGCCTGCGCCGGAGATCGAGGAGGTCACCCCGCTTGATCTTGTTCATAGGGAGGCGGGAAAAGGCCGGGTCCTTGAAGACATGCTTCTCGAGGAGGGTGCGGCACTGGTGCAGGTGGTTGAGGCCGATGCTCTTCCCCTCCTGGCGGTAGCGGATGAAGTGGGGACAGGTCTCGGCCTTGAAGTAGGGGGCGGCATACTCGGCGAAGGTCAGTGTGGTCGCCTCGGCGCCCTGCTCGTCGACGAAGGAGCGGATGTACTCTCGGGCCTCCTCCTTGCCGGTAAGGCCGGTGGTCAGGCGGCGGCGCTTGCCGTCCTTCCCGAGGAAGTTGAAGTAGTAGATCTTGCTGTCCTCGCGCCGGTAGGGCTCGGGATACTTCTTCTTGGCAGCCATACTCACCCCCAGATTTGGGTCCAATTTGAGTCCAGTAGGCCTCCGAATACGAAAAAGCCCTGGACATCGCCAGGGCTTAACGCCTTACTAGGTAAGAACTTAACTTGCTCCCCCGCCCGGGTTCGAACCAGGGACCCAGTGGTTAACAGCCACTTGCTCTGCCAACTGAGCTACAGGGGAATGCTGACTTGCGAAAGCGAGACGAATATATCTTGGGGAAAAAGAATTGTCAAGGCTTTAGGCCTTTGAGCAAAAAGTTGCAGGGGGCGCCGCGGATTCGTGGCGCCCCCCTAAGGCTTATTTCTTCTTGGGCTTGGCTTTAGGGCTGGCCACGGGCTTGGGGCTGGGCTTTTTCTTGGCCTTGGACTCGGATAGCTTCTGGGCGGCGGCTAGGAGGCCTCCCTTGCTGGCGGGGGCCTTCTTGGGCGCGGGGGCAGGAGCCGGCTTGGCGGCCTTGGCAGGCTTGGTCTTGGGTCCAGCTTTGGGCTCGGCCCTGGACTTCCTGGTGGGCGTAGGCTTAGGCGCCTCGGTCTCGCTGACCCTGGACTTCCTAGGAGAGCTACTTTCCGCGCCGGAGAAGAGCTCGGGATCCTTCTTGGGCTCGGGCCCGAGGATGGCCAGGCACTCCCGGGAGGCCAGGCGGACCCCGTTGGCCTTGATGCCCTTGGGCTCAAAGTCCTCGATGCGGAAATCCTCGGCCTTGACGTGGAGGCGGGGCTTGGGCTTGTACTTCGCGGTAAAGGGCGAGCTCGGGGCCGAGCTGAACCAGAGAACCTGGGCATCCTCGGGGAGGAGGGGATAGTCCTTGTTCATGATCCAGCCCTCGATGCGGAAGCGCTTGATATAGGGGAAGCCCGTGGCCCCGTCCTGGTAGACGATGGTAAAGACCACGTCGGCCAAGGCATCCTTGTCCGCCAGGCCCGAATAGAGGAGGCCCTGGTCGACAAAGAGCTTTTCCGGCACCGGCACGACGGACCATATCCCTGAGCGACGGATGAGGAGGACCTTCTCGAAGCTTGAGTAGAGACCCTGGACTTCCCCCGTGGAAACCCCGGTGCCCAGGTAGCCCGACTGGCCGTCGTAGCGGAGGGCCAGGTCCCGCTTGGCCACCTCCCGGACATCGACGGCGCTAAAGGAGGCGAGCTTGGTCTTCCTGGCCCAGGTGGGCTCGAGGCGCTTGGCCACGCCCTCGAGCCAGGCCACGGCATAGTCCGTCAGGTGGTTCAGGTGGCGCTTGACTTCCTTGAGGCGGGCAAGGAGCCTGGCCATCTCGGCCTTGGCCCTCTCGATGTCGTAGAGGGAGATCCTCCTGATGGGGATCTTGAGGAGGCGCTCGACATCCTCGAGGACGACCTCCCGGCCGATCTCCTTGCGGTAGGCCGAGAGGCCGTCGATCACGGCCTTCTGGATGCCCTCGGGGGTCTTCTTGTTCTCGATCGACTTGTAGATCCTCTCCTCGATGAAGATGCGCTCCAGGGTGCGGGCGTGGATCTCGTCCAGGAGCTCGCCCTCCTCGATCTGGAGCTCGGCCTTGAGGATCCCCACAAGCTTCTTGGCGTGGTGGCGCACAACCTCAGTCACCGTGGTCTGGGTGGGCAGGCCGTCCTTGATAACAAGGAAGTTGCAGGAGAGGGAGGTCTCGCACTCGGTGAAGGCATAGAGGGAGTCCACCACCTCCTCGGCGTAGACTCCCCTCTGGAGCCGGATCTCGATCTCCACATTCTCCGTGGTAAAGTCGCTTATAGCGGCTATCTTGATGCGACCGGCCTTGGCGGCGTTCTCCACGCTCTCGATGAGGCTCTCCGTGGTCGAGCCGAAGGGGAGCTCCTTGATCACGATGCGCTTGGGGTCGGAGGTGTCCAGGCGGGCCCGGATCCTCACCTTGCCCATGCCGTCGGCGTACTGGGAGACATCGGCGAGGCCCGCGGTCGGGAAGTCAGGCAAGAGGGAAAAAGGCTTGCCCCGGAGACAGGCGATCTCGGCCTTGATCACCTCGAGGGGGTTGTGGGGGAGGATCTTCGTCGACATGCCCACGGCGATGCCATCGGCCCCGATCATCAGGATCACGGGCAGCTTGGCCGGGAAGAAGACCGGCTCCTTGTTGCGCCCATCGTAGGAGTCGATATAGGAGGTGGTCTTGGGGTTGTAGAAGACATCCTTGGCAAAGGGCGTGACCCGGCACTCGATGTACCTGGGGGCCGAGGCCTCGTCCCCGGTGTAGATGTTCCCGAAGTTCCCCTGCTTGTCTATGAAGAGCTCCTTGTTCGCAAGGACCACGAGGGCCGAGTAGATCGACTGGTCCCCATGGGGGTGGTACTTCATGCAGGAGCCGACGATGTTGGCCACCTTGTGGAACTTGCCGTCATCCGCCTCAAAGAGGGTATGGAGGATGCGCCGCTGGACGGGCTTGAGGCCGTCCTCGATGTCGGGTATCGCGCGGTCCTTGATGACATAGGAGGCGTAGTAGAGGAAATTCTCGTCAAAGATCTTTTTCACGTAAGCCATAGGAATTCCTTTACCAGTGATAGGGCATTCAGTGCTTTCACCACGGAGCCACGGAGATAACGGAGAAAGAGGCAAGGAAAAGAAAAAATCAAAGAACTACCCGTTTGATCCCATCTTTTAGCATGACCGTATTGAAATTCAGCAATAATCCTATTCCAATGCCACTCAACTTCATATAAGTAAGCAACTGAGATTGATGGATTGGGATGAGAGACTCAACGGATTTTAGCTCAAGTACTACTTCGCCTTCCACGATTATGTCGACGCGATAGGTCGTATCAACGGCCTTGCCTTTATAAACGATCGGCAATTCCTTTAGTCTTTCAAACTTTATGCCTCGGATGGTGAATTCGCGACAGAGGCATTCCTCGTAAGCGCTTTCAAGCAGGCCAGGCCCAAGATGCCTGTGGACTCCGATGGCGGATGAAAGTATCTCATCAGTCAACTCTTCTCTTTTTAGCATAGCCTCTATCTCCGTGTCCTCCGTGACTCCGTGGTGAAATACTATCTCGATTTAGAGGTCGTTGATGAGGTTTCTCATGATGTAGTCCCGGCGCTCGGGGGTGTTCTTGCCCTGGTAGAATTCGAGGACCGCGGGCACGGCCTTGAGGGTCTGGACATCGACCCGGACGAGGCGGATGTCGGGGCCGATGAACTGGCCGAACTCCTTGGGGCTGATCTCGCCGAGGCCCTTGAACCGGGTCATCTCCGCGCTGGCACCGAGGCGCTTCTGGGTCTCGTCCCTCTCCTTGGCGCTGTAGCAATAGCAGGTCTCGGACTTGTTGCGCACCCTAAAGAGGGGGGTCTCGAGGATAAAGACCCTGCCCTGGGTGACAAGCTCCTCGAAGAAGGAGAGGAAGAAGGTCAACAGGAGGTTGCGGATGTGGAAGCCGTCGTAGTCGGCGTCGGTGGCCATCACGATGCGGCCGTAGCGCAGGCCATCGAGGCTGTTCTCGATGCCCATGGCCATCATCATGTTGTAGAACTCCTCGTTCTTGTAGATGGCCGTGCGCTTGCGGGCGAACATGTTCTCCGGCTTGCCGCGGAGCGAGAAGACCGCCTGCGTGTAGACGTCGCGCGAGCTCACCATGGAGCCGGAGGCCGAGAGGCCCTCGGTGAGGAAGATGGTCGAGAGCTCGCCCTCGGGACCGTCGCCAAGGTGGCGCTTGCAGTCCTTGAGGTTGGGGATCTTGAGCTCGATGCGCTTGGCGGCCTCCTTGGCCTCCTTCTTGACCACGTTGAGCTCGGTGCGGAGCTTCTCGTTGGAGACGATCTTGTCCTGGAGGCGCTTGGCGGCGGTCGGGTTGCGGCGGAGGTAGTCGTCCACGCCGCGCTTCACTTCCTGCATGATCCAGGGCTTCACGTCGGAGTTGCCGAGCTTGTTCTTGGTCTGGCTCTCGAAGACGGGATCCTTGAGCTTGATGGCCACGGCGGCGGCTATGCCCTCGCGGATGTCCTCGCCCTTGTAGGAGGCCTGGAAGAATTCGTTCACGGCCTTGAGGAAGCCCTCGCGGAAGGCCGAGAGGTGGG
>JAKPBN010000489.1 GCA_029778945.1 Spirochaetota bacterium
AGTCACCGGCGGTCTCTCCTATCCCATCTACGTGATGCTCGATCCCATCCGCCTGGCCAATGGCAACAATCTCCTCGACCTGCCCATCTATTCGGCGAGCCTTGGCCAGAGCGTCCAGATAGGCCAGCTCGGTTCCTTTGCCCTGGCCGAGGCTCCCACCTCCATCTCCCGCTACAATCGCCAGTATACGGGGTCCTTTAACATCAACTTGAGTCCGGGGGCGCCAAGCGCCCTGGAGCTCCAGGCCGCCATCAAGGATGATCTCCAGAAGCGCGGCCTCCTCGAGGGCGGCCTCCAGGTCTCAGCCGGCAATCGCTTTGGCGCCGCCGCCCTGTCGGCCGAGCTGGCATCCTCGGGAAAGATCATCTTCCTGGTGGCCCTCTTCCTGGCCTACCTCGTCATGGCGGCCCAGTTCAACTCCTGGCGCTATCCCATCTATCTCCTCCTACCGGTGCCCCTGGCCCTCATTGGAGCCCTCATCCTCGTGTGGATAATCGGTGGAGGCCTGGATGTCTTTGGCCTCATGGGCATGATCATGCTCATCGGCCTCTCGGCCAAGAACGCCATCCTCTACCTGGACTTCGTGGTGGAGCGCCTGGGCAAGATGCCCCTGGAGGAGGCCCTGGTCGAGGCCGCCAAGCTCCGCTTCCGGCCCATCGTCATGACTACCCTGACCGTCCTTGTGATATCCTTCCCCCTGATCTTCTCCGGCGGCCAGGGCTCCGAGTTCGGCCAACGCATGGGCGTGGTGATGTTCGGCGGAATCGTGTTCTCCGCGATCCTTACCTTCTTTATCGTGCCCGCGGCGTTCTGGCTCTTCGAGAGGAAGCGGCCGGCGTCACAATACGACCAGCAGGAAGAAGAAGAAGGGAAGGCAACCACGGAGGCACGGAGTTTAGCCACGGAGGGCACAGAGACTTGAAGGAAGGGCTTTAGCATCGAATAGTTAGCGATACTGGAATAATCAGAAAATTCAGAGTCGAATACAGGGATGAAATAAATATAATATTTAGTATAAATATTGGAGCAGTCATGTACCCAGTCAGGAATTCGGTCAAGGCGATCATTGTGGAGGAGGGGAGGCTGCTCTGCGTCCGGAAGCGAGATGCGCTCGGGGCCTACTACCTCCTTCCCGGCGGGGGGCAGGAAAAGAATGAGACCTTTCCTGAGGCCCTGCGCAGGGAATGCCTCGAGGAGCTCGGGGCCGAGGTCGAGGTGGGCCGGCTGCGCCATATCCGGGAGTACATAGGGAAAAACCATGAGTTTGCCCCAGGGGACACGGCCCACCAGGTGGAGTTCATGTTCGAGTGCCAGCTCGCCTCCAGGCCCAGCCTGGAGCTCGCCACCCAGCTGGATGAAGGCCAGGACGGCCTGGAGTGGGTGGACCTAGTACTAGCAGGCAACCCCAGGGTCTATCCCAAGGTCCTCGTGGAACGCCTAGCCAAAGGTTACCCGGAACTCTACTGGGGCGACATAAACTAACGCCCCTGATTGCGTCCCATCTCCAGCTAATCTTTCGTCCTAATCCCCAATAAATAAAAACCGCCGAGAGGCTATGCCTCGGCGGTTCTCAGAAATCTTATAATCCAGACTATTCTTTTCCCCTATTTTCTTAGCACTCCATCTCAAAATTCCGAAGTGTATCGCTAAGGGTATGAGGCCGAGGAGTTGGCCTAGAGGTCTCTGTGATCTCCGTGGTCAAATCTCCGTGTCTCCGTGGTTGCCTTTATATCTTTCTCTTTCCTAGTCCCTTTTGCCAGTAACCTTTATGACATGGTAGCCGAACTGGGTAGAGACGACATCGGAGATGGACCCCACTCCCAGGCCCTTGCAGGCGGACTCGAAGGCCGGGACCATCTTGCCCGGGCCAAACCAGCCCAGGTCGCCCCCGGAGGACTTGGAGGGGCAGGTTGAGTATTCCCTGGCCAGGCTCTCGAAGCTGGCTCCCTGCTTTACTTTGATCATCAGCTGCTGGGCGAGGCCCCTATCCGAGACGAGTATATGGCTGGCTCTCCATTCCATGGTGTTCTCCTTTATCTGAAGATGGTATGGCTCTAGTATACTGACGAGGGGGCTTTCTCGGGAAGC
>JAKPBN010000497.1 GCA_029778945.1 Spirochaetota bacterium
TCCCCCTCCTAGTCCAGCAGCCTGCACGAGGGATGGGATCCCAGGATAGAGATAATAGGGGAGGGGGCTTTCTCTTTGCACAATATTCACCCCCCGGACTGGGATCGGTGGGGCCGACTGGCTTGGGGCCGTAGGGGCAAGGGCCAGCCCGGGCATAGCCACTGGCTTGGGGGCGGGGACGGGTGCTCGGTCGGAAACAGGGGCCGGGGCTAGGGGGAGGGGTGCCGCGGCGGGCGCCGGAGTAGGCGGGTTCGAGGGCAGCTCGGAAGCCAGGGGCTGGCTAGGCTCGACCGGGGACGTTGGCAAGGCCTGGGCGGGGGTCTCGGGGGGCGGCGGCATTTCTGCCGAAGGCATAGCTGCCGGCGGCTCGGGGTGGGCTTCTTCCTTGGCAGAGGCTGCCAAGACAAGGTCTTTGGGGGGCATGTTTAGGGGAAGGCGGGTAAAGTTTTGGGCCAGCTCAAGGGTTTGGGACACCTGGCCGTCGGCCTGGACCGAGAGGACAAAGTAGTACCAATCCCCCTCGGGCACTTCGGCCGTGACTAGCTCCGTGGAGTCCGGCCCTAGCTCGGCTAGCTTCACCGCCGAGTCCAGGGTCTCGATAGACGGCTTCTGGCTAGAGCGATAGACGATATAGCCTTGGGGCAGGCCGGGATCAGCCTCCCAGGTGAGATGGACTGAGAAGCCCTCGGTCCAGACCCTGAGGGTCCTCACGTGGCCGGGAGGCGAATCCCCGCCGACGGTCTGCCCCGTGGCTGCCCAGCCTCCGGCGAGGAGGAGGGCAAGGACGAGGCCCGGTGCCCAGCTATGACCCTTGCTCATGTCCTTATTCTAGCACGGACCGATCATCGTGCCATGCCGAATTGACGGGAACTGCGGTTTTGGATACGATCAATCCATGTTCGTCTCGATAGTATGCGACATGGGCAGCGAGGATTCCCGGGCTTCCCTCTACAACCTCCTCCCCCAGTATGGCTTCGAGAAGGTCCAAAAGGCATGTTTTGAGTGCACAGGCCTCAATGACCAGCGCCTGGCCGCCCTCAAGCGGGACATCGACCGCATGACCGATTCCTACGATACCATCCGGATCTATCAGTATCCTCTTGAGGGGACCCTCGCTATCACCACCCTCAAGAGCAATAAGTGGCGGAGGATAATTATCCGGGATCCCTCCCGGCCCCGCGAATAGTCCCTTCCCCCCAAGCCTAGCAGGAGGATTCCATGATCGAAGAGCTCGCAAACCCCCTCGCGTCCCTAAGGACGGAGATTCTGGACATTTGGGGGCGTCTTTGACGTCCCTGCAATAGAGAGGATTATCCAGGCCAAGGAGGGCATGAGCTCCGAGCCCGGCTTCTGGAACGACGGGGCCAAGGCCGGCCGCACAATGACCGAGATAAAGCAGCTCAGGGACCGGATCGAGACCTGGGCAAGCCTCAAAAAGGATATCGAGTCCCTGGAAGAAGTCTACCTCATGGCCCGGGAAGAGGGCGGCGATTCCATGGAAGCCGACCTCAAGGCCGGCTTTGACGATATCAAGGCCCGTTTTGACAAGTACGTCGTGCTCGAGCTCCTATCCGGGGAAGC
>JAKPBN010000503.1 GCA_029778945.1 Spirochaetota bacterium
CAAATAGATAGCCCCTCTTGTCCTCTTTCTTGATGGCCTTGTAGGCGAAGTCATCGCTCTCGAGAAAAGAGAGAAAGGTCGTATATAGGTATTTGTCAAATAGGTCTGCAAAGTCAGGGATAATGCAAGTGGACCGGATATTGGCCATCACCATGACCTTTTTTGCCAAGTCGCCTAGCAAGACGGAATAGCTCGGCTGGACCATGGAGAATCCGTCCACTGTCTCAGGTTCCACTCCGTCAATGATAGACAAAAAGGAATGGACCACATCATCGATATAGACAAAGGCTATCACTCGCCCGGGATCGTCCACCACAAGCTGCTCGCCATGGGCAGCCTGGAAGCAGAAGGTTGCGACCACGGAGTTGTAGAAAGGCCGACTCCATTTTCCGAATACATTGGTCAAGCGATAGACATGGACCCTGGCCCCCGCTTCCTTCCGGAAACGATCTAGCTCTGTCTCAGCCTTTCGCTTTGAGACGCCATAAGGGTTGTCAAGAACAGCCTGGCTGGAAGAGGTCGCCACGATAGTTGGGCTGCGACCGGCTGCCTTAAGCCTCGCAAGCAGGTCGGCGGTGAAGCCATGATTGCCGGCCTCGAATTCCGAGGATTCCTTTGGCCGGTTGATCCCGGCCAAATGAAACACAAAGTCCGCGGCGGCAATGCCACGGTCAAGGACAGCCTCGTCACTGCCCTTGTCATAGGCCAGGATCTCGGTGTCCGGACGGCGAGAGAGGTGGTCCACCAGGTTCTTGCCGATAAACCCAGCCGCACCGGTCACGAGAACCGTGGTCATACTCCTTCACCTTCCTTGCCTTCCAGGGCCTTCTGGACATAGTCAAGCTTTAGGAGGAGGTCCTTCAACTCGGCCCGGGTCAGGCGACGGGTGTTGTGCGAGTTATACTCCTCGCAGTGGCTGATCCGCCTGTCCCCTTCCTCAAAATACATGCCATAGTTCAAGTCCCGCGTATCGGCGGGCACTCGGTAGTAGTCTCCCATATCCACGGCCTTGACCGCCTCTTCCCGGGCCAGGAGGGTCTCGTAGAGCTTTTCTCCATGCCGTGTGCCGATGACCTTGATCTCGTTGCTGCCATTGAAGATCTCCCGGAGGACAAAGGCTAGATCCTCTATTGTGGCGGCAGGGGCCTTCTGGACAAATATGTCACCCTGGACGGCATTATCGTAGGCGAAGAGCACAAGCTCGACAGCCTGGGGCAGGGACATCATAAAGCGGGTCATGTTTGGGTCAGTCACCGTGAGGGGCAGGCCGGCCTTTATCTGGCGGACGAAAAGGGGAATCACGGAGCCCCTGGACGCCATGACGTTGCCATACCTCGTGCCAGCCAGGCGGGTCTGGCTGGGATCCACATTGCGGGACTTGGCGACCATCACCTTCTCCATCATGGCCTTGGACATGCCCATGGCGTTGATCGGGTACACCGCCTTGTCGGTCGAGAGAACGACGATGCGCTTCACCCTATTGACGATGGCGGCCTCGATGGTGTTGGACGTCCCAAGGACATTTGTCTTGACCGCCTCAAGCGGGTAGAACTCACATGAGGGGACCTGCTTCAGTGCCGCTGCGGAAAAGACATAGTCCACATCCCGCATTGCGGTATTGATCGAGTCAAAATCCCGAACATCGCCGATATGGAATTTGATCTTGTCGTTTTTGTATCTGTGCCGCATATCGTCTTGCTTTTTTTCGTCCCGGCTGAATATGCGAATTTCCCCGATATCCGTATCCAGGAAGCGCTCCAGGACTGCGTTGCCGAATGAGCCTGTACCACCAGTGATGAGAAGCGTCTTGTTCGAGAACATGCTAAACCCCTTCAGGGAAATGGATCAGGAATATAATGACTCTTCGTAAAGCCTAATGTAGTCCCCGTAACGGTCGCCCTTCGCGTACTTGGAGCAGGCCCGGTCCCGGCACGCAACCGAGTAGGCGTCCCGGCCCCGGGACCGCACGGCCATCACCGCCTCCCTCAGGGCCTCGGAGTCGCCCTTGGGCACAACGATTCCCGTGGCCTCGTCGATCGACTCCGCGCTTCCACCGGTCCTGTAGGTGACCACGGGAGTCCCACAGGCGAGGGCCTCGAGATTGGTCGTCGGGAAATTATCCTCGAGGGTTGGATTCACGTAGACATCGGCCGAGGAGTACAGCTCGGCGAGCTCCGCCACCGAGTCTGTCCTTGCCACATGGATCACCCTGGGCAGGTCCGCAAGTCCCTCCCTGGCCTTGCCCACCAGGACCAGGACGCAGTCATCGGGCAAGGATTCCACAAGTCCCAAAAGAGCATTCCTTCCCTTGCGCTCGGTCCAGATGGAAGCCACCCCCAGAAGGACAAAGCGCGACTCCAGGCCCCGGGACCTCCGCCAGGCCCGGTCCGTCGGACGGAAGGTTTCCGTGTCTATGCCATTGTGTATAACCAGGGACCTTCGGTTCCGCAGGAAGGACTGCCCCACAAGGCCGCCAAGCCATCCCGAGGGCGTGACGAGGGTCAATCGCGGGGGCAGGCCGAAGGCCGTCTCCTTGCACCGGTAGTTGTGCCGCGAGGAGTCCGCCACCCAGGAAGAGGGGTACTCGCCTTTCTGGGGGCATTTCCCACAGCCCGAAAGCCAGCGGCGGCATCCGATATAGTCAAAATGCGCGCAGTGGCCTGTGAAGGCCCAGCAGTCGTGGAGTGTCCAGACTATAGGCAGTTTTTTTCTCGCTAGGTATTCAAAGAGCATCGGGTAATTGACATAATACCCATGGATATTGTGGAGGTGAACCAGGTCAGGACCCCAAGCCTCAATCTCCCGGATGAGTCGGCCCGTGACCCTGCGCGACATTAGGCCATGGAGATCGAGAAGCCTTGTCCCGGCAACGTGGGCCAGCACTGAAAGACTGCTTGCGAACCTGAGCTGGTCCTGGCTGGCGGCGCCTCGACCATAGGCAACCCTAGCCTCATGGCCCTGGGCAGCCAGGACCTTGCAGATATCCGCCGCGATGCGCCCGGTGCTTCCGTAGCCGAAAACGGAATTTACCTGAAGCACTTTCATGGATAGGCCTGTTTCGGGCTACTTTCTCGGTAATAAAAACCGATGCAAAGCGGGAGAAGGAGGTTGATGGGAAAGAACTCCAAGAGGGAGAGAGAGGACCCCATTATGGCGGTTATAAGCAGGCCATCCACATAGGTCTTGCTGCCCCGCCGCCCCATCGCCTCCCGGAAGAGGTTATAGGCGATCAAGGCCAGGAATAGCATCGATGCTATTGTTCCATATTGCCAGTTCAGGGAAGCGAAAACGTTGTCCACCATCTCTGGCACTTCAAGGCGCGGACCGAACTGGCGGGAAAAGTAATTGGTGCCATAGCCCGGGGCAACTCCAAAGAGGCCCCCCTCCAGTATCGACTGGGCAAGTATCTCAATGCGCGTGAAGAAACTTGTGCTAAACGAGTCCCTGCCGCTCATGGCGGGATAGATCTGGAAGATGAAGAGATATCCCAAGGGGACAAGTGCCAACAGGGTCGCAAGATAGTGCCGGCTCCTGACCCGCAACAGAAAGAAGACCATCGCAAAGACGATATAGCCCATGGCGCTGGAGATCATAAACAGGGAAGCGAGCACAAGCAAATCCAGGCCAAGGGAATACGTCCTCGCCAAGCGGTGCCTGAGCCAGTAGAAAAAGACCACAAAGCCCGCCGCCGGAGAGGGATAGAAGAAGAATCCGCAGGCCCGCTGGTTAAAGCCAAGGAGCCCTATGCCCCAATTGTTGGCGAAGAAATACTCCACGCAGAGGGAAAGGAAGAGCAGGAAGAAGACAACCTTGGTCGCTCGATAGATCCGATTAATCGATTCCCTGCTAATATAGAAGTAGGAAAACACGATGACCCCAAAGGGAAGAAAGGCCCGGAAGCCAAGGACAAACAAGGGGTTGCGAAACAGGGCATTGATCAGGCCCAGGATGGCAAAAAAAACCAGGAGGAGGCTAAAAGCCAATATCGGCTTCCTGACCTTCCTCCCTGCCAAGGTGAAGAATGCCGCCAGGAAAAGGATGGCAAAGAGCAGGTCCTTGAAGACGCGAAGATCCCCGAGCCAGGCCAGGGCCGGGGCATCCACGCCTAGGTTCTGCAGGAATTCCGGCAGGCCAAAGAGCGGGGTGAGAAGGAGGACGAAGAGAACGAAATCCGTGAGCCTTCGGGTCATGGGGCCTTCCTGGGGATTTCCGCAAGGTCCTGGAGCCGGTCGATTAGGCTGGGCCCATCCCCCTTCGAGACTAGGACGTTGCCGGCCACGGTGTTGGCAAAGTAGCCCTTCCAGAAAGCTGTGTTCGCCTGCTTGAGCTCGTCGGGGCCCAGTCCCGGCACGTCGGCCGCCAGGGCTGCCATCAGTTCGTCGTAGCTCCTGATCCGAGTGCAGGATGGATGGGTATCATAGAACACGTCCCCCAGAACAAAAACCCGCTTCCCCAGCAGGGCAGCCTCGAGGCCCAGGGTGCTCGTGAGGGTTATCACCCAGCGGGCCCCGTCTATCAGGTCCCTGCCATTCCTCGCGGGGGAGATGAGCCTGACGTTGGGTATCCGGGCCAGGTCCCGGTAAAAGGCCCGGGTGCGGGTGCCCACGGCGCCTGGATGTTCACGCACGTAGAGCATGCAGGGAAAGGGAAGGGAAAACGCCATGTAGCGCAGGGTGGAAAGCATGTCGGAATTCCATGTAGCCTGGCCAGAGACCGAGGACTCCGGAACAAGATGGAGGGGGAAGAGGGCGTAGGCCTCCCCGGGCTGTGGAGCCTCATAGTGCCGCCAAATGAAGGACTTTCTTGCCTTTCGAAAGACATGGTTCTTCAGGGACACAAGCAGCATCCGAT
>JAKPBN010000004.1 GCA_029778945.1 Spirochaetota bacterium
CCGGGGCCGGATTGGCACGTCAGCTATTTCCGGGATCCCGGGGAAGCGAATGCGATCCTCAAGGGCCTAACCCTGAGGCTGGGACTTATGGGACTCCTCACCACCTTGGCCGCCGTCTGGGCTGCCCGGAGGCTTGAGAGGGCCTTTACCAAACCCTTCGGGGAAGTCCTTTCTTTGATCACCGACCTCTCCTCAGGCAACTACGCCCGGCGGGCCCCCCTGGGCAGGGTCGAGGAATTCAATATCATCGCGGAATCCTTTAACGCCATGGCCGGCAACATCGAGGGCCGGGACGAGAAGATCCGCTCCGACCTGGCGGAAAAGGTGATCCTCCTCAAGGAGATCCACCACCGGGTCAAGAACAACCTCCAGATCATGGCAAGCCTACTTAGCCTGGGCGGGGGGACGATCGACAACGAGGCGGACCGGGGAATCTTCAAGGCCAGCCAGGACCGGATCCACTCGATGGCCCTGGTCCATGAGATCCTCTACGAGTCCGAGGATTTTTCCTCCATCGACCTGGGCCTGTACGCGCGCTGCCTCCTGGCCTATCTCCACGATGCCTGGCCCCTGCCCGGCCTGAGGATGGAAAGCCAGCTGGACCCGGTGCGCCTCGCCCTGGACAAGGCCCTGCCCTGTGGCCTCATCCTCAATGAGCTCATCACGAATGCCTTCAAATATGCCCTCTCCGGATCGGCCGAGCCCTATCTCAGGGTTGGGGTATGCGGCAAGGAAGGGGGAAGGACGGTGGTCCTCGAGGTAGAGGACCATGGGCCAGGCATGCCCCGGGGCGGAGGCGGTCCTGAGGCCACGAGCCTAGGGTTTTCCCTGGTGACAGGCCTGGCCAAGCAGCTCGGAGCCGAGCTCCAGTGGCTCGAGGCAAGGCCGGGCCAGGAAGGGCCGGGGCTCCTCGTGAGACTCACTTTTCGGGCCCAAGATGAGGCCCCGGGCAGGGCCTAGAAAATCCGGCCAATGAAGGCCATGCAGATGGGTATGGAGGCTAGGCTCAGGACAGTCGTGAGGGAGGTTCCAAGGCCCGCGTACTCCGCATCGGCCCCGTAGGCCTGGGCGACGATGGGGGACTGGGTCATCGCGGGCATCGTGGCCTGGACGAGGAAGACCTGCTTCATCAGCAGGGGCAGGTCGAGGCTATGGACGGCCAGGATGAGGACCAGGGGCGAGACCAGGAAGCGGCCCACCAGCACCAGGACAATCTCCCGGCCCAGCCTGAGCTTTCTCCACTCCACCCGGGACACCACGATGCCTATGAAAAGCATCGAGAGGGGGGTCGTCATCCCGCCCAAGGTCTTGGCAAGGCCTAGAAGGGGCGCAGGCAGATGGACTCCGGCCAGGATAAGGGCCACCGCCACGAGGAAGGCCACCAGGGGCGGGGAGAGGATCCGCCCCAGGCCCTCCCGGGAGATAAAGACGGGCCTGGGCCGGCCCTGGAGGATCGCCCCGTCCCGGGCGATGCCATAGGTCCCCAAGGTCCAGAAGAAGCTCGTGTTGGCTATGTAGTAGAGGAGGGCGTAGGGAAGGCTGGCGTCTCCAAAGAGGATGAGGTTGACCGGCAGGCCGATAAAGATCGTGTTGGAGAGGGCGAACA
>JAKPBN010000008.1 GCA_029778945.1 Spirochaetota bacterium
AGCAGGGGGGCAGGACGAGCAATTCCGCCGCCGGGAGCTTTTTTCCTTCTTCATCCAGGTGGACTAGGGCAAAATAGCCCTCCCTCAGGGGACCTGGATTGACAACCAGGGTGGAGTCACATAGATCGGCGGCCCGGGACTCATGAATATGGCCGGAAACCCAGAGCATGGGGGCGAGGGCGTCGAGGAGGTTGCGGAAGGCCCGGGATCCCGTGTGGCCCCCATGGCGGAGGTCGGCGCAGGATCCCCAGGGCGGATTATGGGTGAGGACTATGAGAGGCGAGGCCTTTCCCGCAAAGCCCACCATGTCGTGGAAGCCCGCCTCGAGGGCGGCCGCAAGATCCCCGTCCCGCCTCTCGTAGGGAGTGAGGCCGGTGTGGAGGAGGCCTCCCCCGGAGCCCACGACGGTCACGGTACCCTCCCCCAGGCTAAAACTTCGGGCAAGGCCGTCCACGGAAAAGCCTTGGTCCAACAGGCCCTTCCTGGCTCCGGGGCGGTCGCAATTGCCCCCCACCATGGCCATCTTGGCCGGGCTGCCCTTGAGGACCTCGAGAAAGGAATCCACTTCCTCCCGGCCGCCAAATTCGGTCAAATCCCCGGCCACGAGGAGGAGGTCGGCCAGGTCGATCTGGGGACGGAGCTGCTCTAGGCGGTCAAGCTTCCCATGGATGTCGGCAATACAGAGAATCCGCATGCCTCAAGTATAGGCATGGAATCGAGTTCCGCCCAGGCTTTGGAGCCTAGGCCTTCTGGATTGCCCTGCGGCCGATTTCGTCGATCTCGAAGACCAGGTCCTTCGCGCCCAGGCCGGCCCCTCCTCGGCTGGAGCCATAGCCTGCAATAAACTCCTCCCACTCCAGGGCCTGGCCCGGATGGGCAGGAAATAGGCTCCACTGCAGGGGGTAGGCAATGCCTTGGGGCATGCCATCGGAGCCAAGGAGCAAGTCCTTGCCAGGAATAAAGCCCAGGGTATCGATCAGCATCCGGAAAGGATTGTTTATCTCCGGGAAGCCTCGGGGCAGGCGATCCAGGTAATCGACGGAATCGGAGCTAAAATTGGCCTGCATGGATAGCACAAGGTCCAGATCCCGGGCCCTTCGAGCCTGGGATTGACTGATAAACTGCACATGCTCAAGTCGTACTAAGGGGAAATCCAGGCCTTGCCGGTGGAGATCCTCAAGGGTTATCAGGGCTTCCTCGATAGCTAGGCCCCCAATTGCGTGGATAGCCAGGGCCTTCCCGGTCGGGTGGAGGGAGGCAAGAAAATCCCTCAGAGGATCCAGCTCGTAGAGGAGGAGGCCCTCTTCTCCTCCGAGGTAAGGGCAGGCTATGGCGGCGCTTCGGGCGCCCAGTGAGCCGTCGAGAAAGAGTTTTAGGCCGCTTATGAGGCTTTTCTCGGCCTCGTCCAGCCTGGCAAAGATACCCGGACTAGCCCAGCAGGGAATGCTATCCCTCCACCGGGAAGCTTCGATCACCCTCAAGGCCTCGGGCCCTGTGAGGGAAAGGTCCTCCGCCGAGCCTATGCCCCGGGCCGCAAGGTCGACCATAAAGGCATCCAGGCTAGCCTCGGTGAGGCCCGCAAGGCTCCCGTAAAAGGCGAAGAGCTCGGGGACATGGCCCTCGACCCACCGGGAGTCGGTGTGGCCTTCGGCGAACTCGGGCCAGAGGGCTTCCACAAAGGGCTCGGCCGAGGGGGATAGGGCAAAGCCATGGAGGCTAAAGTTGATCACCAGGACCGGGGGGAGGCGGGCAAGACTAGCCTGGTCCAGGAGGAGACGATCACTCCTCCAGCCCCGGACGAGGCTCAGCCTGTCCTCGGGCAGGGAGGCGAGCAGGGCCAGGGCTGACCTCGGCTCGAGGGCGGAAATATCCGGGGCCGAGGCGAGGGAAGCATAGAGGCTTACATGGTTGTGGTGATCATGCCTGGGGGCTAGGGATAGGACTGTCATGGCGCCTCCTCCTGGAAAACCATGGTGATGCAATCCTCGACCAGGACTTTGTACTTCCTGTCCCGGTCCTCCACCGGATCGGTGTAGGATTTTCCACACCCCGGCGGACAGGCTCCACCGAAAAGATTATGCCTCATATAGCATCCCTTGGACAGAAAGAGCGGAGGCATAAAGCCCTTGCCCACGTCTAGCCTGGGCAGGGCGGGGCATGAGATTTTGCCGGCTTCCATGGAGGCATAGAGAAAAAGGATGCCCGGCAGGCGGGACATCCAGAAGGCCTCCCCGGGAACAGAGGCGACGTATAGATGGATATCCCCAAAAAAGCTTAGGCCCTCGGCCGCCCCGGGAAGGCCGAGGAGGGACTCGGCCAGGTCCAGGTGGTGGAAGGCGTCAAGGCCCACCACGAGCTTCCTCCCCCGGGCAAGCTCCTCCCCTGCCCTCTTTCGCACCGCCTCCCCATAGGCCTCGAAATCCAGGACCAGGGGCGCGAGGGGAAGCCACAGATAGCCCTCCCACTCCGGAAGGGGCGTCCCCGCGGCGAGGGCCCTTGGGGTGGCAAAGGGCAGGCCCGCAGGGAGGCTGGGATGGGGAAAGACGAGGGCGGCCCGGGGGGGCCGGGGAGGAGAAGGAGGATAGCTCGTGCCTTCAGCCAGGGATGCCAGGATCCTCTCCTGATCCCCCCGGCCTTCCTCGTCCAGGAGGACACCAAGGGCCTCATAGAGTTCGTTCTTGGCCTTCTTGAGCATCGAGGGCGGAACAAAGAGGTCGGCCAGAGGAATAGCCTGGCCCTCCACCTCCACAGGTTCCTGGGCCAGGCTGGGCAGGATGCGGAAGGGCCAGTCTCCAGATTCGGCGAGGAGCTCGAGAACCTTGGCGAAGCCTCCGGGCTTTCTGCCGGCCTGGAGGGGCAGGATTTCCCGGGACAGGAGGCTGTGGGGACGGGA
>JAKPBN010000011.1 GCA_029778945.1 Spirochaetota bacterium
CATCGTCTACTCGCTCATCCTGGTCGTGGCGAACCTAATCGTAGATATCCTCTACGGTTTCCTCGATCCGCGGATCACCTACAAGTAGGAGGGGCCCATGGCCGGCAACAGCAACGCGCTGAAACAGGACAATGTCAACGAATTCAACCAAGCCGTCAGGCCCGTTTCCCTATGGGCCGACGCCTGGAAGCGTCTCAAGAAAAACCGGATGGCCCTCATTGGCCTCTGGATTGTCGTCATCTTCCTCCTCGTCACCCTCTTTGCCCCCCTGCTCATGAGCAGCGGGGTCATCTATGACTACCGCACCCAGGTCACGGCCCACCAGAGCCTGCCCCCCTCCTTCAGGCCGGCGGGGCAGCTTATGGCGGAAAAGCTCGAGGGCCGCATCGTCGACCTAGAGAAGTCCATAGCCGAGGATGGGGCTCCGGCCGCCGAGGGCTACCAGTACGACGCCACCACGGGCTTTGACTTTGGGGACGCCACCGCGCCCACGATCGAAGGCGCGGACGGCTCCCAGGCCCCCTCGGCCGACACGGCCGAGGCCCCCGCGGCGGACTTTTTCTCCGGCTTTGGCAGCCCGAAGCAGCAGGAGCTCGACCGCAAGAAGGCCGAGCTCGCCGAGCTCAGGACCACCATCAACACCAGCCCCGAGCACCAGAAGGTCTACATCCTCGGCACCGACGAGCTCGGGCGTGACATGTTCTCCCGCATCATCTACGGCGGGCGGATCTCGATCATGATCGGCATCGTGGGATCCCTCACGGCCGCCTTGATCGGCATCCTCTGGGGAGCGATCTCCGGCTATGTCGGCGGCTGGATCGACAATGTCCTCATGAGGATTGTCGACATCATGTACGGCCTGCCCTACATGCTCATCGTCATCATCATCATGGCCATGATCGGCGAGGTGGCCCGAGGCTCCTTTGTGGTCCTCTTCATAGCCATCGCCCTGGTCTCGTGGCTGACCATGGCCCGCGTCGTCCGCGGCCAGGTCATAAGCCTCAAGAACTCGGAGTATGTCGAGGCGGCCCGCTCCATGGGCGCGTCCACGATGCGCATCATCATCCGCCACCTCCTGCCCAACACCCTGGGAGTCATCATCGTCTACTCAACCCTGATGATGCCGAGCTTTATCATGAACGAGTCCTTCCTCTCCTTCCTCGGCCTGGGCGTCTCGGCGCCGAATGCCTCCTGGGGAACCCTGGTGAGCGAGGGCGTGCGGGGGATGGAGCTCTTCCCGTGGCAGCTCCTGGCGCCCGCCGTCGCCATGACCCTGTTCCTCTTCAGCATGAACTTCCTGGGCGACGGCCTGCGGGATGCCCTAGATCCCCAGAGCAAGAACCGCACCTGAAGACGCCAAGGAGATACGCGATATGACCGATGAAGTCATCCTCGAGGTCAAGGACCTCAAGACCTATTTCAATGTGGATGAGGGCGTAGTCAAGGCCGTCGATGGCGTAAGCTTTATCCTCCACAAGGGCGAGACCCTGGGCATAGTCGGCGAGTCCGGCTCCGGCAAGTCTGTGACCAACCTCTCCATCATCAACATGATCCCCTCGCCCCCCGGCCGCATCGCCGGTGGCGAGGTCCTCTTCATGGGCAGGGACCTGCTCAAGCTGCCCCTGTCCGAGCTGCGCAAGATCCGGGGCAACAAGATCTCCATGATCTTCCAGGACCCCATGACCTCCCTCAACCCCTTCCTGCGGATCTCGACCCAGATGATCGAGACCATAGTCCTCCATCAGGGACTGGACGCCAAGGCGGCCAAGGACAGGGCCATAGAGATGCTCAAGATGGCCGGGATCCCGGCGCCGAAGAAGCGCATCGACCAGTACCCCCACCAGTTCTCCGGGGGCATGCGCCAGCGGGTCATGATCGCCATGAGCCTCTCCTGCAACCCCGAGATCCTCATCGCCGACGAGCCCACGAGCGCCCTGGACGTCACCATCCAGGCCCAGATCCTCGACCTCATGCGGGACATGACCAGCCGCCTGGGCACCGCCGTCATCCTCATCACCCACTCCCTCGGAGTCGTGGCGGGGATGTGCGACACCCTCTGCGTCATGTACGCCGGGCGGGTCATCGAGCGGGGGGCCACCAACGACCTCTTCGCCGACGCCAAGCACCCCTACACCCAGGGCCTGATCAAGTCAGTGCCCCGCCTGGACCGGGCCGTCAGCGACCGCCTCTTCTCTATCCGGGGCCAGCCGCCCAACGTCATCGACCTTCCCGACTGCTGCCCCTTCTATCCGCGCTGCGACCGGGCTATGGACGTCTGCAAGCGGAAGTACCCCCGCACGACGGAGTTCGCCAACAACCACTCCGTCGGCTGCTGGCTCTACACGGAGGCACGCTAACCATGGCCGAGAAAGAAGTCCTGCTTGATGTCAAGAACCTCAAGATGCATTTCCCCATCGGCCACAAGGGGCTGATCGGCGGCGAGAAGAACTACATCTACGCCGTCGACGGGGTCAACTTCCAGATCCGCAAGGGCGAGACCCTTGGCCTCGTGGGCGAGTCCGGCTGCGGCAAGTCCACGACGGCCCGGGCCGTGGCCCAGCTCTACAAGCCCACGGCCGGCGAGGTCCTCCTCAAGGGGAAGGACCTCATGAAGCTCAATTCCCATGACCTCATGGCCCAGCGCAAGAACATGCAGATGGTCTTCCAGGACCCCTATGCGTCCCTGAACCCCCGCATGACGAGCGGCGACATCATCGCCGAGCCCATGCGGATCTTCCAGAAGAAGGGCCTGCTCTCCATGGGCAAGAAGGAGCTGGACGAGCGGGTCGAGCAGTTGATGGAGAGGGTGGGCCTGTCCCGCTTCTTCCGCAACCGCTATCCCCACGAGTTCTCCGGCGGCCAGCGCCAGCGCATCGGCATCGCCCGGGCCCTGGCCCTCAAGCCGGACCTCGTCCTCTGCGACGAGCCCGTCTCCGCCCTGGACGTCTCCATCCAGGCCCAGATCCTCAATCTCTTCCGGGACCTCCAGGACGAGTTTGGCCTGACCTATCTCTTTATCGCCCACGACCTGGCGGTGATCCAGTACATCTCGACCCGGGTGGCCGTCATGTACCTGGGCATCATCGCCGAGCTCTCGGGCTCGGCCGACCTCTACAAGAAGCCCCTCCATCCCTACACCCAGGCCCTCCT
>JAKPBN010000020.1 GCA_029778945.1 Spirochaetota bacterium
CTCCTATCCTTTGCGGGGGACCTCGATCCTGAAGTCCTTGTGGGCCTGGCGGGACCCCGCCTGGCCAGCCTGGGCCGGAGGGGAGCCCAGCCTTCCCTGCCGCCCCCCCTGCCGGTAAAGGACAGCCTCATCCTCCTGCCCCGCTCCGGGGCGAGCGGCACCTACCTCAGGGTCGACTACACGGCTCCAGCCGTAGCCAGCCCCGACTACCCCGCCCTCCTCGTGGCCCTCTCCATCCTCCAGGACCTTATCCTCGAGGAAGTCCGGGGGGGGGATCCCCATGCCTACGGGGTCACGAGCCGCCTCTCTACCTCGGCGGCGGCCTCGGCCACGATCCAGGTGAGCCGGGCCAAGGATGGGGAGAGGGCCAAGGCCGCGGTCGAGAGGGCCGTCCGCCTCCTGGCGAGCGGCGCCTGCCTCTCCACCACGGGCTCGGGCCTGGCGCCCCTCCGGGATTCCCTGGAGGCCTACAAGCTTGCGACCCTGTCCAGGACCTACAGCCGGGCGGCCTCGGCCGCCGACCTGGCCCTGCGCATGGCCCGGGACCTCTGCGCCGGGGGGGACGGCACGGCCTGGTTCCGCCTGGCCGATCGCCTGGGCGCGGTCCGGGCCGAGGATGTCCAGAGGGTAGTCCGGGAGCGCCTGGTCGAGGGCCCCAAGGCCTGGGCCGTGGCGGGGCCGCCGGCCCTCCTCGCGGGCCTCAAGGCCCTCTCCCCCTCCAGCCCTAGGCCTTAGGGGATTGTCGAAAAAAGAAAGGCAACCACGGAGACACGGAGACCTGCCACGGAGGGGAGAGAAAAGCAATAGAGATGATGGAAAGTGATAATTATTTATACCTATTATAGATAACAATCAATCACAACCGTCATGTTCTCCATCGCTTCGCTTTTCTCTGTGCCTCTGTGGCAAAATAGTAATATTGGACGTCATATCAGGGCAGGCCGGGGCCCTGGAGGCGCAGCACCGGTAGGTCGGGCTCGACAAAATAGCCTGAGTCAAGCTCGGAGCCATCTCCCATCAGGGCATGGCGCTCGTCCAGGAAGAGGATGAGGAGGACCGGGCCCTTTTTGTCCGGAGCCTGACCTGAGTCCTCGGCCCAGGACAGGTCGAGCCTGAGGCAGGCCTGGTCAAAGACCGAGAGGGCCAGGATCCTATAAATCGTGCCGTCGGAAAAGATCAGGTCCATCCAGCCCGTCTCGTCCCGGCTGATGGAAAAGCGAAGATCGGGATTGGCGTCGAGGAGGAGAAGGCCCGCGATAGCCTCGGGGGTCGAGCCCTCGGCGGGGTCCTGGGGCGGGGCGATCCATTCCCCCAGGAGGCCTTGATAGAGGCCCTGGTCCACCCCATAGGGATTGGCCCCGGCCTGGGCGGCCAGGCCTGGGACCATAAGGCAGCCGAGCAGGGCCACGGCAATACAAGCCCGGATCCTTCCCATAGCCGGACCTAAAGTTAGCCGGCGAAGTGGCTTGCGGCCGACCAGGGACAGAAATTCCGAGACTAGCAGCCTGGACATAGGACCTCCCCTCTTTTGATCCAAGGTACTCTCCCTAGGGCGGAAAAGGAAGGCCGCCTGGGGGGCACAAGTCTTGCCTTGACAGTAGTCCCAAGAAAGCTAGAATGCTCCAACAGTCCGCCCACGAGGAGCCCCCCCGATGACCTTGCAGGAGAAACTCGCCAGCCGAAGGATAGGTCGTCCGCCTGCCCTGGTCTATATACTCCTAGGAAGACTCTGGCGTCTCCTTTATGAGAAGCGGCTCAATATCCATGTGGACTACAAGGTGCGGCCCCGGGACTACCGAAAGGGCCCCTATATCGTCGTGAGCAACCACGCCTCGCGCCTGGACTACATCTATACGGGCCTGGCCTTCCTGCCCGAGCGCCTCTCCTATGTGGCGGGCTACAACGAGTTCTTCCGCTCCCACCTGGCCCTGGTCTTCAGGCTCCTCAAAATCATACCCAAGCGCAACTTTGTCACGGACACCTATGCCCAGAGGCAGGTCTCCTCGATCATCGAAAAGGGCGGCAAGGTGATCCTCTTCCCCGAGGGCATGTCCTCCATCGGCGGCTCGAACCAGCCCTGCGCCCTGGGCGGGGGCTCCTTTCTCAAGCACTACAAGGTTCCTGTCCTCATGACCCTGATCAAGGGCGGCTACCTCACCAACACTAAGTATTGCCTGGATGAGCGCCCCGGCCGGGTCGACGTCACGGTGGACCTCCTCTTTACCCCCGAGGACCTCGAGGCCATGGACGCCCAGGCGATCCAGGCCAGGCTGGACAAGGCCCTCCACCAGGACGACTACGCCTGGAACAAGGTCGAGAGGGTGAGCTTTGCCGGCAAGGGCCGGATGGCCCACAACCTCCACCACCTCCTCTACTGGTGCCCCCGCTGCCGGAAGGAGTTCACCATGCGTGGAGAGGGCGACCGGATCCACTGCACGAGCTGCGGCAACGGGGCCAGGCTCAACGAGTACTACGACCTTGTGGCCCTGGATGAGAGCTGCGTGATCCCCGAGACCCCCAGGGTCTGGTTCGACCTGGAGAGGCGGGAGGTCTACCGCCAGATCCTCGACGAGGATTTCGCGCTGCGGGAAAAAGTGAAGCTCGGCACCCTGCCCAAGGATCGCTACCTCAAGGACCAGAGAACTTCACAGATCGTGGGCGAGGGGGTGCTCACCCTAAACCGCCAGGGCCTAGGCTACGAGGGCACCAAAGAGGGAAAGGCCTTTTCCTTCCACCTCAGCCCCGCCCAGGTCCCGACCTACGGGATGTGCACGGATGTCACCCGCTTCTATACCTTTTACCGGGGGGACTTCTACGAGTTCTATCCCGAGGGCGAGACCGTCGCCAAGTGGCTGTTCGCGACCGAGGAGATCCACCGCATAACCGGTGGAGCCTGGAGGAATTTCCCGGACGCGACCACCTACGGGGCCTAGGCCACCAAGAGGGGCCCAGGCCCAAGGCCAGGGCTATCAGGGCTTTAGGATAAGCACCTTGGTGTCCGGGCTATAGCTAATGTACTTGGCCAGACCCTTGTTGGAAGCCAGGAGGGACTCGACCGCCCGCAGGTCTATCCTGGGCAGGTGGAGGGCCGTGAGCTGGGCGTCCGAGGCCAGCTCGGCATTGGTCTTCTCGACAAATTTATCGATCGCTATCGGCGTGGAGGGGGGCAGGCCAAAGAGCTTGTAGACGATCAGGACCTGGGCATTGTTCTGGAGTTCGTACTTGGTCCGGAAGTCCTCGAGCTTCTTGATCATGGCCTTGAGGCCCTCGTAGTCCTCCTTGCTCTTGAGGCCATAGGCCTGGGCCAGGCGGAACTCATCCCCATCCACAAAGCGCATGGCCCGGGCCTGCTGGAGCTCGGCCACGCTCTTCATCTTCATGGAGTCGAGGATCTCCCGGCTGCCCTTGACGCTCAGGCCCTCCTCCCGGCTCCTCGCCATATAGTCGGCATAGGTATCGAAGCGGGCCAGCTTGGAGAAATAGTAGAGGACCGCATCGGACTTGGTGAGGTCCTTCTTGCCCTGGGCGTCCTTTTTGGCAAAGATGGGACGGGCGGACTCGTCAAGGGAAAGCTGGATGAGGTAGATGTCATCGACCACCTTCTCGATCTTGCCCGAGGCCCATTCGGCGATCTTGTCCACATCCACCGTGGGGGGGATGTCCTCGGGGGAGTAGCTGGACTTGGGCCTCAGGAGGGAGTTGGAGACCCACCAGAGGATCCGGCCGTTCTGCTCCAGGTCCTTGCGCCGCACGAGGCCATGGACCACCTTGCTCTTCTCCTCCCCGCCCTTGCCCACAAAGCCCTGGGCCAGGGCCTTGCGGTAGTCGTCCCCGCTGATAAAGTACTCGCTGTCGAAATAGCTGACCTCCTCCTGGGTCCTAAGCTTGTTGGCCTGGGCCAGGTAGTAGAGACGGCCATCGGCGAATTTGCCCTTGGTCCCGGCCACATAGTCCTCGAGGGTGCTATAACGCTCCCGGGGAAACTGGTAGAGGAAGGCATCCAGGGGAAAGAGAAAGTAGCTGTCGTCCATAAAGATGTCCCGGATCCGGTTTTCCCGGGCCAGGCGGATAAAGTCCCCTATGTCCTGGACCTCCACGGTGTTCGGTGACGACATGTCCTTGACCTTGGTGTAGGCAAACTGCTGGGCGATGGCCGAGCTTCCAATGAGAAGGGCCAGGCCGAGGCAAGCCGCTGTTTTCATGTCCCACTCCTTGCGGAAAACCCTATTTATGATGAATGGCCCTAAAAAAGGCGACCCTACTAGCATATCTCACCGGGCCGGGATTCCGAGGCCCTAGAGATGGCTCCTGAGCATAAAGAAAAGGCCCCCGGCCGCCAGGACCGAGCTAAGGCCTAGGATCATCAAGGCGAGGCTCCGGCGCGTGGAATAGAGGCGCCGCAGGAGGAGGAGGTTGACGAAATAGGGCAGGACGAGGAAGGAGAATGCGCCTAGGAGATTGGCGAAGTAGATCAGGCGCTTTTCCCGGGCGGCTTTCAGGAAAGCCTCGTCGGCGACCTTCTCCCCGTAGGGCTCCTCGGGCAGCAAGTCCTCGGGGCCTTCCTGGATAGGGAGACCTTGGGACTCCTCGAGGATCGCTAGGCCCTTCTCAAGATCGTCTTCTCGGACAAAGATCTGGATCGAGCCGGCTATCGGATCGTGGCCGGAAAAGGGCTTAAGGCCGCCAAAGAGGTTCTGGGTATAGAGATTCTTGACCATAGTGGGAATGTCCTTTGCTTCCAAGATATCCCGGACATTCTCCGCCTCTCCAAGATCGTCGGTGGCAAAGATACATACGGTTTCCACAGCGCCCCCTAATTCCCGAATTTCTTTTTGGCCAACTGGGCTATCCTAGCCTCGTTTCCGCGATGGATATAGTGCTCTCCCTCGAGCACCATGGTGGACTGGATACGCGGGTTGGAGACCACTTCGTCCTGCATGGCCAACCAGGACCTGCCCCAGCCCTGGCTTATGGACTCGGCCTGGGGGCCACTGGCGATGACGAGGAGGACGGGGAGGCTGGGCGGAAAGCGAAAGTCCATAAGCTCCCGGTCATTGGAGCCGATCCTCCGGATCTCATCGACCAGGACCGGGTTGCCCCAGTTCTTGAACTGCATGGCCGCATAGACCTGGCGGTCGTAATCCGTATAGCCCGGGCGGCCCTCCAGGTCCCAGACAAAGTCCGCCTTGCGGAAGGGATACAGGAGCCTCCAACCGCCATTCCTGAGGAGGAAGCTCCGGATCCGGAAGGCCAGGCCCCGCCGCTGGTTCAGGAGGCTTGGCGGAATGTACTTGTCCTGGACGGCTACGGTCATGTCCAGGCCCAGAATGCCCGCCACCTCCTCGGGATAGGCCTGGCAATAGGCCATCGAATAGACCCCGGATATGGACTGGGGCATGAGGATATAGGGAGGGGCGAGGCCTGCCTCCTTGAGTCCGGCCCGGAGCTCCTGGACAATCGCGGTGTTAGTCCTGGGCGTAGAGACAATGTCGCTCCAGCCATAGCCAAAGCCCTCGACCACGGCCACCCGAAAGCTCGGGCTCAAGGCTTCGACCAGGGGACGAAAATCCAGGTAGGGACAGGGCGTGCCCAGGCCCGAGAGGAGGACGATAGTCTTTGTGCCCTGGCCGGCCACAAAGACATGCATCCGGTGGCCGTCCACGGTGACCATCCTGCCCGGGGGCGGATAACGCCGGGCCTCGGCGGCCTTGAGGCCGAGGTTCAAGGCAAAGACGAGGCCCATAAACAGGGCACAAGCCAGGATAAGCCAGCCAAGGATCCTGAAGGGCTTTCTCATCGCCACCTCCTAGCTACCTAAAGGCGATTATAGCCCCCCGCGGGCTGAACTTGACAGTCCGCTCCTCTAGGTCCGAGAATTGCCCCATGCAAGGAGGAAGCCCATGCCTAGACTGGTTGTCCGCTCCTTTGCCGTCTCCCTGGATGGCTTTAGCGCCGCCCCTGGGCAAAGCCTCGAGGAGCCCTTTGGCCACAATGGCCTAAGGCTCATGGACTGGGCTTTTCCGACCAAGTATTTTACCCAGATGTTCGGGAAGTCCGGTGGCGAGGAGGGGACGGATAATGACTTTGCCACCCGGGCAGACGACAACATAGGCGCCACCATTATGGGCCGGCACATGTTCGGTCCCGACCGGGGCCCCTGGGACCTAGGATGGAAGGGCTGGTGGGGGGATACCCCACCCTACCACCATCCGGTCTTTGTCCTCTGCCACGAAAAGCGAGAGCCCTTTGAGCTTCTGGGCGGCACGAGCATTAGCTTTGTTACCGAGGGCATCGAGTCGGCCCTGGACCAGGCCTTTGCGGCCGCCAAGGGAAAAGATGTGCGCATCGGCGGCGGCCCTGCCACGGTCAAGCAATACCTCAAGGCCGGCCTTGTGGACGAGCTCCACCTCGTCCAGGTGCCCCTCCTCCTAGGCCAGGGGGAAAGCCTCTTTGAGGGCCTTGCGGGCATCGAGGACAGGTATGAGTGCGTGGGCTTTACCCCATCAAAGCGGGCGACACATTTAAAGATAGTTAGGAAGACCTAGGGTCGCTTTTAAAAGGGTGAAAACTAATGATAAATACAGCTAAAACAATTCTTGAAAGCCAAGAAATGCCAAGCATAGCGATATTTGAAAATGAAAAAATGCTAGAGTTAATGTATAAAATTGAACTGGAAAAGCGCGGATTTTCAAATATTTGCTTTTATGAAAGTATTACCGAAAGTGATGAAGTCCTAAAGAATGGAGAAGATCTAGCATTGGTTTCGGATAATTTTGGGTATTCAAATGGAAGCAACTGTATAAATGCTGAAATGCTAATTTTCGAAATTATCGAAGCGCGAAGATTTCCATATTTTATCATTTCCCCGTTAATGGATAAGCAAGATGCATTAAATAGAGCTTCAAGGCTATTAAAAGAGAATTGCCTTGGTGTTCTAACTAGGCATTGGTATAGAAATGAAAGTGAGATAGGCGAGATAGTAGAGAAATATCAAAACAAATTAGCAAATTGAACCTGGCTCCACAGCTTGTCACGCAATCTAGGGCTTAGAACTATAGCGGATCAGAAGGACCCCGTCCTTAAAGAGCCTCGTCTCCAGCAAGTTGCACTTAGCCAGGTTTTTATTGCTGATCCATTTGCTGCCCGCGCCTAGGATAATCGGATAGACAAACAGGACAATCTCGTCCACCAGGCCCATATCGAGGGCCTGGGAGGCCAGGTCAGCCCCTCCAATCCCGATATTCCCCGGGGTCCGGCGCTTAAGCTCCTCGATTTCGCTCTTGATAAACTCCGGCCTGATTATCGTCTTTCCCGTATGGGCCGCTTTTAGGGTCCGGCTAAAGACGATCTTTTCCTTCTCAAGCCAAATGTCCTTGTATTCCCGCATATACTCCGGAAATTGTTCCCCCAGCTCCCAGATTTCCCAGACCGCGAGGGTTTCGTACATTTTCCGGCCAAACAGGTTGAGGCGATAACGTACACTAAGTTTCGCACATTCTAGGTCATTGAAAAAAGACGCTCTCATCTGGTTTAGTTGAGTCACCACAACAACAACCTGACCAAGAGGAGAGCGCCATGAACCCAGAATGTCCACAGGGAAGGATTATACAAATCGATGAGGGACTCGTTAAGAGGGAGCTCGGCGAGGTCGTCCGGGAAACCGTGGAAGA
>JAKPBN010000024.1 GCA_029778945.1 Spirochaetota bacterium
CGCGTGTCCCGTGTCCCTCCCTCGGCCCTGTACGGCGCTGCCGCCAAGCTGCTGGCTCGATTTCATCGCATTCGTATTGTTGTCAACTCCGTTCGACGCTTCCAAGTCTAGACCAAGGCGAAGCGGAGTCCCGATGGGCGATGAACCTGAGCAACCTTGAAGCGTATGGCGAGCCGGCGCTTCAGCCGAAGCGCGTCGACAAAGCCATCCGTAGACCTTAAGGCCCGTTCCGGGAATTGTAAAGATCGCTTAGCTCAAGGGATGGAGACTTTTTTCAGCGTTTGAGGTTCCACTCGGGCCGGGAATAGCGGGAGGCCGCGAGCCCGGCCCCGGCCTGGGCTTCCTCGGCGGAGAGGCTTGAGGGACAGAGCTCGATCCCCAGGCCCGACCAGGCTTGGCCAAAGCCCAGGGCCAAGGCCCGGGCGGCTTCGGCATAGCCTAGGTCCCGCCCCAGGAGCTCTTTCAGGCTGGTCACGCGCTGGCGGGCATCGGCTATGAGCTTACCCGCCAGCTTTTCCTTGGGCACGAGGAGGAGGGAAAACATCGTGTCCAGGTGGAGGTCAAGGAGGATGGTCCCGTGCTGGAGGAGGCAGCCCTTCCTGCGGGTCTGGGCATTGCCCGAGACCTTCCTGCCCCCGACCTGGATGTCGTTGATCGGGGCAAAGCTGGCCTCGACGCCCAGGACGCCCAGGCCCGCCACAATGCCTCCGCAGATCCTCGCATAGGACACGAGGATGTCCGCCGGAGCCAGGACGCAGTTCTCGGGGACGATGAGGGAATAGGTGATCTCGGCGTCGTGGAAGACCGCCCCGCCGCCGGTCACCCGGCGCACGGCGTCCACCCCGGCGGCGGCGCAGGCCTCAAGGTCGAGTTCCTCCTTGAGGGACTGGAAATAGCCCACGGTCACGGCCTTGGGCTCCCAGCTGTAGAGGCGGAGGGCGGCGGCCTCGGGCTCGGCGGCGCAGTGGTCGAGGAGGGCCTCGTCGATGCCCATGTTGAGGGCGGCCGGAGCCGCCCCTGTATCGAGGAGGCGGAGCTTCATGGCTGCTTCTCCGTGGCCAGAAGGGCCTCAAAGGCCAAGCCTAGGGCCTCGGGGTCGAGGCCGAAGAGCTTGAGCCCCGGTGCGGCAAAGGCGGTGCGGGCCCGGGCCGGCAGGTCCCGAGCCGGGATACCCAGGAGGGAGGCTTCCGCGGCCTCAAAAGCCTCCTCGGGATGGGCAAAGAAATCCCCGGCCACCCGGGTTTCGGCCACAAGGCCGGCCTCGATCCGGGCGGAAAGCCTGAGGAGCTTGCCCCCCGGAACCTTCCAGTCCAGCCTCAGGGTCAAGCCTGGGCTCCCAGACCAGTGCCGGCGGACTCAAAGCCTGCCCGGGCGTGGTAGGAAGTCCGGGCCAGGGGGCTCGAGACCACGGAGACAAAGCCCATTCCCCGGGCCTCCCGGGCATAGGCCTCAAAGGTTTCCGGGGGGATATACTCCACCACCGCCACCTGGGTTATCGTGGGCTGGAGGTATTGGCCCAGGACAAGGCTCGTGCAGCCAACTGTCCTCAGGGTGGCCAGGGTTTCCAGGATTTCCGCCCGGGGTTCCCCCAGGCCGAGCATGAGGCTGGATTTGACGATAGGTTTTGCCCCGC
>JAKPBN010000054.1 GCA_029778945.1 Spirochaetota bacterium
ACGGGGACCTGGAAGCCGCCTTTGGGAGCCGGGTCGCGTCGGGCGTCCTCGCCTTGACGAAAAACAGCGGGCTGGCCAAGGAGGACCGCATGGCGGACAGCCTGGCCAGGATCAAGGCTTGCGAGCCCGTGATCTGGATGGTCAAGCTCTCGGACCGGATAACCAACATGCAACCCGCCCCTCCAGGCTGGGACAGCGCAAAGAAAACGGCCTACAAGGCAGAGGCCACGGTGATCGCCCAGGAACTGGGCCCGGCCAGCGACTATCTGAGGGAAAGGTTGGTCCACAAGATCGAGCATTATGCGACACCCTGATCCCGCGGCCTTGTTCGCGATAGGCGATATCCAGGCGGCGCTCCGATCCAGGCGGGAGGCCTAGGCTATGAGTCCCATGAGGATGGACCGCCTTGAGGCCGGCATACGCCTGGCCGCCGAGCTCGTGGAGGCGGTTAATCGCCGGGATTCCAAAGCCCTGGAAACCCTCCTGGCCGAGGACTTTGTCCTGGAGCCGAGCCGGGGCGGCAAAAGCCTAGGCAAGGCCGAGGCCGTCCTCCTCCTGGAAAAGAGCCTCGCTGGCCATCCCGAGGGGCAGTTGGCCGTGGAGGAGCTCATTGGCCTAGGCCCAAGGTGCATCCTGCGCTGGGCCTATGCGGCGGACGGGCTCAAGGCGGCCGCCCGGGCCGAGCGAGGGATAGTCGTCCTCAGGACAAGGGACGGCCTGGTCTGCGAGGCCCTGGCCTACCGCAAGGAAACCGGGCAATGAGGCATTGTATCTTCCTGGCCGCGGCCATCCTCCTCAACTCCGCCTCCTATGTCTTCTACAAGTACTCGAGCCTGAACACGGCCAACCGGCTGGCGAGCGTCCTCCTCCTCCTGGCTGGCCTCGTCCTGGGAGCGGCTAACGCCACCCTTTATACGCGCTCCCTCAAGGGCCTAAGCCTCAACACGGCCTACCCCATCTTCTCTGCCCTGAGCCTCGTCCTGGTCACCATCCTCTCCTTGGCCGTCTTCGGGGAGGCGATCTCAGCCAGAAAGCTCCTGGGCCTGGCCATCCTCGTCGTGGGCGTCTTGGTGGTGGCCGCGTGAGCCTCTACCTGACTGAGGCCAACATCGCCCCCTGCGGCATCAACTGCTCCCTCTGCCTGGGCTATCAAAGGGAGAAAAAGCCATGCCCGGGCTGCCTGAGCCCAGGCAAGACCAAGCCACCCCATTGCCTTGCCTGCCGGATCAAGCTCTGCGAAAAGAGACAGGGCCGGCCCGAGACTGCCTGCCCGGACTGCCCGAGCTATCCCTGCCGACGCCTCAAGGACCTCGACAAGAGATACCGGCAGAGATACGGCCTCTCGGTCCTCGGGAATCTCACGGCCATTGCCCAAAAGGGCATGCCGGCCTTCCTGGCCTCGGAGCGCAGGCGCTGGACCTGCCCAAGCTGCGGCGGCCTCCTCTGCATGCATCGCCCTGCCTGCCTCGCCTGCGGCGGGCCCAATCCCCATATGCCAGCCCCGGAGAAGCAATGATCATAAGGCTATGCGCCATCGAGGACATCGGCGCCGTCGCCCGCCTGGCCTTTCGCCTCAACACCGAGGGCGGCCAGGCCACATCCTTTATGTACAAGCACTACGCGAAGGTGGAGGCAAGCTTCGCGGCCTCCCTGGGCAAGGACTCCCTCCAGGCCGGGGCCTTCGAGGGCAGGGACTGCCTGGGCTATATCCACATCGTCCTGGGCACGGACTACGTGCCCGGGGACGTCCTGGGCCCCTTTTACGCCGAGGGCCGGGAGGATCTTGTGAAGGCCCTCCTGGACTTTGGGATCGCCCAACTTGCCTCTCCTCTGGACCTCAAGTTTAACCTCGAGAGCGGGAATGGCCTTGGCAGGATCCTTCTGGGTCTAGGCGCGGAAAAGACCGAAGACAACTACATGCTGGAGATCCTGGCCCGGGATCTTGCCCCCAGCCTTCCCGCCCCGGAGGCCCTGGCCCTGGAGGCCCTGGCTATTGAGACCCATTCTCCGGACCAGGATGGGCCTTTTGTGGAACTCTTCGAGGCGGCCTTCCAGGACGCCTACATGGGCTCCCGGGAGGCCCTGGAGGCCGGCCGGGGCGCCGACTATCGCCTCCTCGACCTCCTCGAGGACGGGAGCCTTGTGGGCTTTGGCCTCTACCGCATAGACCGGGGCTATGTGGACTTTCTCGCGGTCCGGGAGGACCGGAGGGGCCGGGGCTATGGCCACGTCCTCCTCAGGGCTGTCCTCGAGGACCTCCTAAAGGCCAGGGGCATGCCTTCTGCGGTCCTCAACGTCGACCTGGCCAACGAGGCGGCCCTAGGGCTCTACACGGGGCTCGGCTTTAAGGTTAAGGAGCACTTTGTGGCCTACAGGCTCGGCAAGGATCGCCAGGTGCGGAGCGGGGCCTAGAAGCCCAGGGACTCGCCGACCACGAGGACCGTAAAGTCCGAGAGGGCGGGCCTGCGCTTGAGGATCTGGTAGACCCGGCAGATCCGGCTCTCGTTGTGGCAGTCCATGCACAGGCCCTTCTGGACGCAGGGATTGGCCCGCTCGAGGCGCTTGTTGTTCATGGGGGAGGCCACTTCCTCGAGGCGGGCCATGGCCTCGTCCAGGGTCCTCACGATCTTGTTGACCCCCAGGACCACCACGGTCTTCCGGGGCCCAAAGGTCAGAGCCGCGACCCGGTTGCCGTTCCCGTCGACATTGACAATCTCCCCGCCCAGGGTGAGGGCGTTGGAGCCCGAGATAAAGAGGTCGCAGGTCAGCTGGCTGCGGAGGACCTCCAGCTTTTCCTCGGGGCCGAGGCCGGGGGCGTTGTGGTCCAGGATCCTGGCCCCGGCGGCCGCAAAGCCCTCGGCTATCCCGAGGCCCTTGACGGTCATGGAGCCCCCAAAGCCCACGGTCATGCCCGGCCTGGCCAGCTTAAGTAGGGCGGCCTTGGCGTCAGCCCCCGTGGAAAGATAGAGGGCCTCAAAGCCATTCTTGATCAGGGCCGCCACGGCGGCCGCGCCGAGGGTTTCCGCCCTCCAGGTATCTACGGGACCGTTCATGCCTTTTTCCTAGGACCGCCGCTTGCCCTGCATCTCCGTGATCTGAAGGCGGATGACGGCCGTCTTGTCCATGGTGGCCTGGTCCCACTGGCCCTGGCCCTTCCAGCCATAATGCTCCATGAGGGCCTTGAGGGCAAGCATGCGCTCCTCGGGATCCACGATGACATCCATAAAGCCCATGCCCACGACGGAGCGGAATTTCATGCCCCAGTCGCAGGGATTGGGTCCGCCCACGAGCTCATGCTCGATGTCGACCTGGAAGGCCACGAGGTTGTTCTGGAGGATCTCCTGGAATTTCCTGCCCTCGGCGGCGGAATGGAGATAGAGGTAGTCCTCGGGCTGCCTGACGAGGCCGTAGTTCATGCAGAGGATGTAGGGGATATTGTTCCCGCTGAAGGAGATGTGGACGACTTCGCCCTTGGCGAGTATTTCGTATAACTCCTCGTCATCCTGGATCTGCCTGTCCTCGCGCCTCATCGCTGCCCCCCGAGTTAGTTATTTTCCCATTTTCAGGCACATAAAGGCCTGCTGTCAAGGGAGGAAACCGCCGGAGGTCTCCCGGGCTAGCGTCGGGGTTAGGGCGGCAAACCCAGGCTTTTCGCTTGCCCGGGTTCAGGAAAGGACCAATGACCCAGACCGAGGACTCGTGGACCGTCATGCCTTTGCGGAGCTTGGCCAAGGCGAGAGCATGAGGGCTGAGAGACCGCTTCCCAAAAAGGAGGGATCGGCCAGGGAGATAGAGTCTGGATCGGTGAAATGGCAGTCCTGAGCCTTGGGATAGCCTGCGACTTAGGCCTAGTCGCAGGCTGAGCCACCTAGGAGTAGATCCAGGATCAAATCCAGGGCCAGGCCGAGGAGGAGGCTGACACCCTAAAAAGGCCCCAAGCTAGTCGAGGGGCTCAATGGCTCCCGAGGGCCTGGCCCTTGGAGCCATCCCTAGATGCCGGGAGGGACGGCTCCTCGGCTTCCATGAAGTCGATCTCCAGCCTAAGGGCGTCCCACTCGTCTGCCTGGAGATTGGCCAGCTCCTGCTCGATGGCGGCGGCCATCCGGTCCAGGACCCCGTCAAGCTTGGCGAGGGTTGCCCGGTTCCCTTCCTGGGACCGTCCGTCCTTGCGCAGACCTAGATAGAGGCGGGCCATCCTGATGGCGGCCGCGCCATAGTTGGTCAGGAAGATCGAAGCCGCGACGGCATCCCGCGGATCCTCGGCCACATCGGCCCCGATCCCGCCCAGGCCAAGGGCCAAGGCGTGGAATTTGCTCCGGACCGGGCCAGCCTCCATCCCCGCGCAGCAGGCCTCAAGCTCAGAGGCAGCCCGCCTCGCATCCTCCACGACCTTGCGGGCCAGGTCCCTGTCCACGTATTCCCCCAGGGCAGCCTCCCCCTCCGGGGCGCCAGCCTTGCCCAGGCCCCGGAGTATGGCCAAGGCTCCGCCCATGGACAGGGCCCCCGCCCCAAGGCTCAGGGCAAAGGAGAGGCCGAGGACAAGCCAGAAGAGGAGGAAGACTCCTCCGGCCACTATGCCCGCCACCAGGCCGGCCCCAAGACCGCCTTCCTTCGTGCTGCCCGCCACGGTTAGGGACCCCCCGGCCCGGCGGACTCAAGCTTGGTGATGTCTGCCTCGAGGAGGCCCCTGAGCTCGGAGACAAGCTCCTCCTGGTCCGAGGCACCGGTCACCCGGGCACCCCGCTCGGCCAGGCCGGAAAAGCGGGCGGCATCGATGTCAAAGCCGATAAAGCTGACGAGGGTGGAGGAAGTGGTCACCGCCACCTCGGCGGTCGAGGCAGTGTTGCGGTCTCCGTAGACGGCCTCCAGGACGGACTCCGGCGCGATGCCAGAAGTGTTCTCCCCGTCCGAGATCACGATGAGGCTCCTCATGATCGTGCCCGACTGGGCCAAGATCTCCGTGCCCTTCTCCACGGCGGCGCCGATGGCCGTTGCCCCACCGGGCCTGAAGTTATCTGGAGTCGAGGCATAGGCCTCCAGGGCCTTTAGGGTTTCCCGGTTGAGGACGGTGGTGGGCAGGAGGACCCGGACCTGGTCGGAGAATGAGATAAGGGAGAGCTTGACGAGGAGGCCGCCCTCCTTCTGGGAGCCCACGAGGCCCTCCAGGACCTTGAGGACTTCCGTGAGGGCCCCCGAGGCCTGGATGTACTTGGCGGTCTGGGGGCCTGTGGCCGGCTTGTCTGCCATGGAGCCCGACACATCGACAGCGACCACGACAGAGAGCCCCAGGTCATCCCGGAAGCTCAGGGCCGGCTGGAAATCCGGGGAGAACTGGAGGCTATACCTGGCTGGCCTCTTGGAGGCCGAGCCACCAGGACAGGACCTGAAGCCACCCATAGCCATAAAAAGGGCGATCCCGGCGACCGCCAGAATGATGTAGCCGATATCGGCCTTCTTTTTCCGTTTGGGCATCCTCAGGCCGCCTATTCGAAGGACAGGAACTGGACCTCGACGCGCCGGTTCTTCTCCGGGTCGTCGGCGCTGATCGGCGTGTCCCAGCCCCTCCCCTCGGTGACAATGCGCTCGGGATCGATCCGATAGCGCTCGACAAGGAGCTTTTTCACGAACTCGGCCCGGCGCTTAGAGATGAGCTTGGCCTGGGCCGAGGCCTCGACATAGGCCTGCTGGCCCCTGGCCTTGAATTCCGCCTGCTTGGAGGTGTCCAGGTGGCCCACGAGCTTGACCACCGTGGTGCCCATGAAGCCCATCTGCTCGGCTACCTTCTGGAGGAGGCGGAGGTTCTGCCTGACTTCCTCGCTATCGGCCTTGACGTCAAAGTCGAGGCGCTGGGCCTCAAAGTAGAGGCGGAGGTCGTTCTTCATCACGATCCGCTGGTTTTCCAGGTCCGCGATGTCAAAGGCGGCCTTGCGGTTAAAGCTTGTGGCTATCTCGTTCTTCTGGTCCGCGAAGAGCTTGCGCCTGGCCAGGGACTCCAGGGGGCCAAGGGCCAGGGAGCGCTCGGGCTCATAGCTGGCCTCCGGGCCCAGGCTGCCCAGGGCCTTGGAGTACTCCTGGGAGAGGAGGAAGATCTTCTGGGCCCCAATGGGATTGGCGGCATCGAAGAACATGGTGTTCTCCGGGAAGTTGGCGATGTGGACGTCGGCGAGCATCTCCTTGGCCTCGGCCGACCCGCCCGGAAGCTTGTAGAAGGCGGCCATCCCGGCGAAGGCCGGCCCCGGATCCCGGGCCAGGAGGGCGGCGCCCTCCATCATTGCCTGGACAAAAGCGGCCATCATCTCCGGCTTGTCCAGGAGGAGGTCCCGCCGGACCACATAGACATCGGCGACGAGCTGGTTGGCGTCCCGGGAGGAGATGAGGAGGCGGCTTCCCTTGACATAGCCCTCCGAGGCGGGGTCGAGGGCATCCTTGAGGAAGGGGTTCCAGGTGACCCAGGCGGCCAGGCCGGGGGTTTTCCGGAAAGCCTCGAGGGCCTTGGGGCCATCGTCGATATGAACCACCTTGATGTCCGCAGGAGAGAGGCCTATCTGGGCCAGATACCAGAGGAGGAAGAAGGAATAGGGGGTCGAGCTCGAGGTGAGGATTGTCTTGCCCTTGAGGTCGAGGCCTCCCTTAATGCCCTCCTTGAGGAGGATCCCGTCCCCACCGATGGACCAGTCAAAGAGGCCAAGGACCTGGGGGATGACCCTCTTGTCCTGGCGCAGGGCATCATAAAGGAGGGGAAGGCTGTCCATGGAGGCCCAGATTATGGGGTATTTGCCGGTCGCATAACCTTCCAACTGGACCTGGGCGCCTTCCACGGGAACAAACTCCACGGCGAAGTGGCCCAGGCGGTAGAAGGCTGAGTCCCTGCTGGGCTTGGGGCCCCCGTTGGCGGCGAAGAGGGCGGCGTAGCCGCCCCAGGAGTCCAGGGGTATGCGGAGGAGGGGAACCTTGCCTTCTCCCAGGTCCACCGTGTCGAGGCTGTAGCCGCCCCGGCCAGTGATGGTCAGGGGCTCGACCTTTGCATAGGAGAGGCCGCCCCCGGGCCCGCCGGATCCTGCCAGCCCGGCCGCGCCACTCCTCTGGGGGGAAAGAACGAAGCGCCAGACAAGGCCCCCGCCGACCACGAGAACGAGGACCAGAATGCCTGCAAGCACGGATTTCTTCATGGACTGCCCTTCCCTTATCCTATCCGGATAGTGTACTCGGCCTGGAAGGTCTTGCCCGCCCCAAGGCTAAGCCCCTGCTCCCGCTCGGAGATTTCCATGGAGGAGCCCTGGAGGGCCATGATCCCGTGCCAGGGCTCGATGCAGACAAAGGGACAGGGGCCTTCGGGCTTGTCCGCCGGGGACCAGAGGCCCAGGCAGGGGAAGCCCGGGAAGGAGAGCTCCACAAAACGGCCAGAAACCCGGCTCTTAAGGGTCACCCGGCGGGAGGCATTGTCCGCCAGGGGTATGGCCCCCCGGGCAAAGAGGGACGCCCCCAGGGCAAGCCTGTCCTGGCCGGCCAGAAAGGGCTCGGACTCCCCGGAACGGAGATTCTCCTTGTCCAGGAACCAGCGGACCAGGGTCTCGGGCTTCTCGAAGATAAGCTCGTAGTCTTCCCTGGTCTCGTTGGGCAAAAGGGGGGCCCGGAAAGCCGGATGGGCGCCGATCGAAAAAGGCAGGGCCTCGGTGCCCAGGTTTACGACCTCCCAGCCCACCTCGAGGATAGAGTCCTCGACCCGATAGGTGATCGCCAGGCGGAAATTAAAGGGATAGATGGCCAGGCTCTCGGCGTCGCTCTCGAACTCAAAGCGGGCCCGGTCATGGCCAGAGGAGACGAGGCGGAAGTCCCTCTCCTTGGCAAAGCCATGGTTGACCATCTTGTAGTCCCGGCCCTTGTGGGTATAGCGACCCTCATGGAGGCCCCCGACGGTGGGAAAGAGGATGGGCGAGCGCCGGGCCCAGAAGGCCGGGTCTCCCTGCCAGAGGTATTCAAGGCCATCCTTGCCCTTGATGCTCTGGATTTCCGCGCCCTTGTCCGCGATGCCGACCTGGATGGACTTGCCCTGGATTACTGTCATGGTGGGGAAAGTGTAGCACGGGAATTCGGGGGCCACAAGCTTGGGGCCCGGGCATCCGCCGGGCCCCAAGGCCTCCCGGCCTAGCCTACGAACTTCCTTCCCAGCTCCCGGGCGGCCTCCACGGCCGCGGCGTCGGGCTCCCAGAGGACCTTGAGGCCCTCGCCCCGGATTTCAAAGCCCGCCTTGGCCAGCTCCTCCAGGAGGAGGGGGACCCCCTCGGCGGACCAGCCATGGCAGCCAAAGGCCGAGGCCGCCTTGCCCTTGAACTTGAGGCCCCGGATCTCCTCCAGGATGCCCGCCATCGCGTTGAGGATGCCCCGGTTGACCGTGGGGGAGCCCGCGAGGATGGCCTTGGAGCGGAAGACATCCGTGATCACGTCATTCTTGTCCGTCTTGGCCACGTTGTGCACCACCACCTTGGTGGAGGGGCTGGCCTGGCTGATGCCTTGGGCGATGCCCTCGGCGAGCTTCCGGGTCCCGTCCCACATGGAGTCATAGAGGATGGCGATCCTGTCCTCCTGGTAGTCGGCGGCCCAGGCCTGGTACTTGGTGACGATCTGGAGGGGATCCTTGCGCCAGATTATGCCGTGGCTGGGGGCGATCATCTCCACCGGCACGCCCAGGGCCAGGACCTCGGCGATCTTCCTCGTGACCAGGGCGGAGAAGGGGGTGAGGATGTTGGCGTAGTACTTGACGCACTCGGCCCAGAGCTCATCCTGGTCCACGAGGTCGTTGAAGAGGCGCTCCGAGGCGTAGTGCTGGCCAAAGGCGTCATTGGAGAAAAGCAGGGCCTCCCCGGCCAGGTAGGTGAACATCGAGTCCGGCCAGTGGAGCATGGGGGCCTCGACAAAGACGAGGCTCTTGCCGTTCCCGATGTCCAGGCTGTCCCCGGTCTTGACCACCTGGAAATTCCAGTCCTCGTGGTAGAGGCCCTTGAGGGACTGGACCCCCTTGGCGGTGCAGTAGACCGGCAGGCCCGGGCGTCGGCGGAGGAGCTCCGGGAGGGAGCCTGAGTGGTCGACCTCGCCATGGTTGGCCACGACAAAGTCCAGCTTGGCCAGGATGCCCTCGGCCTCGAGGTTGTCCACGAATTCCTTGGCAAAGGGGGCCCAGACCCCGTCGATGAGGACGGTCTTGGCCTCCTGGACGACATAGGAGTTGTAACTCGAGCCCCGGTGGGTCGAGTACTCGCTGCCGTGGAATTTCTTGAGCTCCCAGTCTATCTTGCCGACCCAGTCGACATTTCCCTTAACCTTGCGTCTCACGCTGACCTCCTTGGTCTCGGATTCAAGTATCGCGAATTATCCCCGACCCTGCCGTAACGTCGGTTACATCCCTAGCTAAATGAGGGAGCCATGCCCTCCACGTCCCGGATAACAAGCTCGTCGTAGCCCGTCTCCTCGTCCGCGGCGGAGCCAAAGGCCA
>JAKPBN010000086.1 GCA_029778945.1 Spirochaetota bacterium
AGGATCCCAGCGGCTCCCCTTGCCGCTCCTGATCCCTTTGGGCTCCCTGCCAGCTACTAGGGGCAGTGGAAGTCACCTTTGCCCAAAGCGCTCGCTCTTCTTGGTTTGCCTGGGTCTGGCTAAAGAGACTATAAAAGCGCCCTTGCGAGGAAACTCGCAAGGGCTCTTTTATCGAGAGAATTTTGAAGCAGGCAACAGCCCAGGCGAAGCGCCAGGTAGGCAAGTGGTAGAGGGCAGAGGGGGGAGGGCGGCGGGACGCGCTCCTGGCCGTTCTCTGCCCCCCCGGTGCCTTACTTCCCGAGCTTGTTCTTCTTGCAGAACTCGTCGAGGATTCCCGTGAGGTCGGGCTGGCCGATCTCCTGGAGGTCATAGCCGACCTTGACCGTGGGCTTGTTGATCTTGACGATGCGGTTCAGGTCGATCGGGGTCGCGATCACGACGGTGTCGCAATCGGTCTTCTCGATCGTGGCCTCGAGGTCCTTGACCTGCTGGTCCCCGTAGCCCATCGCGGGCAGGAGGGTGCCGATGTTCGGGTAGGTCTCGAAGGTGCCCTTGAGCTTGCCGACGGTGTAGGGGCGGGGATCGACGAGCTCCTTGGCGCCGAACTTGCGGGCCGCGACGGTGCCGGCGCCGATCTTCATGTGCCCGTGGGTCAGGGTGGGGCCGTCCTCGACGACGAGGCAGCGCTTGCCCTTGATGAGCTCGGGGTGGTCGACGGTGATGGGGGAGGCCCCGTCGATCACGGTGGCCTTGGGGTTGACCCTCTGGATGTTCTCCCGGACGGTCTGGATCCCCTCGGGGCTGGCGGTGTCGATCTTGTTGATGATGATCACGTCGGCCATGCGGAGGGAGACCTCGCCGGGGTAGAAGGAGACCTCGTTGCCCGGGCGATGGGGATCGGCGACGGTAAAGAGGAGGTCGGTCTTGTAGAAGGGGAAGTCGTTGTTGCCGCCGTCCCAGAGGATGACGTCGGCCTCCTTCTCGGCCTCCCGGAGGATGGCCTCGTAGTCGACGCCGGCGTAGATCACGTTGCCGCGCACGACGTGGGGCTCGTACTCCTCCATCTCCTCGATGGTGCACTTGTGCTTCTTGAGGTCCTCGACCGTGGCGAAGCGCTGGACCTTCTGGGCCACGAGGTCGCCGTAGGGCATCGGGTGGCGGATGGCCACGACCTTGAGGCCCTTGGCCATGAGCATCTGGACGATCTTGCGGGAGGTCTGGCTCTTGCCGGCCCCGGTGCGCACGGCGCAGACGCCGATCACGGGCTTGGTGGACTTGACCTGGGTGTCATTGGGCCCAAGGAGGCGGAAGGAGGCCCCGGCGGCGTTGACGATGGCGCCCACGCCCATCACATGGGTGTAGGGGACATCGGAGTAGGCAAAGATGCACTCGTCGACCTTGAGCTCCTTGATGAGCTTGGGCAGGTCGGCCTCGAGGTGGATCGGGATGCCGGCGGGATAGAGCTTGCCCGCGAGCTCCGCGGGGTACTTGCGGCCCGCGATGTCCGGGATCTGGGCGGCCGTGAACGCGACGACGTTGTAGGCTTCATTGTCCCGGAAATAGGTATTGAAGTTGTGGAAGTCGCGCCCGGCGGCTCCGATGATGATGATGTTCCTCTTGGCCATGAGTAACCTTCCTTTTTGTGGGTCGCCTTAGGCGAGCGCACTGGCCCCCTAGGCTTCAGGCGCGAAGTATAGGAAGGGTTGAAAAAACCTGTCAAGCAAGGGTTTTTGGCCTTGTCCGGCCGCGAATTGTCTGGAATTGGATGGATATGCGGAGCGGGGGACCGGGGCCGCAAATTCATGCGTCCCCGGGGCGGTGGCGCCTCATCTATATGCAGGATGGACCCTGTCTCGGGAGGGCGAAACTTTTTTCGCTTTTTTGGCCTTGCCAGGCCCCAGGATGTGTTGAACCCAGACTCCCGTATCGCTACAGTAGGGAATAATGCCGTCCCCAAGGAGGGGTAAGATGCCCGGACTCCAGGTCTCGAGCGAAATTGGCGCCCTCAAGCGTGTAGTCATCCACAGCCCCGGCCCCGAGGTCGAGGCCATGACTCCGGCCGAGGCTGTAGCCGACCTCTACAATGACATCATCCCCCTCAAGGCCGTCCGGGCCGAGCATGACGGCCTCGTCTCCTTTCTGCGCCTGGTTTCCGAGGTCCATGAGCTCAAGGACCTCTTTTCCGCCACCCTGGCGAGCCCCGGAGCCCGCTTCGAGTTCCTCACCGCCCTCTCGAGCCTCTGCCCCATCCGGGACCTCCTGGAGGAGCTCATGGCCCTCCACCCGGTGGAGCTGGCCGACCTGGTGATCGAGGGCCTGCCCTCCCGGCCCCAGACCCTGGCTGGCCTCCTCTCCCCCCGAGCCTTCGCCATGCGGCCCCTGCCCAACGCCTATTTCATGCGGGACTCGGCGGCCATCTTCCGGGACTGGCTCGTCTCCTCGGCCCCGGCCTACGATGTCCGCCTCATCGAGTCGATAGTCACCCGCTTTATCTTCACCCGCCACCCGGAGTTCCGCTCCCGGGGGGTCCTCCTCGCCGGGCCCCGGGAGCGCAACCGCTCCATCACCATCGAGGGCGGGGACATCCTTGTGATCGCGACTAACGTCCTGGCGATAGGCATCTCCGAGAGGACCAGCCCGGACGCGGTGGAGCTCCTGGCCCGCAACGCCGGCCGCTCCCTCGAGGAGCCCCTGATCGTCTTCGCCGTCGTCCTCCCCAAGGAGAGGGCGACGATCCACCTCGACATGGTCTTTACCATGATCGACCAGGACGCGGCCCTCATCTACGAGCCCGTCATCACGGGCCCCTCCCGGGCAGAGGTTATCCGGGTCGATGTCGACCCCAATGGGAAGGTGAGCTACAGCGATTGCGGGGGCCTTCTTCCCGGCCTGGCCCGCCTGGGTTTTGACCTCCAGCCCGTGGCCTGCGGGGACGGGGATCCCTTGGTCTCGGCCCGGGAGCAGTGGTGGTCGGGGGCTAATTCCTTTGCCTTTGGCCCCGGCAAGATCCTCATGTATTCCTGCAACGAGCGCAGCCTGGACGCCCTCTCGGCCTCGGGCTTCGAGGTCCGCCGGGCGGCGGATTTCCAGGCCGGCAACCCCGCCTCCCTCGTCCGTCTCAAGGAGCCTGGCCGTCTGGCGGTCAGCTTTGAGGGGCTTGAGCTCGCCCGGGGTGGGGGAGGGGCGCGCTGCATGACCATGCCCTTGGAGCGCGCGCCAATCTAGGGAAAAGCCGCATTTTTTCGAAGTTTTTTTGATTTGACGGACTAGGTAAACGGGTTTACTATACCTCGTTGTGCAAACGGTTGCATGATTCCGAGGAGCCCGATGGCCGTGACTATCAAGGATATCGCCCGCCTCGCGGAGGTGAGCGTCTCCACAGTCTCGAGAAGCCTCAATGACAGTCCCCGGATCTCTCCGGAGACCAAGGAGAGGGTCAAACGCCTGGCGGCGGAGCTCGATTTCGAGTTTGACGCCAGCGCCCGCAGCCTCTCGACCCGGCGCTCGGGGACCGTCGCCTTTGTCGTGCCCGCCTTCCTCGGCTGCTTTTCCAATACCCTCTACCTCAACCTCCTTATCTATGACATCCGGGCTGGCCTTGCGGCCCGGGGCTACGACTGCATTGTCACCGAGGCCGCGACCCCCGACGGGCAGAGCGCGATCCGACGCCTTATCCTCCAGCGCAAGGTGGACGGCCTCATCCTCCTTTTGGAGGCCAACCGCCCCGAGGACTGGAGCCTCCTCAAGAAGCGAGGCCTCCCTGTGGTCCATGTCCATTATATGCCTTCTTATATAGACACCGAGAGCCTTGACTACTACTTTACGGACAACCTGGCCGGGGGCCGGCTCGCCGGCGAGGCCCTTTTGCGGTCCGGCAGCCGGCGCATCGCCTGCCTGATCGACCAGGCCCGCAATCCCGAGATGGAAGACCGGGAAAAGGGCTGCCGGGAGGCGATGCTTGCCCTGGATCACAGCCTCGATCCCCTTGTCCACCTCGAGGCGGCCAACACCTTCGAGGCCGCCTACAAGACGATCCGGGGAGGGGCCAGACTCCTCTCCGGAGTCGACGGATTCTTTGTGGCCACCGACGTGATGGCCCTGGGCGTCTTGCGGGCCCTCGCGGACGAGGGCCGCCGCGTGCCTGAGGATGTCCGGGTGGTCGGCTACGACGATGTGGAGATCGGAACCTATGTCAAGCCCAGCCTTACCTCGGTCCACCAGCCCCGGGAGGAGATAGCCCGCCTGGCCTGCGACCGCCTTGTGGGCCTCCTTCAGGGAAACGCCCGGGAGGGGGTCGAGCAATGCCTCCTGGCTCCCTGGCTTGTCCGGAGGGAGAGCTGCTAGGGGCCTGGCATTCGCGCCGAGAGATGGTTTCGCCTAACTTGAGGAGGAATGATGAGAAAAACCTGGTGGAAGGAAGGGATTGTCTACCAGCTCTACCCCCGGTCCTTCATGGACTCCAACGGGGACGGCATAGGGGACCTGCGGGGCATCCTCGGGCGCCTCGACTACATAGCCTCCCTCGGGGTGG
>JAKPBN010000088.1 GCA_029778945.1 Spirochaetota bacterium
GCTTTCAGGCGGCGACGCCGAGGTCGAGGAGGCGGCTCCTCGCTTTGTCCGGACTCCCGCGGAAGGGGAAGCGGCCGACTTGGCCGTTCCCACCCCCCGGGACGCCATCCAGGGCGCCATGGACATTATCGCCGAGCGCCTTTCCCAGGACCCGGACAGCCGGGCCGCGGTCAAGACCTTCTACCTCCGGGATGGCAAGCTTGTCACCAAGGGCATAGGGGACGAGAAAAAGCGCGAGGCCTCGACCTACCAGATGTACTGGGACTATTCCGAGCCCTTGGGCTCCCTCAAGCTCCACCGGGTCCTCGCGGTCAACCGCGCCGAGCGGGAAGGCGAGCTCGAGGTCAAGCTCGAGGTCGATGAGGACCGGGCCGTGGAGCTCCTGGGCCAGAAGCGCGACATAAGGAACCGCTACCACAAGGAAGCCGTGGACGATGGGCTCCGGCGCCTCCTGTCCCCCGCGGTCTTGAGGGAGATCCGCTCCGACGCCGGGGAGGCCGCGGACGGCCACGGGATCAATGTCTTCTCCGAGAACCTCAAGAACCTCCTCATGTCTCCCCCCATCAAGGGCACGAGGGTCCTGGGGGTGGATCCCGGGATCAGGACGGGCACCAAGTGCGCCTGCCTGGACGAGACCGGCAAGTTCCTGGACTACTTTGTGGTCTTCCAGGAGCAGAAGCCCGAGGAGGCCAAGAAAACCCTGGCCGCGGCGATCAAGAAGCACGACATGAAGCTGGTGGCCGTGGGCAACGGCACCGCGAGCCATGAGATGCAGGAGATCGTGGCGGCGGCCATCTCCGAGAATGCCCTGGACTGCGAGTTTACCGTCGTGGACGAGGACGGGGCCTCGGTCTACTCCGCCAGCGACGCGGCCCGGGAGGAATTCCCCGAGCTCGACCTGACGATCCGGGGCGCCATCTCCATTGGCCGCCGCCTCCAGGACCCCCTGGCCGAGCTGGTGAAGATCGACCCCAAGTCTATAGGGGTGGGCCTCTACCAGCACGACGTCAACCAGAAGCGCCTCTCCGAGGGCCTGGACGAGGTTGTGGGCTCGGTGGTCAACAACGTGGGAGTCAACCTCAACACCGCGAGCCATTCCCTGCTCAAGTACGTGTCGGGCATCAACAATGGCCTGGCCAAGAAGATCGTGAAATACCGGGACTCCAAGGGCGCCATCACCGCCCGGTCCCAGCTCCAGGACATACCGGGCCTGGGGGAAAAGACCTACGAGCAGTGCGCGGGCTTCCTCAAGATCCCCGAGTCCGCCAACCCCCTGGACAACACCTGGGTCCACCCGGAGAACTATGCCCTGGCCGAGGCCCTCCTCCCCATCGTGAGGGGCGGGCGGGACCCCTCCCACGAGGAGAGGGCAGGCTTCAAGGAGCAGTTCAAGGTGGGCGAGACCACCCTGGACGACATTATCGTGGAGCTCAAGAAGCCCAACCGGGATCCCCGGGAGTCCTTTCCCAAGCCCATCCTCCAGAAGGGCGTGATCAAGTTCGAGGACCTGGCCGAGGGCATGATCGTCAAGGGCAAGGTCAAGAACGTCGTGGACTTTGGCGCTTTTGTCGACCTGGGCATAAAGGAATCCGCCCTGATCCACGTCTCCGAGATGTCCGACCGCTTTGTGAAGGACCCCATGGACTGCCTCAAGGTGGGGGACGTGAAGGACTTTCGCATCATCAGCCTGGACCTGACGCGCAAGCGGATAGGCCTCTCGCTCAAGAGCGAGGGCGGACGCTCGGGCGGACGCTCGGGCGGCCAGGGTGGCCGTTCCGGCGCCCAGGGCGAGGGGCGCCAGGGACCCCGGGCCGAGGCTCCCCGGGGCGAGGCCCATGGCGAGCGCAGGCCCCGGTCCGAGGGTGAGGCTCGGCGGGTGTTGGTGGTCAAGAAGGGCGAGGGCGGAGGGGCTGCGGGTGCTCCGGCGCCGCGGCCGGAGACCACGCGGCCTATGGCCGCACGGCCCGAGCCATCGCGGCGTGACGGGCCTGGCTCCGCAAGCCCCCGGCGGGACGACCGGGGCCCCAGGGTCGAGAAGAGCTGGGAACCCCGCAAGGCCGGCCCTGCCGAGGACGATGGGATGACCTACAACCCCTTTGCGGAGCTGCTCAAGGGCAGGGCCGAGAAGGACGCCAAGAAGCCGGCGGACGGGAAGGGAGCGAAGAAGAAATAGGAGATGCCGCGGGGGCCGGGTGAGTCCAGGAGGGGCAGGTGAGGATAAGCGCGGAGGAACAGCGTCTCTTTGTCGAGACGGTCAAGAACTTCGATCCTGCTGCCCGAGTCTGGCTCTTTGGCTCCCGGGTTGACGATAAGAAACGAGGCGGCG
>JAKPBN010000097.1 GCA_029778945.1 Spirochaetota bacterium
GGGCTCTTCACCGAAAACAAGTATCCCATCCTGGTGATCGATCCCAGGGAAGGCCAGATTGTCGACGCCAACCGCGCGGCCACGGTCTTCTATGGCTGGTCCCTGGAGGAGCTCCTCGGGATGCGCATCGGGGATATCAACACCCTCGCGAACAGTGAGGTCAGCGCCCAAATGCGCGTGGCCATAGACGAGTCCAGGAGCATTTTTTACTTCCTCCACCGCCTTGCCAACGGTGAGACCCGGGAGGTCTCGGTCCTGAGCTGCCCGGTGGAGTCCCGGGGGCGGACCCTGCTCTATTCGACGATCATCCCCGGGGACAGTCCACGAAGTGTCGAGTTTGAGCGCCTGCGCAATCTCTGGGACCTTGTGGAGGGCTCGGGGGATGTCCTTTGGTCCTTCGATCTGAAGTCCAGCCGGTTTTCCTACATCAGTCCCTCGGTGTCCCACATGCGCGGGCTTACCGTCGAGGAGGCCATGGACCAGTCCTTCCAGGACAGCATGACCCCGGAGAGCTTTGACCGGGCCCAGGCCATTTTAGGCGCGCGGCTGGCCCGCCTGGCCCAGGGTGACCTTGAGGCCCTAGGGCCCTCAAGGAACCGCTACCGCCAGTATCGGCGGGACGGGAACATCATCAACGTAGAGTCCATCACGACGATCATCCTGGGCCGGGACGGCCAGCCCCGGGAGCTCATCGGAGTCACCCGGGACATCACGGCCCAGGTGGAATCCGAGCTGGTGCGGGACAGCCTCCTGGAGGAGAAGGACGAGCTCTTCAGGGAATTCCGCTCCCGGGTCGGAAACACCCTGGGCATCCTTGTGACCCTCCTCGACCTCGAGGAGGCTAGCCTTGGAGCGGACAAGGCGACCCTGGCCCTCAAGGACGCCCGTTCCCGCATCATCACCCTGAGCCTCCTCTTTGACAATCTCTTCAAGAGCCCCGGCTTCCGAAGCGTATCCCTGCGGGGCTATATGACCGACCTCGTGGCCCTGGTGGCCCCTCCCCCTGCCCAGGATCCCGGAGCGGACCGGCCGGCGGACATCCAGTGCTATGTCGAGGACGTCCGGGTTGGGGTCAAGCTGCTCTTTCCCCTTGGCATAATTGTGGAGGAGCTTCTCTCCAGGGCCCTGGAGCGGGGGCGGTCCTCGGGCCGGCGACCCGCCATCTCCCTGACGCTTTTCCAGGACGCCAACGGCTATGTGGAAGCCCTGGTCAGCGATGATGGCGTCGAGGCCACAGAAGGCGCGAACCCCGGTCCGGGCCTCGAGCTGGTCCATTCCCTCCTGGATCGCATGAACGGGGTGATCGAGAAAAAGGCCAAGGAAGGCAATACCTACCGGATCCGAATCCCTCCCGAATCGCACTGGGCCTAGAGCCGTGGCTAGTGCCACCGAAATTGTGTATGGGCCTTCCTTGGAGTAGGTCGAGAAAAATATATCAATAAAATCGAAAGGGAATTGACGAAGGGAGCAAAAGGCGACAAAATCCCCAATGCCGTCGTTATAGGACGGCGTTTTTTAGCACACAAAAATGACACTAGTGTCATTAATAATCGGGGCTGCCATGTCGACCTTCAAGATCCTGGAGATCAAAAAGAGCGTCTTCCAGGGCAACGATGCCCGGGCCAAGCTACTCCGGGAGGAGCTCAAGGCCCAGGGCCTCTTCCTCCTCAACCTGATGTCCTCCCCGGGCTCGGGCAAGACCACGACCCTATTGCGCACCATCGAGGCCCTCCAGGCCGAGCTCAGGCTGGGCATCCTCGAGGCCGACCTTGACTCCGACGTGGACGCCTCGACGGTCTCCAGGACGGGCACCAAGGTCATCCAGCTTCACTCCGGGGGCATGTGCCACCTGGACGCTGACATGACCCGCCAGGGCCTCGAGGGCTTGGGGACCGGGGGCCTCGACCTCGTGATCCTCGAGAACATAGGCAACCTCATCTGCACGGCGGAGTACGACACCGGGGCTTCCCGGAGCGCGATGATCCTCTCCGTGCCCGAGGGGGACGACAAGCCCCTCAAGTACCCCATGATGTTCTCCATGGTCGATGTGGTCCTCGTGAACAAGATCGACACTATAAGCCTCTTTGACTTTGACCTGGGGGCCTTCCGCCAGAGGGTGGAGAGGCTCAACCCCAGGGCCAGGATCATCCCCGTCTCGGCCAAGACCGGGGAGGGGATACCCGAGTGGGCCGACTGGCTGCGCGCCGAGGTCCGGAGCTGGAGACAAGCCTAGGACGGATCGCGGCAATTCCGCATAACCTGTACATGAGGAGATGAAGATGGTCAACGAGATGGTCCTGGACCTGGCCAACAAGATCAGCAAGAAAGAGCGGGGCAAGAAGGGCGAGATCCTCGCGACCGACCCGGAATATATGATCCTCGAGCCTGTGGTCACCACCGAGATGGCCGAGGTGGCCATGTGCCTGGCCTTCCGGGAGCCCCGGAGCGCCGAGGACCTGGCGCCCCTCTGCGGCAAGTCCGTGGAGGAGACCCACCGCCTCCTCATGGACCTCGCCGACGCTGGCGTCTGCTTTGTCAACGTGAAGGACGGCCAGGACAAGTTCTGGTACGACACCTGGATCCC
>JAKPBN010000160.1 GCA_029778945.1 Spirochaetota bacterium
GCCCGGGGCCTGGGAAGCCAGGCCGCCACCAGGGCCAAGCCGGCCCTCATGGGCCTCCATAGCCTTGGGGCCCGGCGGGCCGAGGCCAGGGCCCACAGGCTCCTCGGCCTCGCATCCCTCGCCCAGTCCCAGGTCCAGGATGGGGCCGATTATCTATCCAATGCCTATGAGCTTGCGGAGGAGCTCCCGGACCCCCTGGAATGCATCCTCTCCGCCTATGCCGAGGCCGGGGCCCTCCTCGTCCTGGGGGACCTGAGGCGGGCAGCCTCCACGGGCCAAGCGGCGGCGCGGTGGGCCAAGGCCTCCTTCCGGGCGGACTGGGAGACGGCCTGCGATTTCCTCGCGGGCCGGATTTCCTTTGAGCTAGGCCGCTATGCCCAGGCCGAGGAGGACTTCGGCCGGGTCAGGGCCTCGGCGCGGGTCTACGGTGAGCCCCTGGCGGGCGCCCGGGCCGAGATCTGGTCGGGCCGGGCCGCGGCCTACAGCGGCGCGACCGGAAAGGCCTACGACCTCCTAGGCCGCCATGCGGAGGACCCCGAGGCCTCCTGGTTCCTGGCCGAGCTCTACCATTTCCAGGGCAGGAAGGAGGACGCGGCCAGCGAGGCCGCCGGGGCCCTGGCCCTCCTCCCTTCACCCGGCTACAGCCCCGCGGACAAGACGGGCTGGACCTCGGGCTTTGAGTGCCTCGAGGGCCGCTGCCTGGGCTATGGCAAGGAGAGGTCCTATCTTGCGGACCAGATCGGGGCCTTTGCCGCCTTTGCCTCGGGCCTCGTCGAGGGCAAGCCAGAGACCGTACTGGCCATAGCCGCCAGGACTAGGGAGGAGCGCCTGGCAAGCCTCCACCCCCAGGCCCACCTCTACCACCTCTATTGCTACCTCAACCTCGTCGCGGCAGGAGGCGGCCCCCTCGATCCAGGGACGGTCCTCTCCAAGGCATTTAAGGCCCTCCAGACCCGGACCGCCAGGATGGACGAGGCGGGGCTCAAAGATGACTACCTGGAGAAAAACCGCTGGAACCGGGAGATACTCACCGAGGCGCGGAAACATAAACTGATATAGAAGAAAGAAAGAACTGACCACCGGGGCACAGAGCCACCTACCGTACCGCTACGCCAATCCTCGCCCAAGCATAAGGCTGGCGCGGGCAGGCTTGCAGGTTAAATGCATGCTAGATTGACGCCTGCGGCGCAGAGCAAGGAGATTTCAATGAAAGATATATTTACTTGGGACAATGGCTTTCTTACAAATAATGAAATAATCGACTCACAACACTATCAACTAATTGAAACAATAAATGAAGCTATTTCATATACAATAAATGATAAAGCGTACTCGCAAGAAATAATAGATACGATGAAAACCAAAATATTGAAATACACAGAAACACATTTCAAAACCGAGGAAAAGATCATGGACGATGCTCATGTATTTGAGAAACATTCAAATGAGCATAAAAAATTGCATCAAGAGTTTATTGGTTGGTTTATATCAACATTTGAAAACAGCAATGACTCTTCCTCATCAAAAGTTTATGAGTCCTTTGATTATTTAATTCAATGGCTTGCTTATCATATTTTAAGCACAGATAAATACCTTTTTAGGCAAATTGAAATGATAAACTCCGGAATTGGCCCTGCAGAAGCATTTGAAATTGAGCGCGACAAGAACGACAACTCAACACAGCCTTTAGTAAAAGCGTTAAAAACATTGTATTATATTGTTCTTGATAAAAATCAACAGCTTGAGTTTTCTAACGCCAATCTTGAGACCAAAGTCAAGCAAAGAACAGCAGAGCTTGAAGAAGCAAATAAAAGGCTTGAGGCAATCTCACTGACAGACACTCTTACTGGATTGCCAAATCGGCGATATGCGGAAATGATCCTTGAACAAATATTTAGTACTTATAATAGATATAGCTCTAATTGTGTAGTGATGTTTATAGATGTTGATAAATTTAAAAGTGTAAACGATATAAAAGGCCATAATGCTGGAGACCGTTTGTTGAAATGGATAGCCGAGTTCCTGCAGAAAAACGTCCGGAAAAGTGATATTGTTTTTCGATTGGGGGGTGATGAGTTTGTTGTGATATGTCCTGAGATCAGTCTTGATAATGGCATCTCAACAGCAAACAAATTAATAACACAATTAAATGAAACATCAAATATGTTTTTTGCGGAATATTGGAAGCCTTCCTTGAGCATTGGTTTGTGTAGTATTAGTGAGCAGAATAGTTCAATAGAAGCGGTATTGAGAAAGGCTGACGAAGCCATGTATCAATCAAAACAAAACGGGGGAAATCTAGCAACTGCTTCAACTTGACCTGGCTATGTGGCGGTTCTTGCTTGTCGGCGCTTCGCGCCTCGGCATGAACCGCGCCATTGCGCCTCGCAGGTTAAGCGTACGGTAAGCAAGCTAGAGACTTCTTCTATCCTTGTTCGTGTCATTCATGAAACTCCCTCCCCTCCGTGGTCTCCGTGGCGTGCCTTTATTGCCCTTCTCTTCTCTCTCCTCCTCTCCTTGACCCTTGCCGCCCTTGGCGCCCATACTTCCTTCCATGAGAGAACTGGGTGGAACTGTCTATCATGCGGCCCGGGGCTGGCTCCCCCACCTCCTGGATGAGCTGGGCGACCGGGACCGCCTGGATGGCGAACTGGTCACGGTCCTAGGTCCCCGCCGGAAGGCGCGCTGGGCCAGGAACCTCTGGCTCGAGCCCCTCCTCATAGATTTTTCCTCCGTGGGAGAGGCCGCCAAGATCCTCCGCTCCATCCAGAGGAACTGGGCGGCCTGCCCCAACCGCCTCCATCGCCGCACCGCCCTGATCGCGGAAAAGCTCCCTCCCCTCCCCCTGAAGCCCAAGGTCTTTCCCTTCGATATCCCCGAGGTTCCCATGGGGGCCTTTACCCTCCTCGACGAGGGGAGGATGCTCGCCTCGGGAGTCTGCTCGAGTCCCTTCGCGAACGGGGAGTTTGAGTTTGAGGAAGACAAGGAAGGCCCCCCCAGCAGGGCCTACCGCAAGCTATGGGAGGCCCTCGTGCTCACGGGGACAAGGCCAGGCCCCGGTGATGTCTGCGTCGACGCCGGCGCCTCCCCGGGGGGCTGGACCTGGGCCTTGGCAGGCCTAGGAGCCCAGGTCACGGCCATAGACCGGGCCGACCTGGAGCCGCGCATCGCGGCCCTGCCCAATGTCAAGGTCCTGCGCCACGACGCCTTTACCCTCAAGCCAGAGGACTTTGGGCCCGTGGACTGGCTCTTCTCAGACGTTATCTGCTACCCCCCGGCCCTCCTGGCCTGGGTCGAGAAGTGGCTCGCCTCAGGCCTGGCAAGGAATTTTGTCTGCACGATCAAGATGCAGGGGGCCGACTACGACCGGGCCACCACGGACCTCTTCGAGGCCGTCCCTGGCTCCCGGGTGGTCCACCTCTGGCACAATCGCCATGAGCTCACCTGGATAAAAGTCGAGGGCGACCGGGGCCTCGGAAGCCCTCCCCGGGACTAAAGGGGCGCTAGGCCCGGTCCGCCGGGACCAGGCTGTCTGCCTCTCCGACCATGGCCACCAGGACGTCCACCATCTGGCCGGCCCGGCCGGCTATGTCGTCCACCGCGTCCTTTTCCAGGCGCAGGCCGACCGCCCCGGGATGGCCTCCGCCGTTGGTGATGCCCAGGCGAGGCAGGGCATCCCTCAGGTCGAGGCACGACCAGGCCTGGCTGCGCCGGAGCCGGAACTGGACAAGGCCGGACAGGCCGGGATCGTCATAATAGCCCACGAGGCCCAGGCGGCCTGAGCCCTCCGCAAGCCTGTCCACCAGGGCCTTGGCCACGGCCACCACGGTGTCGTTGCCGTAGGCCGCAAAGACCTTGCGCGAGGCCTCCCTGTCGAGGACAGCCCAGCTCACGGGGCCGGAATCCACCCTCGTGGAGGCCATGAGGCGGAAGCAGGCATCCTCCTCCCCGGAGAGAGTCTCCAGGGCCTCGAAGACCTGCTCCTTGCTCGAGAAGTTGCCTGAGTCCAGGCGGGTCTTCTCCGAGAGCATGCGCTCGAACATCGCGGAAAAGCGGGCATAGAACCACTTTTCCCGCCGGGACTTCAGGTAGCGGCCCATCTGGGAGTCCCCGATCATCCCCGAGAGGATGGCCAGGACAAGGTTGCGGGAGAGAAGCTCCTCGATCTGGAAGCGGGCAAGGAGGCCGGGGTCCTCGGCGATCTTCAGGGCGAGGTAGCCGATGATCTCGCAGGTCGAGGAGGCCTCGTAGACCAGGCGGTAGCCCGGGTCGCCATAGTAGCGGCTGTCCGCGCCCAGGTGGTGGTCAAGCTCGATCTTCCTCACCCTGGGGTCGGCGCGCAGGCCCTCGTAGGCCTCCCCCCGGTCCACCATGGAGGGCTTGGGGGTATCCACGAGGACGAGGGCCTGGACCCGGGGCAAGGCGCCGTCGCGCAGGACCTCTATGGAGTTGTAGCGGCAGATATTGAGAAGATAGTCGTAGTTGTCCTGGACCTTGGGCCCGAGGGAGATGGTGGCCTTCTTGCCGAACTTGGTCACGAGGAGGGCAAAGGCGACCATCGACGAGACGCAGTCCTCGTCAGGGTCCTTGTGGCCGACGATGAGGAAGTCATCATCATCCTGGAGGACCCCTAGGATGTTGGCGATGACCCGGTTCTTGGCGGCCACGGTGGGTATGTCCCCCTTGGGCCCGCCCACGGTGACGCCGGGCCACACCACCGCCCTGTCCCGGCCTCCCTCCTTGGCCAGATAGAGGGCCTTGTCTGCCCTCTCCCGGAGCTCCTCGCCGCTCTTGGCCCCGGAAGGGAAATGGGCCAGGCCCAGGGAGCAGGAGATCCTCAAGGCCGCCTGGCCCTCGAACTCCATGGCGCGCAGGGCCTGGCAGAGGGCCTCGCAGCGTGCCTCGGTGTCGGCCATCTCTCCCTGGAGGAGGAAGCAGAACTCGTCCCCGCCATAGCGGACGAGGATGTCCTCGCCGCCAAAGACCCGCTTCATGGCCCCCGCCACCTGGACAATCATGCGGTCGCAGAATTCCGCTCCATAGGCGGCGTTGAGCTTTCCAAAGCGGTCCAGGTCGAACATCGCGTAGGAGAGTCCGCGCCCCTCCCGGCCGGCCCGGGCCAGGGCAGCCTCAAAGGACTCGTCCAGGTAGCGGCGGTTGAAGAGTCCCGTGGCCGGGTCCGTGATGGCCCGCCTCCGGGCCTCGTCGCCCCACTGGACGAGCTGGGAGAGGAGGGAGCCCGTGGACAGGAGGCGGCCCGCGGCCACCCCGAGCATCCGCTCCAGGATGCCCGCCGCCGCCCGGGGCGCCTTGGCGAGGAGGGCCTCGAAGTCGGCGGCCTTGAGCACGAGGCAATCGGTGGCCTCCAGGGCCGTGCAGGTGGCCGAGCGGGGAACCCGCTCCAGGAGGCACATCTCCCCGAAGAAGGCCCCGGGGCCTACCCGGGAGACCTCTATGTCCTCGGCGTCCTGGGACTTGAGGGTCACCGCCACAAGGCCCTTTCCCACGACAAAGAGCTCATCCCCGGCCTCGCCCTCCCGGAACATCGCTACCCCGGGAGAGAAGGATCGGTCGCGCATAAAGCTGGCCAGGATCCCCAGGTCCTCCTCGGGCAGGCCGGAAAAGATGGCTATGCCCCGCAGGACCTCGATGCGTCCGGCCTTGGATCCCTTGCCAGCTTTCATGAGACGTCCTCCGGGAACAGGATGAGGGAGCCTCCCCGGGCCCGGGCCGTGAGGGGGAGGGCGGCGCAGGTCCGCAGGAGCTCCTCGGCCTGGCTTCCGTGCTCGGGGCTGAGGACCAGGCCCAGGCTCACGGAGAGCCGCAGCCTGGGATCTCCGGTCAGGTCGGAGATATCCAGGGACTCCAGGACGGCCTTGATGGCCCGGGCGGCCTCGAGGGCCTCCAGCCTGGCCTGGCCGGGAAGGACAGCGGCCAACTCGTTGCCCATGTAGCGGACGGCCAAGGCCTGGCCGGGGCTGGCCTGGCCAAAGGCCCCGGCCATGCGAACCAGGACGGCATCGCCCACCTCGTGGCCAAAGCTGTCGTTGATCTCCTTGAAGTTGTCCGGCTTGAGCATGAGGAGGGCCAGGGGCGAG
>JAKPBN010000221.1 GCA_029778945.1 Spirochaetota bacterium
GGCTCGAACCCTGTCGGCGCTGCGAGTCTCGCGCCGCCAGGGTCGCGAAATCCCTTCGACTCCCTTCTGGCCTATACGCAAAAAAGCCCGCTTTCGCGGGCTTTTAGTCTCTTTTAGCGCCAGAAGGGAGTCGAACCCTCGTCTCCAGCTTGGAAGGCTGGGGTAATAGCCGTTATACGACTGGCGCGCGGGACGGGGAAAAGCTAGCAGAAAGCCGCAGGGGTGGTCAACTACCGAGGAGACAGCGTCGTTTCCAAACAGGGGATAGATCTGCTAAGATCCACGAAGATGGGAATGCAAGGCCTGCCCATGAGGCTAGAAGGAGCGACCATGGACAAGATAGCGAGCTTTACGATCGACCACCTCAGCCTTAAGCGAGGGATCTATGTGTCCCGCAAGGACAGGTACGAGGGCCTCACCCTTACGACCTTCGATATCCGCATGAAGGAACCGAACCGGGAGCCGGTGATGGATATGCCCGTGATGCATACCCTCGAGCACCTGGGGGCAACCTTTCTGAGGAATGATCCAGTCTGGGGAAGCCAGGCCGTCTACCTTGGCCCCATGGGCTGCCGCACGGGGATCTATGTGATCCTGGCCGGGGATAGGTCGAGCGAGGAAGTCCTTCCGCTATTCCGGAATATCTTCTCCAAGATCGTGGCCTTTGAGGGAGATATCCCCGGCGCGCAGCCGGCGGAATGCGGCAATTGGAGGGAGCACAACCTGGACATGAGCAAATGGGAGGCCAGGAAATTCCTCTCCGAGGTCCTGGCCAATCCGGGCAAGGACAACCTCCACTATCCCGAGGCCTAGGCTCTAGAGGCGCTCAGTCCTTACGGCCCTCGTTATCGAGGCTCTCGGTAACGAGGCAGTCCACCTGGTCCCGGAAGTCCTCGACCTCGGAGATCCAGAAGGCCCGGCCGCCCCAGTCGGGGAATTCCCGCCTAAACCAGTAGTCCTGGCGTTGCCTTGCCCTCCAGCAGAGGAAGTAGAGCATCCGCAGGATTCTCAGGGACTCGATGGCCCCATAGCTGGCCGGATCGAGAAAGGAAAATTCCTCATAGCCCTCCGTGAGAAGTCCGAGTTCCCGGCCGCTCTCGCTCCGGCGGCCCGGGAGGAGGAGCCAGAGATCCTGGACTGCCGGTCCCTGGACCATGTCGTCAAAGTCGACGAGGACGAGGCCCCGGCCCGGCCGGTCGAGAATGTTGCCCCGGTGGAGATCCCCATGGATCCGCTGGAGGGGAAGGCCCCCAAGGCGGCCCTCGGCGAGATCTAGGCCCTTGGTCGCCAGGTCCTCGAATTCCGACCGGGACTCCGGATGGACAAGTTGGGCATCCAGGAGCTCCCGGAGATAGGCCCGGCCGAGCTTGGCATCGAGGGTCAAGCGATGCGGGGATGGGCGCTTCCTGCCGACCCCGTGGAGACGGCCCACAAGGGAGCCCAGGCGCAGCCAATCTTCCTCGGTCTCGGGCTCGAAATTCCTTCCCCCGGACTTGGGAAAAAGGGCCAGGAGGAATTCCAGCTCCTCCCCGTCCCGGCCCTCGAGGCCCACCTCGGAGAGGGTCGAGCCCTCGGGGTCCTCGACGGGCTGGACTACGGGGAGCTCGGCGGCCGCGCAGTCCGCCAGGAAGTCATGCTCCTCGAGGATCGCCTCCCGGGTCCAGCGGCCAGGCCGGTAGAACTTGACCACCCAGCCCCCACCCTCGGAGTCCCGCAGTCCATAGACCCGGTTGACGTAGCTTGGGTAGACCTGGACCGAGCCATCGAGGTCGAGGCCATAGGCGGCCTCCACGGCCGAGGCGGCTGTCTCCGGGGAAAGCATGTCAAAAGCCGATCCCGCCACGACCTACCCCTTTTGCGGCCCCAAGTCCGCTGGCCGAGCATAGTCCCGGGCGCATTGCCTTGGGAAGCCCCGATAGCCCATTATGGAGTCATGGCACACGGGACTATCGCCTACGACTTCACAGGCTCCAGGGTACTCGTCACCGGCTCGACCGGAGGCCTTGGGGCCGCCCTCTGTCTGGCCTTTGCCCAGGCCGGGGCCAGCCTCGTCCTCCACTACCGGGGAGACCCGGGAAAAGCCCGGGAGCTCCTCGCAGGCCTCCCCGGGGCGGAGCGCCACCTCCTCCTCGAGGCCGACGCGAGCGACGAGGCCGCGGTGGAGGCTGGCCTTTGGGAACTCAAGTCCCGGGGCCTCGGCCTCGATGTGCTCGTGAACAACGCGGGGGCCTACCCCGTCGCGGCTCTTGGGGAAATCAAGGCAGAGGAATTCCGGGCTGTCCTCGACGGGAACCTCACAAGTGCCCATATCTTTTCCCGCTCAGCCCTCGCCCTGATGGCCCCAGGCTCATCGATCGTCAACATCGCCTCGGTGGAGGCCCTCCGACCGGCCCGGGGCCATGCCCACTACGCGGCAGCCAAGGCCGCCTTGGTCCACTACACCAAGTCCCAGGCCCTCGAGCTCGCCGGCCGGGGCATCAGGGCCAATGCGGTCTGCCCGGGTCTCCTGGCTAGGCCGGGCCTCGAGACGGCCTGGCCCGCGGGGCTTGGAGCCTGGAAGCGGGCTTCCCCCTCAAACAGGCCCGGCCTTCCTGGGGAGGTGGCGGCCGCCTGCCTCTTCCTGGCCTCGGCCGGGGCGAGCTGGATCAATGGGGCAAGCCTTGTGGTGGATGGAGGGGCAAGTTGCGCGGCCCCCCAGGACCCGGCCCTCTGGCTCTAGGCCCGGGTTAGGCCAAGGATCAGCTCAGCCAGGCCCGGATAGAGCCCTAGGAGCTCGGCCCGGCTAGGGAGGCTGAATTCCCGGGGGACAAAGGCCGGGGCCATTGTGGTTCCCAGGAGGGCCCATTCCCCGCCCTTGACGAGGCGGGAGCCCTGGAGGATCCCGGCGGGCACAATGGCCTGGACCTCCTCCCCTCCAAGGATATCCTGGCCCAGGCGAACCGGCCTGTCCCGGCCCTCCTCGTCGATCCGGTGAAGCTCCACCGGGTCCCCGGCGTAGAAGTGGTAGACCTCATCGGACTCCAACCTGTGGAGGGCCGAGAAGCCCTCGGGCTCGGGAGTGAGGAGGAAGTAGATGGCCGAGCCCGCCGGTCTCCCGGGCTCCAGCTCGGTCGGCGAGGCCCAGGTTCTGCGAAACCAGCCACCCTCTCCGGGCAGGGCCTCAAGGCCGAGGCGCGCGATCAGCTCCCGGGCCGTAGCCCTCCAGAGTCCGTCCATCCTAGCCTCGCCTCATAGCCGCGCCAGGCCCGCGGCACGGGCCCGGGCCTCCCGGAGAATCTCCGCCGATCCAGCCACGCTCCTGTCCCTGACAACCAGGCGGCCGGCGCAGAGGACGTGGCGGATAGCCCCGGCGCCACCTGCATAGACGAGGTTGGAGGAAAGCTCATGGCAGGGGACCATGGAGGGATGGTCGAGGTCCACCAGGATGAGGTCGGCCACCGCGCCCTCAACCACCCTGCCCGCCCCGGTGCCAAAGAAATCGTGCCCAGCGGCCGTGGCGGCCCCCAAAAGCTCCCCGACGGGGAGGCGGCGGGCGTCTCCGTAGTGCTGCTTCTGGAGGAGGCCGGCTATCTTGAGGTCCCCAAGGAGGTCGAGGGAATTATTGGAGGCGGCCCCGTCGGTGCCGAGGAGGATCCGAAGGCCCCGGCTTCTGGCCTTTTCCCAGTCGAAGGCCGGGCCCGAGGCGAGCTTCATGTTGGACACGGGGTTGTGGACCAGGGCGACCCCCCTCAGGGCGAGGATTTCCCAGTCGGCCTCGTCGAGCCAGAGGCAGTGGGCGGCCACCGTGAGGGGGCCCAGGGCACCGAGGGAATCGAGCCAGGCCGTGGGCGACATGCCCCGCAGCCTGCGGCAGTCCTCGTCCTCGGTGCGGGTCTCTCCCAGGTGGAGATGGAGGGGAAGGCCCCGCTCCCGGGACATTGCCCCCAGAAAGCGGATGGACTCAGGACAGGTCGCGTAGACCGAATGGGCGGCGAGGCCAAAGCCTGAAAAGGAGCCACAGTCGG
>JAKPBN010000235.1 GCA_029778945.1 Spirochaetota bacterium
GGCCTTGACGAGGATCTCCGGGCCGATCCCCGCAGGGTCCCCCAGGGTGAGGGCCACAATGGGAAGGCTCAAGGGTTTCCTCCGTCCCCGTCTTCCGGGGAAGCGGGCTCCTCGACGGTCTCAAGGTCCTCGGCGGTGCTGAACCTGTCCAGGGCCTCGGTCAGGGCCGAGGCGTTCCGGGAGTTCTCCGCCCCCAGGCCGGAGATCACCGAGGCCGCCTGCCGCATCTCCACGATGCCCGCGCCCATCTCCTCGAAGCCCTGGCGGTTTTCCGCGGAGAGGCTGCCCAGGGTCGCCAGGTCCCCGGAGATGTCCCGGGCCCTGTCCTCGATCTCGAGGCTGGCGCCCTTGAGCTCCAGCGAGCCGGCCATCAGGCCCTCGAGATTGGCCCCCGCGGCCTCGCTGGCCGCTCCCAGGGACGAGAGGCCCGTGAGGGTCTCCCGGAAAGACGCGGCCGCGGCCCCCATGCCATCCGACATGGCCCGGATCGAGGCCCCGGCCGTTTCCGCCCCCTTGGCGGTCTCGTCTATCTTGCCCGTCACGGTCTTGAGCTGCTGGCTGATGGTCGCGGCGTTACGTCCCGTGGTCTCCGCGAGCTTGCGGATCTCGTCGGCCACCACGGCAAAGCCCCGGCCCCGCTCCCCGGCGTGGGCGGCCTCGATGGCCGCGTTCATGGCCAGGAGGTTGGTGCGCTCGGCCACGTCGTTGATCACCGCGGCCATCTCGGCGATCCTTGCGGCAAAGCCCCCGATCTCCTTGACCGACTCGAGGACGGCCCCGACCACGGCCTCTCCCTCCCTGGCCTTTTTGACAAGGGCGTCGGTCTCCCTGCCCTTGGCCTCGGCGGCCCCGGACATCGTGGCTATGGAGGCCATGATCTCCTCCTGGGACCGGGCTGAGAGCTCGACGGCCTCGGACTGCCGGGCCACCAGGGCCCCGACCTCGCCTATGCGGCGGGAGATGGCCCCCGCCGACTCCCCGACCCGGCCTATGCTGCCGTCCAGGGTGGCGACCCTCGACTGGAGGGAGGCGACCGTCGCCGCGAGCTCCTCGGCGGCGGCCGAGCTCTGGGCCGAGGTGGCCGCAAGCTCGTCCCCCACGGAGGCTCCCTTCTGGCCCACCTCCTTGATCCGCAGCACGGTGTTCTCAAGGCCCGAGATGAAGAGGTTAAAGTGCCTGGCAAGCTCCCCGGTCTCGTCGGTGGAGAGTATGGGCAGGCGGGCCCCCAGGTTGCCCTCGCCCTCGGCGACCTCCCTCAAGGCCAGGGACACCTTCTTGACCGGATTGGCCACGATGCGCGACACACTGAAGACCAGGACTAGGAGGATGAGGAGGGCCGCCAGGGCCGAGAGGCCGAGGAAGCGGAGGGCGGCGTTGAAGTCCTTGAGGGCCACGGCCTCGGGCACGAGGAGGGCCAGGGTCCAGTTGGTGTAGGTGGAGCCCAGTCGGAAGGGCTTGACCGCGACAAACCAGGCCTGGCCGTCCCGCCTGACCGTGAGGCTGCCCTCCTTGCCTCCGGTGATGGCCTCGGCATAGGCCTGGAAGTCCGCGGGAGAGAAGGCGCCCGCCTCGTCCTCGATCTTCTTGCCCAGGAGCCCTGAGTCCCCGTGGCCCGCGATCAGGCCGCCCTTGGCGTAGAGGACCGCGTAGCCCGCCCCAAAGGGCTTGATGGGCGCAACCACCCGCTGGAAGACCGACTGGGAGAGATCGATCCCGAGGACCCCCAGGACCTTGAGGCTCGAGTCCCTGAGGGGCGTCATGATCGAGGTCTCGAGGACCGCGGGCGAGCCCTCGGCATAGGTATAGGAATACGGGCCGATCACGCTCTGCTGGTTGGACTTGAGGGGGACATTGTAGTAGTCCGAGGCCTTGATGTCCGCGTCGGGCTGGATGGAGAGGGCGATCCTGTCCGCCTCGTCCCGGTACCAGGCCTGGTCAAAGCGGCCCTGGTCGTTCCCAAGACTGGTGTTCCGGTAGCGGGCGTCCAGGCCGTCCAGGGCTCCGGGCTCCCAGGTGGCCCACACCGAGTACCAGTCGGGATTCCTCTCCACGATGGAGCGGAGAAGGCGGGATATCGAAGCCCTCCGGTCCTCCCTCCTCGTCTGGGACTGGTCCTCCACGAGCTGGGCTATCGTGCTCGAGGCCGCGAGGATCTTGGCGGCCTCCATCTGGACCGTGGCGGCCGAGCGGCCCGCCGTCTCCAGGGCGGCCTGGATCGCGAGCTTCCGGATCAGGGGGGCGATGTTGAGATAGACCGCCAGGACAAAGGCGCCCAGGAGGAGGGCGAGGCCCAGCCCAAAGATGAGCTGGAGCTTGGTCCGTATGGATACTCCTTTCCGCGGCATAGGCACTCCTCGTGGATCTGGTCCTTTGGTCTGGAAATCGGCTAAACCCGATTCTAGTCGATTCAAGACTGGAGGAGAAGGAGGATCAGGATGTTTCGACATGAGAGGACAACGTTTCATCCGGCGATCGGAACCGAGCTTCCCAGGCTCGCCAAAGCAGACTATACTGGAGGGACAAGGAGCCTTTAGCCGATGAAAGCCCTCGTGAAAAAAAGCCCTGAGCAGGGCCTCTGGATGCAGGAAGTCCCCATGCCCGCCATGGGACCCAAGGACGTCCTAGTCAAGATCCGGAAGGTCGCGATCTGCGGGACCGATGTCCACATCTACAAGTGGGACGCCTGGTCCCAGCGCACCATCAAGACCCCCATGACCATTGGGCATGAGTTTGTCGGCGAGATCGCCGAGCTTGGCGCCGAAGTCAAGGGCTGGAAGGTCGGGGACAGGGTCTCCGCCGAGGGCCATATTGTCTGCGGGGAGTGCCGGGCCTGCATGGCGGGCAAGCGCCACCTCTGCCCCAATACCCGGGGCATCGGGGTCAACCGGGACGGGATCTTCGCCGAATATGCCTCGATCCCGGCGACCAACCTCTGGAAGGTCCACCCCTCGGTCTCCGATGACGTGGCGGCGATCTTTGACCCCTACGGTAACGCCACCCACACGGCCCTCTCCTTTGACATGGTGGGTGAGGACGTCCTGATCACCGGGGCCGGCCCCATAGGTTGCATGGCCGCCGCCATCGCCCGCCACAATGGGGCCAGGAACGTCGTGATAACCGACATGAACGACTACCGCCTGGCCCTAGCCGCGAAGCTCGGTGCCACCCGGACCGTCAATGTGGGCCGGGAGGACCTCCAGACCGTCGAGAAGGAGCTGGGCATGGTGGGAGGCTTCGATGTGGGCCTCGAGATGTCCGGCAGCCCCCAGGCCTTCACCCAGATGCTCGCCTCCATGTACAACGGCGGCCGCATCGCCCTCCTCGGCCTCCTCCCTAATGGGGCGGGGATCGACTGGGACAAGGTGATCTTCAAGGGCCTCTTCCTCAAGGGCATCTATGGCCGCGAGATGTTCGAGACCTGGTACAAGATGGAGGCCATGATCCGCTCGGGCCTCGACATCAGCCCCGTGATAACCCACCGCTTTGCCTTTGACGATTTCCAGAAGGGCTTTGACGCCATGCTCTCCGGGGAGTCCGGAAAGGTTGTCCTGAGCCTTTAGGCCCCCGTCCCGGACCCGCCGGAAAGTCCTTCCGGCGGGTCTTGCGCGTTATTGGCGGACATGCCATGCTGGTGGCTGTGGCTGGACAAGTTCCTGCCCCCTCCAGGGCCCTCCGGGGCGGCCTGAAGGGAAACGAGAGAGACCTGGGCCCTTCCGTGATGCGCGGGAAAAAGCCCGGTCAAGAGCCCAGACCTGGATAGCCCCTCCTGCTATAGGCGGTGGCCAGAAGGTCGATTGGTTCGGCGACAATTCGCCGAGAATACCCTAGTCCAAGGCCCCGAGAAGCGTCAGACGATCGATGCGTATTCCGACCCCAATGCGGAGTCGGGCTGCACCCTTTTTACAGGGGGCAAGGAGCGCGCCGATTCGATAGTGAAGGTACCGTGAGAAAAAAGCATCCTCGTCCCCTCGAAGGGACCGAAGCACCGCGCGACGAAGCCGATCCCAGGCCCTCAGAAAACCTGCCTCCCCCACGGCCACGCCGTCCCAGGGACCCGGGCCAGCCCGAGCTCGAGGGCCTTGGCCCCGAGGCTCCCCGGGGCGAGCAGTCCCAGGACGGGGAGGGCGAGGGTGGCGCCGCCAAGAAAAGCCGCTCCCGCCGCCGGCGCCAGCGCCGCAATGAGGCCAAGCGCCTGGCCCAGGGCAGTGGGGGCGAGGAAGGGGCCCAGCCCGGCCAGGGCGCCGGGGCCGAAACCGTCCTTCCGGCCCAAGCCCGGCCCCAGGGGGACAGGCCCCGCCGGGAAGGCCAGTCCCAGGGCAGCCACAAGGCTGGCCAGGGAGGCCGACGCCAGGATGGCCAAGGCGCTTCCCGCCAGGACGGCCAGCGTCCCCGGGGAGACAGGCCCCGGGGCGAGCAGGCCCGGCGCCAGGGCCAGCCCCGCATAGATCCAAGAGGCGACGGCCGGGGCAATTTCCAGCCCCGCCCGGAGAGCCAAAAGCGCCAGTCGAGCCGGGAGTCCTGGGCCGAGAAGCGGGAACAGCGGGGCCAGCGCCGCCCCCAGGGCGAGCAGAGGAGGGACTACCCTCCCCGTCCGGAATTCGAGGGCGGCTTTACCCGCAGGCCCCCCCAAGAGCATCCCTTTGGGGAATCCATAATCCCTCCCCCCGAGGTGATCGCCGCCATGGAGGGCGGCAACTTCCAGCCCGCCTCCATGTTCCGCAGCCCCGGCAGGGGCAGGCAGGCCCCGGCGGCCCGGGTCCTGGAGACCCTCTCCCCCTCCGCGGAGGCCCTCGCCGCGATGCAGGCCCTCCAGGGAGCCATCGATGACGCCGCCCCCCTCCAGCCCAAGCACCGGGCGGGCCTGCGGGGAGACATCCGCGGCCTCTGGGAGGAGCTGACCTCGGAGCGAGAGTCCCGCTCGGCGGACTACCTCGGCACGCCCCCGGCCCTCTCGGCCTACCTGCGCTATTTCCTGCCCTGGAATGTCTATAGGCTGGCCTCGATCTTCTCCAACGCCGACTTCTGCCTGCCCGACAAGGCTGTCGTGGTCGACATCGGCTCGGGCCCCCTGACTATCCCCATAGCCCTCTATGCCTCCCGGCCCGAGCTCAGGGACGTCCCCCTGACGATCTACTGCGTGGACCGGGTCGAGCGGGTCCTCGAGGCAGGCCTAGCGGTCTTTGAGATCCTCTGCATGAGGATCGAAGGCCGCCTCCCCCCCTGGAAGATCATCCTCCGCAAGGAGGGCTTTGGCGCGGCCCTGCCCGAGCGGGCCCACCTGCTCACCGCGGCCAATGTCTTCAATGAGTTTTTCTGGAAGGAAAAGGGCTCCCTTGGCGAGCGGGCCCTCGACACGGCCCGGACCCTTCTCTCTTACATGCGGGAAAATGGCTCCCTCTTTGTGATGGAGCCCGGGGATCCCCGCTCGGGGGCCTTTATCACCTCCCTGCGGGCCGCCCTGTCCGCCGAAGGAGCCCCCCCCTTAGGCCCCTGCCCCCACGCCCTTTCCTGCCCCATGCCCGGGATCTACCGCCACCTCCTCCCCCCGGAGGAGACGAGGACCATCAAGGGCGACCCCAACGCGGCCCCCTCGCGCTTTGTCCTACCCCCGGTGATCATGCCCAAGAAGAGGGACAAGTTCCCCTGGTGCCATTTTGGGGTGGATACCGACCAGGCCCCCCAGTGGCTCCTCGACCTTTCCGTCGAGGCGGGCCTGCCCAAGGAGAGGGCCGTCCTCTCCTACCTCTGGGCAGCCCGGGGAGCCTCGAGCCGCATGCCCTCGGGGATGATCGACCCCCTCCACCACTCGGAGAAGGAAAAGCGCGCCCGGGCCGGCCGGGGCATCCTTGTCAGGGTCGTCTCCGAACCCTTTGCCCTCCCGGACGGCTCCTCGGGCCAGTACGCCTGCTCGAGCCTGGGCTACACCCTTCTGAAGCGCCCCCGGGGCGAGGAGTCCTTTGAACCCGGAGACCTCCTCGAGGTGGCGGCCTCGCCCATGCAGCGAAACGATGAAAAGTCGGGGGCGATAATCCTTCCCACTTGACACTTGGGAGCCACTTCTATATAGTCCCTGACTGTCGGTTACGACACGGGGGCGTGGCGAAGCTGGTTTATCGCGCCGGCCTGTCAAGCCGGAGATCGCGGGTTCAAGCCCCGTCGCTCCCGTAAAGCCCGTCATCACCGACGGGCTTTTTTTTCTTTCGGGCTGTAGCGCAGGGGCTAGCGCGCTTGGTTCGGGACCAAGAGATCGGAGGTTCAAATCCTCTCAGCCCGATCTAGATAATTAAGGCGCCGCAAGGCGTCTTAATTCTTTTAAACGGGCTGAGAGGATTTGAAGGGAGAACGCACCTCGGGTTATCCGATCATTTGAGGATAACCCGAGGCTGAGCCGACATGGAGGCGCGCGATCCTTTGAGCGCGCCGGGTCGGCGAATGCGTTCTCCCCGGGCTGGAAGGAGCGAACAGGATGTTCGCGACTGGAAGCCAAATCCTCTCAGCCCGATCTAGAGAATTAAGGCGCCGCAAGGCGCCTTAATTCTTTTAAACGGGCTGAGAGGATTTGAACGGGAGCGAAACATAGCGAGCGTTAGCGCCGACCCGAAGCGCGCGAACATTTGAGCGCGCGCAGGTACACCGCGCCATGGATGGCGCGGTGAGGCGCGGACGCGGCCTGTAGCGAGCAACACAGGACGTTTGCGAGCGGAAGGCAAATCCTCTCCGCCCGACATTAAACCTCTCGGACATTCGCCGAAAGTTTTTTGCCTGAGAGTATTTGAAGAGCACATGCTCCGCAGGGTATCCGAATTGGCGAGCATATCCTGCGGTCGAAGCGCCAGGAACGGCGTTGTGAACGACGGAGCCGGCCCTGAGGGACTAACGGAGTCTAGCGAGGCGTTAGGCAGGGCGGGAGCCAAGCCCCGGGCCCGCGGCCATCGCATAAGGCATATTCATTCGCAATTATTATAACTTGAGGAGAAGACCCAAGCCCTAGCCAGACCTTCAGGCTGGGCCGCATTTACGTTTAAATAGGTCCTTAGGTCCGGGCCGCGGCGAGCCCGGGCCTAGTCCCCTAGCCCAGGAGCTTCTTTAGCCGCGTGATCTCCTCCCGCACCCGGACCGCCGCGGGGCCCCCGGTCTGGGAGCGGCGGGCCACGCAGGCCTCGGGCTCAAGGTAGGCCCTCAGCCCGGCCCCGTCGACCCGGGCCTCGGCGAAGGCCGGATGTAGGCCCGCCAGCTCGGCGCCGCTGTAGTCCGCCGGACGGCGGTCGGCGGCCAGGCAGGCGTTGACCAGGTCCTTGGCCGCAAGATAGGCCGTGCGGAAGGGGATGCCCTCCCGCACAAGGTATTCGGCCACGTCCGTCGCCTCGAGGAAGCCCGCGTCCAGGGCCGCGCGCATCCGCGCCGGATCGGGCTCGAGGGCCCTGACCAGGGCCGCGAAGGCCCGCAGGGATGTGTTGGCCGCGGCCTCGATGTCGAAGAAGAGCTCCTTGTCCTCCTGGAGGTCGCGGTTGTAGGCATAGGGCAGGCCCTTCTGGAGCACGAGGAGGGCCTGGAGGCCCCCGAGGACCCGGGCCGACTTGCCCCGGATCAGCTCGGCGGGGTCGGGGTTGCGCTTCTGGGGCATGATCGAGGAGCCCGTGCTCGCCTTGTCGCCCACCCGGACAAAGGCGTATTCCGCCGAGGCCCAGAGGGCTATGTCCTCGGCGGCCCGGGAGAGGTGGACCATGAGGCCCGCGGCGGCGGCGGCATACTCGGCGTAGGCGTCCCGGTCGGCCACGGAGTCCATCGTGTTTCGTGTGGGCCTGGCAAAGCCCAGGGCCTGGGCCGTGGCCTCCCGGTCGATGGCCAGGCCCGAGCCTGCGAGGGCCCCCGAGCCCAGGGGGCACTCGTCGGCCCGCTCAAGGCCGTCCCTTAGGCGTCCCCGGTCCCGCTCAAGGGCCGCCGCCCAGGCTAGAAGATGGTGGGCGAGGCTGACGGGCTGGGCCCGCTGGAGGTGGGTATAGCCGGGCATCAGGGTTTCCACCTGGGCCTCGGCCAGGTCGAGGAGGGCCTTGAGGACGCCCTGGACTTCCGCGATAGTCCGCCCGTAGGCGCGCTTGAGATAGAGGCGGAAGGCGACGGCCACCTGGTCGTTTCGGGAGCGCCCAGCGTGGACGGCCTTGCCCGCCTCACCTAGGCGCCGGGTGAGCTCGGCCTCGATAAAGCTATGGATATCCTCGCTGGACTCATCTATGGGGAGCTTGCCTGAGTGGTGCTCCTCGAGCATGGCCTTGAGTTCCTGCACCAAGGCTGCGGCGTCCTGGGCCGGGATGATGCCCGTGGCCCCGAGCATGGCCGCGTGGGCGGCCGAGCATTCCAGATCCTCCGCCAGGATACGGCGGTCAAAGGGTAGGGAGCAGAGGTAGGACTCGACATCGGGATCGAGGGAGCCGGCATTGCTGGATCCCTGCCAAATTTTCGCCACAACGGACTCCTTTGGAGACGCCGTTACTATGAAAAGAAAAAACGGGCTTGTCTAGCCTAGGCGCCAGCTAGGCCGCCAGGCAGCCGCGGCCGGCGGCAGGTCCGGGGCCGGCAGGGCCTCGATCCTCCCCAGGTCCAGGATCGCGTTGGTTTCGACTATCCTGCCCTCTAGCGCCTGGGACCACTGGCCCCGGTTGACGAGGTTGAGGTTGGTCTGAAGGGCCCTCAGGCCGAGGAGGGCCGCGATCTGGGCCACCCCCTCCTCCCCCAAAGCCCCGAGGGGGGCCGACGCTATCCCCCACGGTCTGGAGGACCCCGTGGCGGGCAGGGACCACGAGGTCGCCCAGCCTGGCCTCCATGGGTCCGGGCTCGATGGACAGCACGACAAAGTCGGCCCCCCCAAGGGCCTCAGCGGGGGTCTCCACGGCCCGGGCCACAAAGCCGCCCAACGCATCGGGCCTCTGGAAGATCGCCTTGCCCAGGGCTTCGTTGCTGCGGGCGGCCCCGGGATCGATGTCGTACAACCTGAGCTCGCCC
>JAKPBN010000236.1 GCA_029778945.1 Spirochaetota bacterium
GTCCCAAAGACAAGGTCCTGGTCCTCCCGGGCGGCGAGGGCGGCCAGGATAGCCTCCCTGGTTCGCCTGGGCAGGATCGCCTCCTCGAGGGTCCACCGCGCCGGCCTTGGCCGAAGGGAAGCCAGGGCGCTCACAGCTGCCTCTCCTCGACGAGGAGGAGGGCGTTGACGTATACCCGGGCCGCCTCGCAGACAAAGTCGCAAAGGCCGGGCCTGATCTCCTCCCAGGTGGCCCTAAACCTGTCGTCCCCACCCCAGAGCTCGGAGAGGCCCAGGAAGGTCGAGGCGGGACAGGTATAGAAGCTCTGGTCTATGAACTCATGATAGGCCTTGACCGCCGCCTGAACCTCGGGACTGTCCACCCCCTTATCCATCCCGGCCGCGATCCTTCCCATCAGGCTGGCCTGCCTCGCCTTCATCGCGTCCCAATCAGACTTCTTCCAGGAACTGGTCCGCCTCTGGCTTTCCTTCCAGGCGGGATTCTCGCCCCACCTCTCCTGGGCCTCGGCTTCGAGTTGGGCCGCCACTTTTGGCCGCCCGGCGTGCTTGCTATGCTTCATGCCTCCAGGCTAAACTATTACGTAACGTCATAGTCAAGCGTTGGTGTTTGGTCCAATGACCGCTGCGGAGGGACCCATGGCCTACACAATCAAGCAACTCGCCCAGCTTGCCGGGGTGAGCGTCAGGACCCTCCACCACTACGACCATCTGGGGGTCTTGAGCCCCTCTTCCCGTACCCCCGCGGGCTATCGCCTCTATGGCGAGGCCGAGCTCCATCGCCTCCAGCAGGTCCTCCTCTACCGGGAGCTCGACCTCCCCCTGGAGGAGATAGCCTCGATCCTGGACAATCCTGCCTTTGATCCCGCCAAGGCCCTGACCGAGCATCGGCGCCGCCTGGAGGCCGAGGTCCTTCGCCTCCGCCGCCTCCTGGCGACTGTGGACCGTAGCCTCGACAGCCTGGGCGGAGGCCCGGCCCTGGAGGATTCGGAGCTCTATGCGGGCCTGGCCCGGGAGGAGGTGGAGGCGATCAAGGCCGAGGCTGCCCAGGCCTGGGCTGGGGCCTACGAAGCTTCGGACAAGCGGGTGAGGTCCTGGTCCAAGGAAAAATGGCGGGAGGTCAGGGCCGAGGGCGAGGCCCTGGAGGCCCGGTTTGCGGAAGCCCTACGCCGGGGAGCCCAGCCTGGCTCGGGGGAAGCCCTGGCCCTCTGCGAGGCCTGGTCGGCCCACATCAACCGCTTCTACGATGCCCCGCCTCCGCTCATCCGAGGCCTGGGGGAGATGTATGCCGAGGACGAGCGTTTCCGGCGGCGCTACGAGGCCCTCGAGCCGGGCCTTGCGGACTTCCTCAAGGCTGCCCTCGGGGCCTGGGCTGAGGGCTAGGGCCTCCCAGGGCGGACGCCCTCGGGCTTTACTGGCGTTACTATCCGTGGCTACAATGCCGCCATGATACCCGACAAAGTAAAGACCGTCCTGGCAGGCCAGGGCCTTAAGGCCCTCGAATTCGAGCCCGGCTCGACCCCCACGGCAGAAATGGCCGCGGCTCGCCTTGGTGTAGAGGTAGCTCGGATCGCCAAGTCCCTCCTCTTCAAGAGCAAGGAGGGAGCTTATTTTATGGTCGTCTGCCCGGGGGACAAGCGCATCCCCTCCTCGGCCCTCAAGAAAGTGGCGGGGTCCAAGCTCTCCATGACCGATGCGGAGGAGACGGAAAAGATAACCGGTTACCGCCCCGGCGGGGTCTGTCCCTATGCCCTCACGGGAGTCGAGATCCTCTTTGACGCGGACCTAGGCAAGTATGACAAGGTCTTTCCCGCGGCAGGCACGGACGCCACCGGGGTGCCTACAAACCTAAGCCAGCTTGTGGCTATGACCGGCGGGAGGGTTGTGGACTTTTCTGAGGCCCCTGGGGCCTAAAACACGACAGGCCCTAAGCCTATTCCCAGACCGGAGCGTCGGGCTCGGAATTGCCCTCGGGCCCGGCTTTTGGCGCGTCCTCGGCCGTGGGCTTGGCTCCGCCATAGGCTTCAGCCTTTTCCGGCGCCGAGGCATCAAAGCTCGCGAGGGGCTGGGTATCGGCCTGGCCGGCCTGGAAGGGACTTCCCGGCATAGCCGGGGCCGGCATAGCCGGGGCCGGCATAGCCGGGGCCGGCATAGCCGGGGCCGGCATAGCCGGGG
>JAKPBN010000244.1 GCA_029778945.1 Spirochaetota bacterium
GAATCCTTTGCGGTCCAGTACCGCAATGCCGATCCCCTTTCGGCCCGGACCCTGGCCGAGGAGGTCGAGGGCCGCTGGCTTGTCCAGGAAGTTCCCGCCCTGCCCCTGCCCCAGGCCGCCCTCGACCGCCTCTATGAGCTCCCCTTTGAGCGGGCCTGGCACCCGATGTACGAGGCAGCGGGGGGGGTGCCCGCCCTCTCGGAGGTCCAGTTCTCCCTCGTCTCCTCCCGGGGCTGCTTTGGGGCCTGCTCCTTCTGCGCCCTCACGATGCACCAGGGCCGGATCATCCAGGCCCGGTCCAAGGACTCGCTCCTAAAAGAGGCAGGCTCCCTCACGGCCCTGCCGGGCTTCAAGGGCTATATCCACGACGTAGGCGGGCCCACCGCCAACTTCCGCCTCTCGGCCTGCCCCAAGATGGACAAGGCGGGCTCCTGCCAGGACAGGCGCTGCCTGGCACCCAGGACCTGCGCCAACCTGAGGCCCTCCCACCAGGACTACGTCTCGGTCCTGCGGGCCCTCCGGGCCATCCCGGGGGTCAAGAAGGTCTTTATCCGCTCGGGGATCCGCTTTGACTACCTCCTCGCGGACGAGGACGAGACCTTTTTCCGGGAGCTCCTCGAGCACCATGTCTCGGGCCAGCTCAAGGTCGCCCCGGAGCATGTCTCCGACAAGGTCCTCGGCCTCATGGGCAAGCCCAGGCGGGAGGTCTACGAGGCCTTCTCGAAGCGTTATGCGGAACTCAACCGCGAGCTCGGCCTGCGGCAATACCTTGTGCCCTACTTCATCTCCGCCCACCCGGGCTCGGGCCTGAAAGAGGCGATCGAGCTCGCGGAATACCTCCGGGACTCGGGCTTTGTGCCCGACCAGGTCCAGGACTTCTACCCCACTCCGGGCACCCTCTCCACGGCCATGTACTGGACGGGCCTCGATCCCCTCTCAGGCGAGGCCGTCTATGTCGCCCGGGGGGCCCATGAGCGGGCCCTCCAGCGGGCCCTTATCCAATATTCCAAGCCCGAGAACCGGGACCTCGTGCGGGAAGCTCTGCTGACCGCGGGTCGGCGGGATCTTATAGGCCGAGGTCCGGCCTGCCTCGTGCAATAAAAACTTCATTGTGCTGCCCGGGCTCCCTGCGGCGCGCTCCGGCGCTTGCGCTCCCGGAAGGTCTCGCCTACACTCCCTGCCATGAAACGCGACTATGCAGGCAAAAGACTGTGGATCACCGGGGCCTCCTCGGGCATAGGCAGGGCCCTGGCCCTGGATGCGGCGGCCCGAGGCGCAGGCCTCGTGGTCTCGGCCCGGCGCAAGGATATCCTGGAGGAGCTGGCCACAGAGTGCAGGGCCGCGGGCTCCCCCTCCTGCGAGGTCCTGGCCTTTGACCTGGCCGATCCCCGCGCGAGGGCCGCGGCCTGCGCCACGGTCCTCGCGGCCGGCCCCCTAGATGGCCTCATCCTCAACGCGGGCATGAGCCAGAGGGCCACCTTCCTCGAGACCTCGCCTGAGGCCTTCGACGCTGTGATGAGCCTCGACTTCGAAGCCCCGGTCGAGCTCCTCCGCGCCTGCCTGCCCTCCATGCTCGCCCGGGGCTCGGGCCTCCTTGTGGCGGTGTCGAGCATCGCGGGCCTCGCAGGCTCCCCCCTCCGCCCGGCCTATTCGGCCGCCAAGCACGCCCTGGCCGGCCTCTTCCAGTGCCTCCGCTCGGAGCTCCTCGGCTCGGGCCTCCGGGTCCTCACAGTCTACCCGGGCTACGTGCGCACCGCCATCGCCCGCACGGCCCTCGGGCCCGAGGGCAGGGCGACAGGAGAGGAGGACGCCAATATCGCCAAGGGCGCCGATCCTATGAAGGTCGCCAGGAGGATCCTGGACGCCGGGCTCTCGGGCCCCCTCGAGCTCAAGGTGGCCTTTGACCTCAAGTCGAAGTTCGGCCTCTTCCTCTCGCGCCACCTTCCCTGGGCCTGGGCCTCGCTCTCGGCCAGGCACGCCAAGTTGGGCGACCGCGGCTATCGCCCGGGTAACTCCAGGAGCGTCAGCCATGGCTGAGACCATCGCCCTTGGGGCCTTTTGCCTCGCCTTTCCCGCCCTCGTCCTGATCCTCAAGGAAAGGGTGAGGCTCCTCTCCCGCTGGAGCCCCCTCATCGTCTGCTACACCGCGGGCCTCCTCCTGGGCAACCTGGGGATCCTCCCAGAGAAGGCCATGGGCATCCTCGACGGCATATCCACCGGAGCCGTCGCCCTGTCCATCCCGCTTTTGCTCTTTTCCGTGGACCTCCGCCGCTGGCGGGACCTGGCCGGCAAGACCCTCCTCGCCTTCGGCCTTGCCTGCGTGGCGGTGATGCTCGTGTCCGCCGTGGCCCACCTCGTCTTCAAGTCCCGGATCACCGACTCCTGGAGCATCGCGGGCCTCCTCGTGGGGGTCTACACCGGGGGCACGCCCAACATGGCCGCCATAAAGACAGCCCTGGGCACGGACATGACGAGCTACCTCGCCGTCCACACCTCGGACATGGTCCTCTCGGCCCTCTATTTCCTCTTTGTGCTGACTGTCGCCCGGCGCTGCTTTAGCCTCATCCTCCCGGCCTTCAAGGACCCGGCCGCCGGCACGGCAAGCCCGGCGGGGACCGGGAGCGAGGCCATTGGCGAGGCCGGCGAGCCGGGCAGAGCGGCCACCCAGGCCGTCGAGGAGACGGCCTTCTCCTCCCTCTTCAGGAAGGGCAGGAGGGGCCCCCTGGGCCTCGCCCTCCTCCTCGACCTCGGGATCGTGGCCCTGGGCCTCGGCCTTTCCCTCCTCGTGGGGGCGACCTGGCAGACCATGGTGGCCATCCTGGCCATCACGAGCCTTGCCCTGGGGGCATCCTTCCTCAAGCGCGTCCGGTCCACCCAAGGCACCTACGCCGCGGGGGAGTACGTCCTCTACATCTTCTGCCTCGCCGTCGGCGCGATGGGCGACATAGGCAAGCTGATAGGCTCGGCCCCGGTCTACTTTGTCTACGTGGCGGTCGTCCTCTTCGGCTCCTTCGCCCTCCACGCGATCCTCTGCGCCCTCTTCCGGGTGGACGTAGACACCTTCCTCGTCGTCTCCACGGCCACGATCAACTCGGCCCCCTTCGTGGGCCTGACCTGCGTGGCCCTGGGCAACAAGCGGCTCCTCGTGCCGGGCATCACCGCCGGCATCATGGGCTATGCCCTGGGCAACTATCTCGGGATAGGCCTGGCCCAGGTCCTCCGCCTGCTCTCCTGAGGGGCCCCGGGCCTATTCCCGGCCCGCCGCCATCGCCGCAAAGGCGGCTTCCGCCCGCTCGACGGTGAGGGCAATGTCGTCCTCACCGTGGGCCAGGGAGATAAAGCCGTTGTGGTGGGGGTGGATAAAGACCCCCCGGCGCGCCATGGCCGAGCCAAAGCGCTGGTTGAGCCAGAGGTCGGGATCCTCGTCGAAGGTGATGAAAGGTATGCCCGCAGGGCCCGTGACCCGGGCGCCAAAGCCCACCTTGCGCCCTGCGGCCTCGATGCCCTCCTTGAAGGCCGCGCCCAGAACCTCAAGCCTGGCCACCCCGCCCAGTCTCTCCATCTCGTCCAGGCTGGCCAGGGCCGCCGCCATGGGGCCTGCGGACATCCAGTAGGTCCCGGTGATAAAGAACGAGGAGGCCACGGCCCTAAGCTCCTCTGTCCCCATCAGGACCGAGATGGGATAGCCATTGGCCAGGGCCTTGCCCATGCACCAGAGGTCGGGCCGCGCCCCAAAGCGAACGTGGGAGCCCGCCTCATGGAGGCGGAAGTTGGCCCTGATGTCGTCCATCACGAGGAGGGCGCCTTCGCTGTCGCAGAGGCGCCTGGCCGTCTCGTACAGCCTTGGATCGGGCTCCTCCTGGGGGGCAAAGGTCGGGTGGTGGTAGGGGGTGAGGAAGAGGCAGGCGATCCTGCCCTTGTTTTCCCTAAAGAGGGCCTCAAGGCCCTCGATATCGTTGTACTTGAAGCGCCGGATATCCCGGCGCTCGGACTCAAGCTCGGGGAAGACATTGGCCGAGCACCAGTTGGCCGCCCCATGATAGGCCTCGGAGGCGAGGATCGCCAGGGGCTTGCCCGTCCTGACCCGGGAGAGGGAGAGGGCCAGGGTGGTCGCGTCGGTGCCGTTCTTCACGAAAACCGACCAGGCCGTGCCGGCTATCTTGCCCACGAGGCGCTCGGCCAGCTCCACCATCAGGGGCGAGGGCTGGTCGAGGAGGTCCCCCTGCCTGATCCTCGCCACCGCGGCCTTGTCGACGGCTTCGTTGCCGTAGCCCACGATCATGGAGCCGTAGCCGCAGAGGTAGTCGATGAACTCGGTGCCGTCGGCATCCCACATGCGGCAGCCTGCGGCCCGGTCCAGGTAATAGGGATAGGCGCCCGGGACGAGGAAGCCCGGGGCCTTGGAGCCGTAGATCCCCCCGGGGATGACCTTGGCCGCCCGCTCAAAGAGGGCCCGGGACTTGTCGAACTTCATGGTGTCGCCCATCGTGTTTTACTCCTCGACCTTGACGGCCATGTATTCGCCCAAGCGGTCCAGGATGGCAAAGAGGCCCTGGATGAGGGGCAGGTAGCCCCGGATGGAAACGCCCCCGTCGGCCAGGGCCAGGATGGCCGGCCGGCCGCCGGCAAAGACCCCAATGGCCGTCTCGGCGTCCCGAAACTCCAGCCGCGCGTTGGGCGCCTCAGGGGCTTCAGGGCAGAACCGGAGCTCCCCGCCAGACTTCTCGACCCCGAAGGCAAAGGCCCCTGGGCAGACCACCGCGACCTTCCCCGAGGGGATGTGGTGCATCCTCTCGGCCAGGACCTTGTCCGAATTCCCCACGGCGCAGAGGCCAGACAGGGCGGCCCCGGCCAGGAGCCGGGCCCGAGCCCCGGGGCTCAGGGCCCCGGGCTTGAGGAGGCCGGGTGCCTTGGCCGCCGCGGCCCGGAAAAAGCCGAGGGCAGCCCCGGCGCCGCCGCCCCTCGGTATAGGGAGGACCGCGGCCTTGGCCCCGGAGAGCAGGCGTATGGCCGCGAGCTGAGACGGGAATCGCAGGACGAGGGACAGGCGCCCCTCACCCTTGGGGGCGACCTTGACCTCGGCCCGGCCATCCCGGCCTTCCTGGACAAGCCTGCATAGCGGGACCCCTGGCGCCGAAAGCCCCAGGCCGAAGGCCCGCTTGCCCGCCATCGCCTTGAGCCCCAGGTCGAGGCCCGAAGCCAGGGCCAGGAGGCCCAGGGTCACCTCGATCTTTATCCTCGCCAGGACGGCTATCTCATCCTTTGTCAGGGCGGTTAATACTTTTTGCATTCGGCGATCCTCCGAGGTCGGGACTAGGCGCGGGGTCCCGGCCGAGGCCAGCACCGCTGAGGACTATAGCCTGAAGCCTCTACCTATGCCAGTGCGGCCTTGTCCTGGCGGCTCCCTCATGCATCCCCAGGTCCTTGCGGGCGTAGTGCCTATGCCATGGAAGTAGCCATATCCGGCTTTTCGCCAAGCCGCCTCCAAATCGCCTTACCCCACCACCTAGGATGCCTGGCCGCGATCCAAGGCATACCAGGCAGCCTCTGGAACGACATCGATGAGACCTGGCTCATCCCGGACACCCGAGCCTGCGTCGAGCGCCTCTTGGAGATCCTCTATGCCAGCGAGCTCTTTTCCCTCCCCGACCCGGCCCCCGAGCCCGCCGCAACCCAGGTTCTTTCCCCCACCCCTGGCCCCGAGGCTGCGGTCCGACCGGCCCTTGCTGTCACCCCAGGGCCCCCTGGATCACCCCTTCTCAGTCTCTCTCCTGCCAAGGCCAAAGACGTCACCCGGCGCTTTACCGAGGCCCTCGAGGCGAGGCACTACAGCCCCCGGACCGTCGCCTCCTATACCCATTGGCTCGGCCGCTTCCTCGAGGCCCATCGAGACAGGTCTCCGGCCCTGCTCGGGGAGGCCGAGGTCAACGCCTTCTTGACCCAGCTCGCGGTGGGAGAGAATGTCAGCGCCTCCACCCAGAACCAGGCCCTAGCCGCCCTGCTCTTCCTGTTCCGCTTTGTCCTGGGAAGCCCCTTTGGAGAGGTCAAGGACGTGGTGAGGGCCAAGAAACCCAAGCGCCTGCCCGTAGTCCTCAGCCGCGAGGAAGTAAGCGCCGTCCTCGGCCATCTCCAGGGCGATAGATGGCTGGCCGCGAGGCTGATGTATGGCAGCGGACTTAGGCTCATGGAGTGCCTAGAGCTGAGGGTCTGTGACCTCGACTTTGCCGCCAGTGAGATCCTCGTCCGCAATGGTAAGGGCGCAAAGGACCGTCGGACCATGCTCCCCCAGTCCCTGAAAGCCCCCCTTAAGGCCCACCTTGCGAGGGTAAGGGCCATCCACGCCAAGGACCTCGCCGAAGGCTGGGGCCAGGTTCCCCTTCCGGGCGCCTTGGGGGCCAAATACCCCAAGGCGGCCGCGGACTGGTGCTGGCAGTGGGTCTTTCCCCAAGAGGGCCGATGGAAGGACGTCAGCCAGGGAATCCAGGGGCGCTACCACATGGACGAGTCCATAATGCAGCGGGCAGTCCACGAGGCCGTTCTCCGGGCCGGTATAACCAAGCGCGCGAGCTGCCATACCTTCCGACATTCCTTTGCCACCCACCTTCTCGAGGGCGGCTACGATATCCGGACCGTCCAGGAGTTGCTGGGCCACAGTGACGTCAAGACAACGATGGTCTATACCCATGTCCTCAACCGAGGCCCTTCGGGCGTTCGCAGCCCCGCAGACAGTCTCTTCTAGGGCTGGCCACCGAGCCAATTGACGCCCCTAAGTCCCCTATTAAGTCCTCGGCGCCAGCTTTTTCGTAGCCTTGTCCCAAAATCAAAGGCTAACTTTCAGATATTTTATTATTGGAAATAGCTTTATTGCTTTGGTAAATCCGGAAGATTCAGCTTGCGGCGCCGGAATTCGCGTTGTACCATAACCTGCGCTCACCTGGGGCGTTCATTCGAGCACGTTCCGACGGCCGCATGATCCTTTCTTGGTTCTTCTTGGGCCGAAGTGTCTTTAAAAGAAAACCTATACGCAATTTTCTCCAAGGACTTCCCCTAAAGTCCATTAAACAACGAAGAAAGCCTATCACAAAAGCATGCTTATCCTGCCAAGCCTAATTCCAACATGCCCTATCCATCTCAGCACCACGCCTACTGGAATTTGAGGTCTCAAACCGCCCAGCCTGATCATATATCGGCTACCAAAACCGCATCCACTGCCGGTCAGTATAAAATCCTTACTAGGTAGCAATGGAATATGCGAATGCTTTCTTCCGATGCAAATAAGCAAAGCAAGTCGAAAGACAAACACTGTTCACGAAAATCGCGGTTCAAGGAAACACGGACTAGTCCAATCAATGTTATGCGGACCCTTCGGGCTAATGTAATAAGCAGCTAGCACTTTGCGGATTTTTCTTTTTAATAAAGGAGCAAATATGAAAGGGAAATTGCTAACTTTTTTATTCTTTTTTTTCGTACTAGTTGGCTTTTCGATTTCTCAAGAAACTACAGCAACTATACGATCCCAAATCGTTACTACAAAAGACGAATTCGAAGGTAAAATATACTTTGGGATAAATTTAGGTGAATCTATTAATGAGAATTTTTTTTGTGAAATTCAATTA
>JAKPBN010000285.1 GCA_029778945.1 Spirochaetota bacterium
CGGGGCGAGCGGGTCAAGGCGACGGACGACTATGAGAGTGTCGAAGCCGGCGACCTGGGCTGGTATGTCTCCTGGGGCGAGGAAGAGCCCAACTTCCAGGTGGTCTGGGACCGGGACCTCGAGGCCACGCCCCTGGATTCAGCCATCGATTCCGAGCTGCCCCGCGTCCTTGAGGACAGGATCTACTTTGTCTATGCCGACATACTTGCCGCCTCTGGTTCGGCCGGGACCGCGGACTTTCCCGCCCTTGCTCTGGAATGGGCCGAGAGCCGGATGGAGGAGTTCGATGTAGGCGCCGTGGTCACCCTGGGCGCCCACCTTCTCACCGACCCCAACGATGAGGAGTCCCTCAACTGGAACGAGGAGATGGCCCAGTATGTGGGCCAGACCGCGACCATAACGGAAGTCGGGGAATACGACTCCTGGGATAGGCCCTGCGTCAGGGTGGACATAGATGGCGGGGACTGGCAGTGGAGAATCGAGAACATGCGGCTGGGCGACTCCTCCGAGGCGGATTACTCCGAGGGGGATGAGTACTATTCCGACAGCGGTCCAGGCCCGGGGGGAGAGGAGACCTACGGCAGGATCCAGGTCGGCTCGGTCGTGCTCCTGGGGCGGCATGACGCGGTCAACGAGGAAACCAACTGGAACGAGGCCATGGACCAGTATGTAGGCGCCAGCGCCAAGGTCACCGAGCTGGAGGGCAGCGATGACTCGGGCAGTCTCGGGGTCAGGGTGGAGGGCAACACCTACTTCTGGAGGGTCCGCAACCTTACCTTGGTGGGCCATGGGGAGGCCGGGAGCTACGGCTTTGCCGTGGGAGACCGGGTTATCCTTGGCAGCCACCGGGAGGTCTCAGGGGATGCCAACTGGTCTGAGGATATGGAGGAGTATGTGGGCCAGGAGGCTGTCATCACCGAGCTCCTGGGCTACGAGGATGGAGATGCCCATTGCTACCTCGCCTCGGTGGACATAGACGATGGAGAATGGGTCTGGCGGGTCGAGAACATGACCCCCGCTCCTTAGGCACGCCGCCCCAATGCGAGGTGGGAAGAAAAAAGCCAAGCTCCAACGGCCGGGGGTCAGGCCGCCCTTTACAAGCCTGAGCCCTGGCACCGTGGGCCTCCCCCCGGGCAGTCCGGTCTATATCGGGCGCCGTGATCCGACCCAGGCCGTCCTGTCCTTACTCAGCTTTGACGAGGCCGAGTACGGGGAGGTCTATCCGGATACCGTGGAGGCCCTCCTGGCCGCGATCAAGCCGGGGAAGCGGAACTGGATAAACGTCAACGGCCTTTCCGGAGGCCTTGTCGAGGCCCTCTGCGCCGGCCTTGGCGTCCACTCTCTTGTTGTGGAGGACATCCTCAATGTGGAGCATCGGCCCCGGGTGGAGGCCTACGATGACTACCTCTTCCTGATCACCAAGATGCTCAGTATCCATGAGGATTCGTCCCTGGAATACGAGCAGGTCTGCTTTATCGTCACGGATTCCCTGGTTGTCACCTTCCAGGAGACTCCCGGGGACTGCTTTGGCCCCATCCGCCAAAGGCTGGCTACGGGGGTGGGCAGGATCCGCCGCTCCGGGACCGACTACCTGGCCTATGCCCTCCTCGATGTCATTGTGGACAACTACTTCCTCGTCCTGGAGGGCCAGGGGGATGTCCTGGACCACCTGGAGATACGGGCTACCAACCCCAACCCCGCCGCCTCGGGCGAGTTTGTCGCCGAGCTCCAGCAGGCCAAGGCCGGGCTCCTGAGGCTCCGGAGGGTCCTCTGGCCGGTCCGGGACTCGGTATCCGCCCTGGGCCGCCTGGATGGCAGGTTCCTTGGGCCCGAGCTCCAGCCCTTCCTACGGGACCTCCTGGAGAACATGGTTCAGGCCGTGGAGGCCGTGGAGACCTTTCGGGAGCATGCGGCCTCTATCCATGAGGTCCACCTAGCCTATGTCTCCAACCGGATGAACGAGGTCATGAAGGTCCTCACCATCATCTCCACGATCTTTATCCCCCTGACCTTCCTGGCCGGGGTATACGGGATGAATTTCCGCCATATGCCCGAGCTGGAAAAGCCCTGGGCCTACCCCCTGGTGCTGGGCGTGATGGCCTTGGGCGCAGGCCTGATGGTGGTCTACTTCAAGCGCAAGAAGTGGTTCTGAAAGAATCGATATATTTATACCAAAAAGAGATAATCCAAAAGGGCCGTTGACCGTTCTCCGCAACCGGGATAGGATTGGACGATATTCCAAGACCGCCATTTTCCTCATTCCGGTGCGGCGAGTCCCAACCGCCCAATCCAATACCGAGTCCTGTGTCGACAAAGGAGCCCGTCCGTCATGTCCGCACGAACATTCAAGGGTGGAACCCATCCACCTGAGAGAAAAGAACGCACTAGCGGCCTGCCAATTGAAGAGGTGCGCGGAATCAAGGCTGTAGCCATCCCGGTAAACCAGCACTTTGGCGCCCCCCTGAGCCCCCTGGTCTCGGCCGGGGACAAGGTGGTCCGGGGCCAGAAGATCGCCGATGCCGAGGGGAGGATGACCGTCCCTGTCCACGCCTCGGTGAGCGGCACGGTCAAGAAGATCGAAGCCCGCACCCAATCCAACAATGTCGAGGGTCCCTGCATCCTTATAGAGGCAGATCCCGACCAGTCCCAGTCGGCCTTCATGCCCCCCTTGGACGGCTTTTCCTGCACCAAGGAAGAGGCCCTTTCCCGGATCCGCGAGGCAGGCCTCGTGGGCATGGGCGGCGCCGGCTTCCCCGTCCATGTGAAACTCGCCCCGTCCAAGCCGATCGATCTTGTGATCGCGAATGGCGCCGAGTGCGAGCCCTACCTGACCATCGACGAGAGGGTGATGATCGAGCGTCCCGGCGACCTTGTGGAGGGCGTGGCCCTCACGATGCGCATTGTCGGGGCCGCCAAGGGGATCATCGCGATCGAGGAGAACAAGGCCCATGTGGTGGCAACCTGGCAGCCCAGGTCGCCTCCCGCTCCCACGGCCTGGACATCTCCATAATGATCCTCAAGACCAAGTACCCCCAGGGCGGGGAGAAGATGCTCATCTC
>JAKPBN010000291.1 GCA_029778945.1 Spirochaetota bacterium
CGAGCTCGGTGGCCCGCCCAAGGGCCTCGATGGCCTTGCCCGTCTCACGGCGCCGGAGGTGGATTTCCGCCTTCTTGCGGAGAATCTGGGCGGCCTCCCGCCTAGGCATGCCCAGATCGAGGGACTCCTCGAGCCTGTCAAGGTAGTCTTCCTCGTCCAGGGCCTTGGGAAGCTTGAGGAGAAGGAGGGTCCGGAAGCGGAGGAGGACAACCTCGAAAAAATACCGGAAGGAGGGCTTCTCGAGCTCCATGGCAATAAGGCGCTTGTAAAGGGTATAGGCCTTGAGCCAGCGCTCCCGCTTCTCGTACTCCTCCGCAAGGCAGAATTCCGCGTCCATGGCCTCGGCCCGCTCGAGGTAGCGTTCCAGGCGAAAATCCTCAAAGGACCGGGCCCGCTCGAAGACCTCGATAGCCTCGTTGTCCAGGTTGTGAAGGAGGTCGTAGACCACAAGCTTGGCCAGGGCCTCGGGGTCGTTGGGCCTGGCCTTGAGGAAGAGCCGGTAGTCAAAGCCCCCCTCCTCCGCGGCCTTGCGCCTCATGGACCGGTCATAGGCCCGGCGCCGCTCCGGATCGGCGAGCATGCGGTAGGACTCGAGGAGGCGGCGCATGGCCGCGTCCCGCGAACGGGTGGCGACCTCACCGGAACCCTTGGCCGTGTCCGGGTGGAGGCGCTTGGCCTGCTTCCTGAAGGCGCTCTTTACCTCCTGGGCGCTTGCCTCGGGAGGTATGCCTAGGATGTCGTAATGGCTTTCCACGCTCTAGGCCCGCTCCACCGGGGCTTCCCGCCCGGCAAGGGCGGCCTCCTCGGCACTCGACAGGATCTCTGACCACGTGAGGCGCATGCCTTCGGCCTCGACAAGGCGCATGAGGCGGGAGAGGGCCCTGGCGGGGCGGAGGCCGGACTTGCGGACAAAGGCAAAGCTGCGCTTGCCCGAAAGGCCATGGCAGCGGCGCAGGTATTCTGGGACAACCTTGGGCAAGCGGCCCCAGAGGCCTTCGGACTCGCTGCCCACGATGATGTAGTCGTAGGAGGCGATCGGCATGGGGTCGACCTTGGGGTCGAAGAAATCCACCCTATGGCCCGCCGACTCAAGGCCCTTGCCAAGGCTCTGGGCGATGAGGGCAAGCTTGCCGGAGGTCCCGGCGGAAAGGCTAATGACAGCGACTCGCATCTATCCTCCGAACAGCAAGAGAGGCACGGTTCTTGATCCAAGGGAACCGAAGGCCTGCGGCGGTACTCTAGCCCCGACGGGCCTTTTCCGCGGCCCGCCCCTTGACGATAAGCACCGGGCAGGGCGCATTGCGCACGATCTCCAGATAGACATCCGCAAGGCTATCCCTGACCTGGCTCTTCCGGTCCGCCCCGCCTATCAGGATGGCTCCGGCCTCGAGCTCCTCGGCCAGGGCTATCACCTCCGCAGGGACGGCGCCCTTCCGGAGGACTACCTCGACCTGTACCTTCTGGGTCTGGGCCAACTCCAGCATATAGGCCAGGATTCGCTGGCCAGACCTCTCCAGGCTCGACTCATACTCGGCCCCCTCGTCGGGGACAAAGATGCGCGAGAGGGCGAGCTGCTTGATCGTGGCCGTATCCACGACATAGACCATGGTCATCTCGCAGCCGTAGGCCTTGGCGAGCTCCAGGGCGTAGCGGGCCCCGGCGATCGAGGACTCGGAGCCATTGACGACCACAAGGAGGCGGGAAAGGGGTCCCCTCATGCCTCGTTCTCCTTCAGCCTTCTGGCCTTGAGCAGCTTTCCGGTAAACAGGAATTCCCTCTCCCTCTCCTCGAGGGCAGCCTCGATGAAGTGCTTTCTTTCCCTGGATTCGGGAATGACCATCTTTTCCAGGGCGTTTACCCGCCTCTGGGTCTTCTTGAGCTCCTTGGCGAGGCGCCAGACGACGCTTCTGACCCCGGCCATGGCCGCGATCAGGCTCATGAGCTCGGTAAACTCTAGCATAGTCTCATCGCAGTCTGCAAACGAATTTGCGAAGGAATAGGGCAGGGTCCGGGGCGGAACCGAGGCCTCAAGGGAATAAAGAGCCATGCCGGCCACCTGGACCCGCTTTTCCCGGGCGACAAGCCGCGAGTCGATGCCTTCGGAAAGGCGCCGGGCGGGCTCCCGGCCCACGGCGAGAAGCATGGCCCGCAGGACCGGATAGGCCGTCGTGGTGCGGAGAGATATCTCCCTCTCAAGGATCTTGACCTCGTCCACCCGCTTCATCAGTTCCATGACCAGGATCTCCCGCTTGCGCTCGAGCAGCTCATAGCCCTCGAGGGCAAGGGAAAGGGTCTCCTTTTCCCGCCGGAGATTGGTCTTGGTCGGGGCGATGTTCCGGACAGCCATGGCCTACCTCACTTTCCCTGGGGAAGATACTTCTCTATCAGGTCCGAGGGGAGGCGCAGCAGCTCCTCCCTGGGCAGGAGAGTGAGCAGCCTCCATCCCAGGTCGAGGGTCTCGAAGACACTGCGGTTCTCGAATTCCCCCTGGGCGAGGTAATCGGTCTCGAAGCGCTCGCCAAAGCGGAGGTATTGCTTGTCCAGGGGAGAGAGTTCCTCCTCGCCGATGATGGCCGCGAGATTGCGGATCGCCTTGACCCTGGCATAGGCGGCAAAAAGCTGGCTGGCGAGGTCCCGGTGGTCATCCCGGGTCATACCCGTGCCTATGCCATCCTTCATGAGTCGCGAGAGGGAGGCCAGGGCGGCGATGGGCGGATACACGCCCTTCTGGGAAAGCTCCCGCTCGAGGACCATCTGGCCCTCGGTGATATAGCCCGTGAGGTCGGGGATGGGATGGGAGATGTCGTCATCGGGCATGGAGAGGATGGGGATCTGGGTGATGGAGCCCCGGCTCCCCTCGATCTTGCCGGCCCTCTCGTAGAGGGAGGCCAGGTCGGAATAGAGGTAGCCCGGATAGCCCTTGCGGGAGGGCACCTCGCTCCGGGCGGCCGAGACCTCCCGGAGAGCCTCACAATAATTGGTCATATCGGTCATCACGACCAGGACATGCATGCCAAGCTCATAGGCCAGGTATTCCGCGGCCGTGAGGGCACAGCGGGGGGTGACCAGGCGCTCGATGGAAGGGGCATCGGCCAGGGAGAGGAACATGACAACCCGGGAGAGGACCCCGGAGTTCTCAAAGGAGTCGAGGAAAAAGCGGGCCGCGTCGTACTTGATGCCCATGCCCGCGAAGACGATGGCAAAATCGTCCCCGGCTCCGCCGGCTCCGCCAGCCCCACCAGGTTCGCCCTGCCGAAGTATGGCGGCCTGGCGGACAATCTGGGCGGCCAGCCTGTTGTGGGGCAGGCCGTTGCCGGAGAAGATAGGCAGCTTCTGGCCGCGGATGAGGGTGTTCATCCCGTCGATGGCCGAGATCCCGGTCTGGATAAAGTCCCGGGGATAGATGCGGGCCGCGGGATTGAGGGGCTTCCCGTTCACGTCCCGGCGCTCGGAGGAGGTGATCTCCGGATAGCCGTCCGAGGGGCGGCCGAGGCCGTCGAAAACCCTGCCCAGGAGGTCCCGGCCAACCCTGAGCTCGAGGGGCTTGCCGAAGTATTCCACCCGCGCCTCGTCGAGGGAGAGCCCCGAGTTGGCGGAGAAGAGCTGGATGGCCACGGCCTTGTCCGAGATGTCGATGATCCTCCCGAGCCGAACGGCCTCGTCCCGGCCCCGGACGGAGACAAGCTCCCCGTAGAAGGCCTCTTCCCGCCGCTCGGCCATGACTATCGGCCCGTCGGCGAGGACTAGGCCCAGGTGCTCAACGCCCCTCATTGCAGGGCCTCCTTGCGGTATTGGCGCTCGAGCTCGTCGAAGGCCTTGCCCAGGTCGGCGAGGAAGGCCACGAGGAGCTCGGGTCTGTCATTGGGTATGGAGCTCTTGAGGCGGGCTATGCCCTCCCGCAGGGGCATCTCCTGGACCTTGACGAGGGGAGCCCCGGCCTTGATCACGGCCTCGGCCCGGCGATGGAACTCGATGATTATGCGGAGGAGGAGGACTTCCTTGGCCGGTGGGCAATACTTGTCCACCTCGTCAAAGGAGGACTGCTGGAGGAAGCCCGACTTGAGGAGGTCGGCGGTCACAAGGACGAGGCGCTGCTCGTCCGGGAGGGCATCGGG
>JAKPBN010000328.1 GCA_029778945.1 Spirochaetota bacterium
CGGCCTCGAGGGCCCCGGGCCTGTCCAGGCCCGGAAAGACCGCGGCCAGCTCGTTGCCCATGTAGCGGACGGCCGATGCCTGGCCAGGGCTCGCCAGGCCTTGGGCTGAAAGCCCGTCCAGGGCCTTGCCAAAGGCCCCGGCCAGGCGGACCAGGACGGCGTCGCCCACCTCGTGGCCAAAGCTGTCGTTGATCTCCTTGAAGTTGTCCGGCTTGAGCATGAGGAGGGCCAGGGGCGAGGCCTTGAGGAGGCCAGGCAGGCCCTCCTCGAGCCAGGCCTTGTTGAGGAGGCCCGTGAGCTTGTCCCCGTAGACCTGGCGCTTGAGCTCCCGGACAAGGGGCGAATTCTCCTTGACCAGGGCATTGGCCTTGCGGGTCCGGCCTGCGACGACAAGGAGGAAGGCCCGGTAGACCCGGGCGGCCACCTCTGGCTTGGCTGAAAGCGCCTCCCCGAGCCCCAGGCCCCGGGAGGGAAAGGCCAGGACGAGGGTCTGGCCGCCGGCCTTGGCCAGGGCATTGCGCCTGGCCCCGGTGAGGAACTCAAGCTCCCCTAGGCTGTCCCCGGGGACAAATTCCGCCATGGCCGAGCCATCCTCGGGGGAGTGGATGACCACCGAGCCAGAGGCCACCACAAAGAGGCTCGAGCTCTCCTCCCCGGGGGAAAAAAGGGAGTCCCCGTCTGCCAGGGAGAGGAACTCCGACCTCTGGGCGAGGTACTCAAGCTCGTCCCCGGAGCAGGAGGAGAAAAGGCCTGCCGAGGCGAGGAGGGCCGGAGCCGAGGGAAAAGGCAGCGGGGCCGCCGGGGCTTGTGCTTTCACACTGGCTATTGTAGCGCCCTTTAGCCCCCTTATCCTCCTCAGCCACCCAAACTAGGCTCTTCCCCCTCCTTGGGGCCGAAGAGGGCGGCGAATTTGCCAAAGGCCGCCTCGCCCTCCTCGTCGCTCATCCTGCCCTCGATCTCGCAGGCCTCCATGAGGTGGGCCGGTATCTCCTCGAGGAAGGGGCTGGGCTTCTGCTCGCCCACCTGGTTGGCCTTGCGGCGGCGCAGGCAGGCGGAGATGTAGAGCTTTTTCCTGGCCCGGGTGACGGCCACGTAGAAGAGCCGCCGCTCCTCCTCCAGGTTGCCCTCCCCCTCCTCGATCGCCTTGGCATGGGGGATGAGGCCATCCTCGCAGCCCGCGATGAACACGTGCTGGAACTCAAGTCCCTTGGCCGCGTGGATGGTCATGAGGTTGACCTTGCCCCCCTCGTCGTCCTCCCCGTCATCCCGGGTTATGAGGGATATGCGGTTGAGCCAGCCAAAGAGGCCTGGGGAATGGGTGTCCGGATCCTTTTCCCAGCGGTCGATCATCTGGATAAAGTTCTCCACGTTGTGGAATTTCCACTTCGCGACCTTGTCGTTCTGCTTGTTGTCCTCGATGAGGTAGCCCCAGTAGTCGATCCCGTCCACGAGCTTGCGAACCTTCTCGGAGATGCGCTTCTTGCCGAGGATCTCCTCCCGCCAGCCCTCGAGGAGGTCGAGGAAGGTCCCGATGTCGGCGAGGGCCTCCTTCCCGAGGCCCCCGAAGACCATGCCCCCATCCCCCCCGAGGCCCTCGGTCCCGTCGGCCTTGAGGGAAAAGTTCTCCACCCTCTCGCCGTTGCGGCAGAGCTCCATGGCGGTGCGGATCGAGCAGGACCGGGCCTTGGCGATGTTGCCCAGGCGCTCCAGGGTCGTCTTGCCTATGCCCCTCCGGGGTGTGTTGACAATGCGGATCAGGTTCACGTCGTCGTCGGGGTTGGCTATGATCCTGAGGTAGGACGTTATGTCCTTGATCTCCTTGCGTCCGAAGAAGGAGGTGCCCCCGGAGATCTTGTAGGGCACGTTGTCCGCGAGAAGAGCCTCCTCGATCCAGCGGGTGAGGGCATTGGTCCTGATGAGGATGCCAAAGTCGTCATAGGGCACATGCTCCTCGAAGCGTATGGCCTTGATGGCCCGGGAGATGAACTCGGCCTCGGCGACCTCGTCGTCGGGGGTGTAGAACTCGATGGGAGTACCCCCGGAGCCGTCATGAGCCCAGAGCTCCTTCTCCTTGCGGTTGGTGTTGTGGGAGATGATCGCGTTGGCCGCGTCCAGGATCGTCGAGGTGGAGCGGTAGTTGCGCTCGAGCTTGATCTCCTTGACCTCGGGGAAGTCCTTCTCGAACCTCATGAGGTTCTCGTAGTTGGCTCCCCGCCAGCTGTAGATGGACTGGTCGTCGTCGCCCACGACGCAGACGTTCTTCGTGGCGATAAGCTGCATCATCCGGTACTGGACGAGGCTTGTGTCCTGGAATTCGTCCACCATGATGTAGCGGTAGCGCTCGGTGTAGCGGGCCCGGACGTCCGGGGCCAGCTCGAAAATCTCGCAGGGCATCACGATGAGGTCGTCGAAGTCCACGGAATTGTAGATCCTGAGGGAGCGGCGGTACTCGTCATAGAGGCCGCGATAGGCGTCATTGGCCCTCTCCCAGCTGGCCAGGCCCGTCCTGATCAGGGAAAAAAGCTGGCCCACGGCCCAGGGGTCAAAGGACTCCATCCGGAAGCCCAGCTCCCGGGCGCAGTCCTTGATCAGCTGGGTCCGGTCGGCCTCGTCATAGATCGAGAAGTTGTCCCGGAAGCCCAGGACGCCAATGTCCTTGCGGAGGATCTTGACCCCAAAGGCATGGAAGGTGGAGACCGTCACGTCCCGGAGCTTCTTCTTGGTCAGCTGCTTGACCCGCTCGGACATCTCCTTGGCGGCCTTGTTGGTGAAGGTCAGGGCCAGGATGGCGTGCTGGGGCACCCCCTGCTCGAGCATGTAGGCCATGCGAAAGGTGATGACCCGGGTCTTGCCCGAACCCGCCCCGGCTATGATGAGGAGGGGGCCGTCTATGGTGGTGACCGCCTCGTACTGCTCGGGGTTGAGCTCATTCGCGTAGTCTATGGGCACGGAGTCTGTCCTTTCTTGAAGGCGGTCATGATGAGCTGGGCCAGGCGGTCCTGGGCCTGGGCAAGGGAAAGGCCGCCTGAGCCCAGGGCCAGCTCCAGCCTCCCCGGGATGCCCCGGAAAAAAGTCAGCTGGCGCTTGGCGTAGCGCCGGGTATCGAGCTTGATCGCCTCGGCGATCGCGCCTAGGTCGGAGGCCCGCCCCGCGGCCTCGGCCTCGAGGAATTCGGAATAGCCTATCGCCTTGAGTCCCGGATCGCCGGGGCCGTAGCCGGCGGCCCTCAGGGCCGCGACCTCCTCGGCCAGTCCCCTGGCCATCATGGCGTCCACCCGGCCCTCGATCCGGGCATAGACCTCGGCCCGGGGCCTGGCCAGCTCGACCACGAGGAAGTCCCAGCGGGACCGCAGGCTCGTGGGGGGGGCAAAGTCCCCCTGGGGCCTCCCGGTCTGGCGCTGGATCTCCACGGCCCGGCAGAGGCGGTAGTGGTCCCGGGGCTTGATCCGCGCCGCGGCCGCCGGATCGAGGGCGGCCAACTCGGCCCTGAGGGCCTCGGGGCCGCTTTCCGCGAGGTCCCGGGCCACGGCGGCCCGGATGGCGGGGTCGGCCTCGGGACCCGAGGGCAGGCCAAAGAGGAAATTCCGGACGTAAAAGCCCGTGCCCCCCGCCACGATGGGAAGGCGGCCCCGGGCGGCAATGTCCGCGCAGGCCTCGTCGGCCAGGCGGACAAAGTCACCTACCATGTATTGCTCGTCCGGATCCCGCAGATCCAGGAGGTGGTGGGGAAGGATGCCCCTCTCCCTGGCCGAGGGCTTGGCGGTGCCAATATCCATGCCCCTATACACCTGCATGGAGTCGGCGCTCACAAGCTCGGCCATGGGAAGACCAGGCCTTGCCCCGGAGCCAAAGAGCTCAAGGAGAAGGTCGGTCTTTCCTGAGGCCGTGGGCCCTATGAGGACGAGAACGAACCGGGAGTCCATCCTTCCTGCGCCTTTATTCTGGGGGATTTTCGGGGTTTGTACGGAAAACTAAGACTGTAGGCAGGGCTTGCCACCCGCCCCCGGCCGTCGCTCCACAGGATCGACGGGCAGGGAACAGGCCAGGAAAACTAGTCCAGGAGGCGGTATTCCACGGTCTTGGTGAAGACCTGGCGGGTCGAAAGCGAAACCACCTTGCCATTGTTCTTGTCCACCTCGGGCCCGCGGATAACCGCAAGCTGGTAGGCCCGGTGGGTGACAGCCACCGTCAGTTCATAGGCATTGCCGTCGTATTCAATGAGCTGCTCAAGGGGCATTATCATGCAAGCTCCTCATGTGGCTTGAATCGGAGATTAATTGTAGCGGAAGGGCCGGAAGGGCATCAAGCCCCCTTAGGAGGATTCCCCCAGGCCGTCGTCCAGGCGATGGATAAGGCGGTCGGCCAGGCGGCCCAGGTCTTCCCCTGCCACAAGGCCGGCCTCCCGCCTCAGGGCGGCCAGGTCATCCAGGAGGGTGATGTTGGCCAGGATCG
>JAKPBN010000397.1 GCA_029778945.1 Spirochaetota bacterium
GGGTGGAGTCAAAGGGGAGCTCCCCGACCCGGGGAGCCTTGCCTAGGAGGCCGGCCTTGTCCAGGCCCCGGGCCTGGGCGAATTCCAGGAGGGCTATCTCCGTGGGGTCGCCGGTCGCCGCGCCCTCGGCCGCGGCCCCGTTGCCTAAGGATGCGTCATTGCAGAGGGCCAGGGTCTCCACGAGGAGGTCTAGGCCCGCCCTGGCCTCGGCAGGGCCCGGGGCCTCGCCCTTGAGCCCGTCCGCCGACCAGGCCACGACGGCCATCCGGTTCCGGGTCAGGGTGCCGGTCTTGTCCGAGCAGATCATGGATACCGAGCCCAGGGTCTCGACGGCGGGGAGGCGCCGGACAATGGCCTTTTCCCGGCTCATGCGCTGGACCCCGATGGCGAGGACTATGGTCACGATAGCCGGCAGACCCTCGGGTATGGCGGCCACGGCCAGGGACACCGAGGTCAGGAAGAGCTCAAAGAGCGAGCCCTTGGGTATCACCCCCGCGCGCAGGAGCTCCTCGGCGACTCCAATGAGGAACATGATGCCGCAGAGGGAGAGGATGAGGATCCCCAGCTTTTTGCCAAAGTCCTCGAGCTTGCGCTGGAGGGGCGTCATCTCCTGGGTCTCGGACTCCAGGAGGGTCGCGATGCGTCCCAGCTCCGTGCCCATCCCGGTGGCCACGGCCAGGCCCAGGCCCCGGCCATAAGTGGCCATGGTGGACATGTAGCCCATGTTCCGCCGGTCTCCCAGGGCCGAATCCTCCCGGGCCTTGAACTCGGCCTCCTTTTCCACCGGCACGGACTCCCCCGTAAGCGCGGCCTCCTCGATCTTGAGGTTGATCGCCTCGATCCACCGGAGGTCGCAGGGAATGATCCTTCCGGCCTCGATGGCCACGATATCCCCCGGGACCAGGCTCGTGGCGTCAATCTCCACCTGGATCCCATCCCTCAGCACCAGGGCCTTGGGGGCCGAGAGTTTTTTCAGGGCCTCTATGGCCTTCTCGGCCTTGGACTCCTGGATAACCCCGACAAAGGCGTTGATGAGGACGACGGCGAGGATGATGATCGCATCCGAGACCTCTCCGAGGAGGACGGAGATCCCCGCGGCCGCCAGGAGGATATAGATGAGCATGTCGGCGAATTGGGCGATAAAGCGCTCCAGAAGGCTCCGGCCCTTTTTCTCCGCCAGGCGATTGGGCCCATGGAGCTCCAGCCGGCGGGCGGCCTCTTCACCCCCGAGACCCTGGGTGCGATCGACCTTGAGGGCCTCGAGGCTAGCGGCCACGCTGCGGGTATGCCAATTTTCCATGCTTTCTCCTTGAGGTGCATCAGAATAAAAAAAAGACCTTCGCCCCAGGCCTGCCTTGATAGGCATCCTGGGGCGAAGGTCTTGCGGACTCTGCTAGAGCGAGGCTACCGGCCGCTGCCGCCAAGGCGGAACGGCGTGTTGACGATACCCTCTCCCGCACGGATGCGGGCGCTACTCCCCTTCGACAGGGCTGAAGATAGCAGGACCGGGGCAGGGCCGCAAGCCCCCCTCGGGGCCGGCGGGCCGCCCTGGGTCAGGACAGGAAGATCTTCCCCAGGGCCTCAAGCAGGGCCCTAAGGTCGGCCTCGTCGTTGTAGACCTGGAAGGAGACCCTAAGGTAGCACCGGCCCGCAAAGCTTGTGACCGGGATCTCGATGCGGTGGCGGTCAAAGAGCCGGGCCTTTATGGCCGGGCCATCGCAGGGGGGCAGGGGTATGAGGGCCATCCTCAGGGAATTGCCCTCCTGGAGGCAGGGCTCAAGGCCGAGGAGGCCTGCGCCTTCCCGGGCCGCCCTATAGGAAAGGTCAGCGCAGCGCCGGGCCTCCCCGGGGCCGGCCATCCGGCCCAGGTAGTCCAGGGCCGCGGGGATGGCCAGGAAGGGCGTGATGTCCCGGGTGCCCAGCCATTGGAGGCGGCGCTCCAGTACCTCGGTGCCCGCATAGGCGTCGTGGCCCCCCTCGCCCCTCTCCTCGGCCACGAGGCCCCAGGAAGACACGAGGGGATCGAGGCCGGCCTGGAGGGCCGGAGCCACCCGGATAAAGGCCGAGCCTAGGGGGGCCATCAGCCATTTATGGCAATTGCCCACATAATAGTCGGCCCCAAGGCTTTCGAGGTCGAGGTCTATGTGGCCCGGGGCATGGGCCCCGTCGATCACCGTGGTGATGCCCCTCTCCCTGGCCAGGCCCAGGGCCCCGGCGATGGGAAAGCGGAGGGCCGTGGGG
>JAKPBN010000412.1 GCA_029778945.1 Spirochaetota bacterium
CCTTACTGCCTTTATATTCTTTCAGGCCTGCCCCATGGCAGCCCCCCACTCACCCGACAATCTCCTCCGCCTGCTCCCCTCCCCGCATTCTCCCCGCCTTTGGAAGATGAGGGGCCCGGGGGGAAGCCTCGGAGACTCTCGGCCTCCAAGCCCCTCGGCCTCTAGCTCCCCGCCTTTGGAAGAAGAGGGGCCCGGGGGGAAGAAACCTTTCTGCGGACTAGAAAGGTTTCTTCCCCCCGCAAAAAAAAGGCCCGCAGGCAATAATGCCGCGGGCCTTGATGGTTCATGTCTGCCTTGTGGGGCTCCAGCCCCCTCGATGCTTGCTCATTGGGGACAGCTTATACACCGGGCCGCCGCTCGAAGACAAGCCCCCCATCCCGGAAGTCCGCAAGAATCTCGTCCCCATCCTTGACCTGGCCGGAGAGGATCTGGGCCGCCAGGGGATTCTGGATCAGGCCCTGGATAGCCCGCTTGAGGGGCCGGGCTCCATAGAGGGGGTCGTAGCCCGCCTCGACGAGGGCGGCCAGGGCCTTGGGAGAGAGTTCAAGCTTGATCTTGCGCTCGGCCAGGCGCGTGGCCAGGCGCTCAAGCTGGATGGCGACGATAGCCTCGATCCTGTCCTTGCCCAGGCGCTCAAAGATCACGGTCTCATCAATGCGGTTGAGGAACTCGGGCCGGAAGCTTGTCTTGAGGAGGCCCTCGATGCCCTTGCGCACCTCGGCCATGTCCTTGGCGGCGAGGATAAGGTCCGAGCCAAGGTTGCTCGTGAGGATCACGATGGAATTCTTGAAGTCCACAAGCCGGCCCTGGCCATCGGTGAGGCGGCCATCATCGAGGAGCTGGAGGAGAACATTGAAGACATCGGGGTGGGCCTTCTCGATCTCGTCGAAGAGGACGACCGAATAGGGCCGGCGCCGGACGGCCTCCGTGAGCTGGCCGCCCTCGTCATAGCCCACATAGCCCGGGGGGGCCCCAATGAGGCGGCTCACGGAATGCTTTTCCATGTACTCGCTCATGTCGATGCGGGTGAGGGCCTTCTCGTCGGAGAAGAGGAACTCGGCCAAGGCCTTGGCGAGCTCGGTCTTGCCCACCCCGGTGGGACCCACGAAGAGGAAGGACCCGAGGGGCTTGTTGGGATCCGAGAGGCCGGCCCGGTTGCGGCGGATGGCGTCGGCCACGGCCTTGACCGCGGCGTCCTGGCCCACTACCCGTTTTTCCAGCTGGCCCTCGAGGTCGAGGTATTTCTGGATCTCGCTGGAGAGCATCTTGGAGACCGGGATGCCCGTCCAGGTGGAGACTACCCGGGCTATGTCCTCCTCGGAGACCTCCTCCCGAAGGAGGCGGTCCTCCTCGGGCTCCTTGCGCATCTCGGCGCTCACCGCGTCCAGTCTCTTTTGGGCCTCGGGCAGGCGGCCGTAGCGCACCTCGGCGGCGGCGGTGAGGTTGCCCTCCCGCTCATGGCGCTCGCTCTCGAGCTTGAGCTCCTCTAGCTTCTGCTTGAGGCCCCGGATCTCCCCGATCTTCCTCTTCTCCCCCTCCCAGCGGATGCGCATGGCGTCCCGCTTGGTGGAGAGGTCCCCGATCTCCTTTTCCAGGCGCTCCAGGCGCTCCAGGGAGGCCGGGTCGCTCTCCTTGGAGAGGGCCTGCTTCTCGATCGTCAGCTGGAGGAGACGGCGCTCTGTCTTGTCCAGCTCCGTGGGCTGGCTCTCGATCTCCATCTTGAGGCGCGAGGCGGCCTCATCCACAAGGTCGATGGCCTTGTCCGGGAGGAAGCGGCTCGTGATGTAGCGGTCCGAGAGGGTGGCCGCGGCGACGAGGGCCTCGTCCTTGATGCGCACGCCGTGGTGGACCTCATAGCGCTCCTTGAGGCCCCGGAGGATGGCGATGGAATCCTCCACCGAGGGCTCGGCGCAGAGCACGGGTTGGAAGCGGCGCTCCAGGGCGGCATCCTTCTCTATGTGCTTGCGGTACTCGTCCAGGGTGGTGGCCCCGATGCAGCGCAGCTCTCCCCGGGCCAGGGCTGGCTTGAGCATATTGGAGGCGTCCATGGAGCCCTCGGCGGCCCCGGCGCCCACGAGGGTATGGAGCTCGTCGATAAAGAGGATAACCTGGCCATCAGACTTCTGGACTTCCTCGATCACGGCCTTGAGACGCTCCTCGAACTCGCCCTTGAACTTGGCCCCCGCGACCAGGAGGCCGAGGTCGAGGGCGAGGAGCTTCTTGCCCTTGAGGCTCTCGGGCACGTCGCCAGCCACGATACGCCGGGCCAGGCCCTCGACGACGGCGGTCTTGCCGACTCCGGGCTCGCCTATCAGGACCGGGTTGTTCTTGGTACGCCGGGAGAGGACCTGCATCACCCGGCGGATCTCCTCGTCCCGGCCGATCACGGGGTCGAGCTTGTCTCCCCGGGCGAGGGCGGTAAGATCCCGGCAATAGCGATCCAGGACCCGGTACTTGCCCTCGGCCTCCTGGTCGGTGACCCGGCGGTTGCCCCGGACCGACTTGAGGGCCTCGAGGATAGTCTCTTTCGTGATGCCCCGGGAGCGCAGGAAATCCCCGGCCCCGCCCTCGGAGCCGGCCAGGGCGAGGAGGATGTGCTCGGCGGCTACATACTCGTCTTTGAGGGCCTGGGCCTCGATCTCGGCCTTGGCGAGGATCTTGGCTGCCTGGGGGGAGAGATAGACCTGGGCGGCCTCGCCAAAGACCTTAGGCTTCCCTTTGAGGAGGGCGGCTAACTCGGACTCCATGCTACGCCGGTCGGCGCCCACCCGGTCGACGACACTGGCGGCGACCCCATCCTCCTGCTCGAGGAGGGCGAGGAGGAGGTGCTCGCCGTCTATCTGGGCGTGATCCCGGCTCTGGGCCGCGGAAGCGGCGGCCTGGACGACTTCCTGGGCCTTAATGGTG
>JAKPBN010000426.1 GCA_029778945.1 Spirochaetota bacterium
GCCCAGGGTCCCGCCCTCGGCCTCCACGCAGGCCAGGATCATCGAGCCCGCGGCCCGGGAGGAAAAGCCCCGCAGGACTTCCCGGGCCAGGAGGGCCGGGCCGAGGGCCTCCCGGTGGAGGCATGTCTCCACCTCTCCGGCGGAGCCCCCGAGGAGGTCGAGCCGGAGGGCCGTGGGATCCTGGACGAGGACCGCGGCGTCGGGGTCTCCAAAGGCGTTTCTCACCGAAAGGAGCAGGGCGGCCACGGAGACATAGGAGGAGGGATTGACCGGGAGTTCCAGGAAATCCGGATCCTCCGGGTGGGCCAGGGCCGGAGCTGCGGAGCCTTCCTGGCGGGCCTCGCCCTGGGCAGGGACGGTCCGCGCGAGGACGACCCGCCAGCCCGCGGTCCGGGCCTCGTCCGCCAGGGCCAGGGCCAGGGGGGAGGGGGAGGAGGGAGCTATCAGGATTGTCTTCTTCACGCGAGGGAGTGTACTATTCGGCATCTGTCACCGCAAGCCCGCCAGGAGGTTTCCATGCTCGTCGCCCTCGCCCAGATGAACTCCGTGATCGGAGACTTCGATGGGAACCGCGCACGGATCGTGGACCTGTCCACCCGCCTGTCCAAGGGCGGGGTCGACGGCCGGGCCGGCAGCCCCGACCTCATTGTCTTTCCCGAGCTGGCCCTCTGCGGCTACCCCCCCATGGACCTCCTCGACCAGGAGGCCTTTGTGGAGGCCTCCCTGGCCGCCCTCCGCCGCCTCCAGCGGGAGCTTCCGCCCGGCCCGGCGGTAGCCCTGGGCTACGTTGACCGAAACCGCTCTGGCCGGGGCAAGCCCCTCCTCAACGCCGTGGCGGTCATCAAGGACGGGGCCCTGGTCTTCTCCCAGGCCAAGACCCTCCTGCCCACCTACGATGTCTTTGACGAGGCCCGCTACTTCGAGCCCGCCCCTCGCCGCCAGGTCTACGAGTGCCTGGGCCTCAGGATAGGCTTTGCCATCTGCGAGGACATCTGGTACGAGGAGCCCCCCGTGCCCGGCCTCCAGTACCCCGTCGATCCGGTCAAGGAGCTTCTCGACGCCGGGGCCGAGCTCCTCGTCGTGCCCTCGGCCTCGCCCTTCCACGCGGGCAAGCTCGAGGTCCGTCGGCGCCTGGCCGCGAGCGCCGCCCGGGAGGGAGGGGTGCCCGTCCTCTACTGCAACACCATAGGCGCCAATGACTCCCTGGTCTTCGATGGCCGCTCCTTTGTCCTGGACGCCCAGGGCCGGCCCCGGGCCCAGGCGGGCTGGGAGGAGGAGGTCCTCTTTGTGGACACCACCACCCTCTCCCTCCCGGGGCCTGTGGCGGCCATACCCCTTGAGGACCGGCAAGTCGAGATCGAAAAGGCCCTGATCCTGGGCATCCGGGACTATCACCGGAAGTGCGGGGCCCCCACGGCCTGTGTCGCCCTCTCCGGCGGTGTGGACTCGGCCATAGTCGCCGTCCTGGCGGCCCGGGCCCTGGGGCCGGACAAGGTCACCTGCATCGCCATGCCCAGCCGCTTTTCCAGCGCCGGCTCCATCGACGATTCGGTGGAGCTGTGCAAGCGGGTGGGCATTCGCCTGGAGACCCTGGCTATCGAGGATCCCTTCTCGGCCTACCTCCACCTTCTGGCGCCTTCCTTCGCGGGCCTGCCCACGGGCCTGGCCGAGGAAAACCTCCAGGCCCGGATCCGGGGCACCCTCATCATGGCCTGGTCCAACAAGTTCGGCTCCCTCGTCCTGACCACGGGCAACAAGAGCGAGCTGGCCGCGGGCTATTGCACCCTCTACGGGGACATGTGCGGGGCCCTCGACCCCATCGGGGACCTCTTCAAGACCGAGGTCTATGCCCTCTGCCGCTCGATCAACGGCCGGGCCGAGGCCGCGGGCCAGCTGGCCCCCATCCCCGAGGCCATCCTGACCAAGGCCCCCAGCGCCGAGCTCCGGCCCAACCAGACCGACCAGGATTCCCTGCCCCCCTACGATATCCTGGACGCAATCCTGGAGCGCTATATCGTCCGGAATCTCTCCGCCTCGGAGATCATCGCCGAGGGCTTCGATCCCGCCCTGGTGGAGCGCATCATCACCCTCGTGGCCAGGACCGAGTACAAGCGCCGCCAGGCCGCCCCGGTGATAAAGGTCTCCCCCCGGGCCTTTGGCACCGGGCGCCGCATACCCATCGCCCGTAGCGTCCATGAGGCCTCCCGGGACCGGCCCCGCTAGGGCCCGGCTGGGTTTTTCGCGCGAACCGCTGTATACTTGTGCCTTAGGCGGAAAAGCAGAAATGACATCCCGGCTCGCGTGGGCCCTGCCCCTCGTCCTGGTCGCCGCCCTTTTCTCGGGCTGTGACGCATCCTCCAAGCTTTTTTCGGAAGCCGAGAGGAGGAGCATCTATACCCTGAGCCTCGAGTCGGAGGGGACCCGCCTTGCCTCCTCCTCGGTTGTCCAGGCCGGGGCGGCCATCACGGTTTCCCTGTCCCGGATGAGCGGAACCACCGTCCCGGAGTCCCTCGAGCTGTCCCTCCTCGACTCCACCGGGACCTCTGTCGCCAGCCTGCGCTATTCCACTCCCAAGGACGCCAAGGCCCCTGCCCGGGCCGTGGCCGTAGCCGACCTCTCGGCCAGCCTCCCGACCTTTGCCCTTCCGGATAGCCTCCCGCCCGGCGTGTATAGCCTGGTCACCAGCCTGCGGGACTCCGCCGGGGCCCTCCTCCAGGAGGGAGAGACCGTCCTCTTTGTGGGTGAGAATGGCCTGGGCCTGGGCTCCCTTTCCCTCTACCCGCCTACAGCTGCCCCCAACTCCGCCGTCCTCCTCTCTGTGGCGGTCAAGGCCGAGGCCGAGGCGGCTTCCCCCGACGCCTGGCTGGCCTGGAGCGCCGACGGCCGGGTTTTCGCCGAGGGCCGCCTGGGGGATGGCCTGGACAAGGCCGTCTGGACAGCCCCGGCCCGGGATGGGGCCTATGTCCTGGATGTGGACCTCTATCCCGCCAAGCCCGCGGCCAAGCTGGCCAGGACCCCCTCGCCCTGGCACCAGGAGATCAAGGGCATGGTCTCCTCGGATGCCGCCCTGCCAGGGGATGAATACTCCTCGGTGGACAATCTGGCCATCCACCTGGCCTTTGCCTCGGATCTCTCGGATTCGGGCACCCGGGCCCAGGCCGCCAAGCCCAGCGTGACGGGCAAGCCCAGCCTGGAGTCCTATCCTGGAGGATTTGGCTACCGTCTGGGGCCCGAGGCCCGCCTTGTCCTCCCCGGGGCCTCTCCCCCTCAGACAAACAGGCTCCTGGGGCCCACAACCCTCCTCTGGCGCATCTATGCCTCGGAGAAGGACGGCCTGATCTATCGCCTAGCCAATGAATCCGGGGCCGACCTCCTCGTGGTGGGCCTTGAGGCCGGTCAGCCCTATGTGGAGACCCTGGACCAGGCCGGGAGGCACCGGTCCTCCTCGAGTCTCCGCTTTGTGGGGGGCCTCCTCAACCTCGCCCTGGACATCAGTCCCGAGAATGGCCGCTATACCTTCCTTTGGAGCCTGGATGGCCAAGCCTCGGCCGCATCCTCCCTCCCAGCGGCCAACCTCCCCGCCCAGCTGTCCAGCATCCTGGGCGGTGCCGGATCCCTGCCCGGTGTCTGGGACGAGTTTGCCGCCTATGACTCGGCCAAGGGCCCTCCGGCCCTCTACTATGCCGCCGCCGCCCGGGCCTGGCGCAAGGACCTGATCCTGGCCGAGGGCTTTGAGGCCCAGGCCCTCCCGGCCCTGGCCACCCTGAACGGAAAGGCCACGACGGGTTCCCGCCGCCTCGTCCTTTCCCCGGAATCGAGCCTGGATTTTTCGCCCGGCCTGCCCCTAGCCCGGCCCCTGGCCTTTTCCCTTGCCTGGGATCCGGCTGGCTCGCCCCCAGCCCTGGATTTCCTCGACGATGGCAGGAATCTGCTATTCCGCGTCAGCGCCTTGGGCAAAGTCAGCCTCGGGGATGGCAGCTCCGCCGGTTCCGTGACCGCCTCGGAAAAGGGCCTCCTCGCCTTTACCTTGAGGAGCAATGGGGCCAGCTTCGAGATCGCCGCGAAGGACAGCCTCCTTTCCAGCCGCTTTGCCCTGGCCTCGGCCCCGGCCTCGGTCTTTCTCAGCCTCAGCAACCCCGATCCTGGAAGGGATTCGGCGGCGTTTTCCGTGCTCGCCCGGGTGGCCACGGACGCGCTGAGCCTCAAGGCCGTGCCCCAGATGGCCAAGGCTCCCTAGCTGCCCAGGATATTAGCCTTGGTTTTACGCCAGTTCCGCGCTAGATTGGAAAAACACAACAAGGAGAGCTTCATGTCCCCTTCGTCACCCCTATTGGCCGCGTCTCTGGCAGCCCTCCTCCTCGTCTCCTGCGCCTCGGCGCCCCCCATGGGCTCCCCGGGGGCCAAGGCCCAGGCCGATCCCAACGCCAAGGCTAGGGCAACCGCCCTCGTCCAGGGCACGGATCAGGCCCTTCCCGCCGCCCAAGCTGCCAGTCCCGGGGCCCCGGGCTCCGGCCCCAGCGCGGCCGCACCGGCTTCAGTGGCCTCGGCTGCCCCGGCCGAGGAAGCCCTGCCCCCGCCGCCCACGACCCTGAGCCCCGAGGAATCCGCCTTCCTCCAGTCCTTCCTGGGCCGGCTCAACTACATGGTCTATTATTCCGAGTCCTCCGCCGTCGATCCCCGGCTGGCCAAGATCGCCGTCACCCAGGCCAATCGCTACCTGATCGAAAAGGAAGGCCTGGCGGTCACGGACTTTGACCGGGTGGAGAGCAACAAAAAGGACCAGGCCGCGGCCTGGCAGGCGGAAACCGGGGGCTCCGTCGGGATCGTCCAGTACCTGGCCCAGAAATTCAACGCCGATGTCTATGTGGAGCTCGACTTTTCCGTCACCAGCGAGGTTCGGGACTCCAAGTACTATGCCTCGGCCCAGGGCACGATGAAGCTCTATGAGACCTCCA
>JAKPBN010000431.1 GCA_029778945.1 Spirochaetota bacterium
GGGTGGACGGACCGCCCGGTCCAGAGCTCGAGCCAGTCTCCCGCCGGCACATAGACCAGGCGGTGGCGGCGTCCCCGCTTTAGGACGGGGGCCACGAGGAGGTCGGGGCCGTAGAGGTACTCGTAGGCCAGGTTCGCGCAACGCGGATCCTCGGGATAGGCCATAAAGAGCGCCCGCATCAGGGGGAGGCCCGTCCAGCCGTACTCCTCCGCCAGGGCCAGGGTATAGGGGGCCAGGGCCGCGTGGACCCGGGCCATGGCCGCCACGGCGGCCGCCGTGGCCGGGTCAGACCAGGCCTGGGCATTGCGGCCAGGGCGGTTGCCCTCGTGGCTGCGCATGATGGGGGTAAAGGCGGATAACTCGGCCCAGCGGCACAATAGCTCCCGGGACCGCCTGAGCCAGGCCACGGTGGTGTAGCCCCCCAGGTCGGCGTGCCAGAAGGCCGAGCCTGAGAGGCCCAGGGAGAGGGCCGCCGGGATTACGCTCGGAAGGCCATCGTCCCGGCTCCAGTCCACGCACTGGTCCCCCGCCCAGAAGGCTGGCGCATAACGCGAGGACCCGAGGCCGCCGGAGCGGCAGAACCAGAGGATCTCCCCCTCCATCCCGGCCTCCGCCACGGCCTGGGCGTTGACCTGGGCCCAGAGGACGGGATAGGCGTTGTGGACGAGCTCGGCGGACTCCCCGCAGTCCAGGACGGCGTCCGTGGGAAGGTATTCCCCAAAGTCGGCCATCCAGCCTGAGAAGCCCTGGGAGAGGAGCTGGGCCTTGATTATGCCCTTGATCCAGGTCCGGGTCTCGGGCTTGGTGAGGTCGAGGACGGCCGCGGGAAAGCCTGCGGTCTGGAGATGGTAGTCCCGGCCCTGGCCGTCCTTGGCGCAGAGCCCCTGGGCCTGGGCCTGCGCATAGAGGGGACCATCAAGGGCCAGGAAGGGGTTGATATAGCCCAGGAGGCGGATGCCCCGGTCCGCTAGGCCCTGGGCAAGGCCCGCCAGATCGGGGTAGAGGCCGGCGTCGGTTTCCCAGTTCCACCACAGCTGGCTGCCAAAGCCCGTGAGCTTCCGGCCGCACCAGTCCTGGGCCCAGAGGCCCGCGAGGGGGGCTCCCGCTTTTTCCAGGACCTCGGCCTTGGCCAGGACTTCCTTGGTCCCTCCCTGGACCCCCAGGATGAGGCCCTCGAAGGCCCAGGCCGGGGGCTGGCTTTGCCGGCCCGCCCGTAGAGAGAGGCCTCCCACGAGGACCGCGGGGTCCCAGGTCCGGGCCTTGGACACGGCCTTGGGACAGACTTCGAAGTCGACGCGCCGGGGGATTTCCCAGAAAAGGAGGCGGTGCTCCCGGAGCCGGCGAAAGTCAAAGCGGGCCCAGGCCCGCAGCTCGCAAGCACAGGACCAGCCTGCGGAGGAGAGGAAGGCCGGAATCGGGTAATAGGTGGACAGGCGATTGCCCCCGGCGCCGGCGACAAGCTCCGCGGCCAGGCGGATGGCATTGGGTCCCCGGCCCACTCCCTGCTCCTCGCACCAGAGGGGGACCCGGCGGCCCCGGAGGTCGAGGAAGGAGTACTGTTCCCCGCAGCCATAGATCCTGTCCCCGGCCTGGGCAGGAATAGCCAGGACAAGGCGGTTAAAATCGCCCTCGATATCCTCGAAAGCCAGGCCGAGGGAATCAAGGCCCCCGGGCCCGGTAGCCGCAGTGGCGACCAGGGTGGCTAGGCCAGGAAAGCGGATCCGTGCCCGCCCGGGGCCGGCCTCCAGGACCTCGAAGGCCGAGTAAGGGCGCAGCTCCTCGGCCCGGGACTTAATCCTATAGCTCCCCAGGCGGCAGGCATAGCTGGCCTGGCCCCGCCCGGCTTTGAGGAGGGGCCGTCCGGGGCTGTGGTCCAGGCGGAAGTTCGGGCCTAGGGCCAGGGAAAAGGAATCCGCGCCTAGACTGAGGCTGATCGAGGGGGCCATGGCCTCGAGTAAATACTGGAATGGCCCCCCGGCGCAACTCGCCCGAAAGGGCGGGGGAAAATCAGGGCCGGCCCTTCTCTCCCTCAAAATCCAGGACCGCCTTCTCGAGCTCGGTCTTGTAGGCCAGGAGGGCCAGGAGGATGGCCTTGTCCCGGGCCGGGGTGGCGGGGCTCTCCAGCTTCTGGCCTATGATCTTCGAGTAGGTCCCCAGGTCGGTGCCCCCCGGCAAGGGAGGCAGCTGGAGGCGGCCCGCGCAGAAGGACCGCCAGCGCTTGACTTCCGCCGGCCCCAGGGTCTCGGGCCAATTGCGGGCAAAGAAGCGCCGGAGCATGGTGGGCGGCCGGCCGTCCTGGAAGCGCATCCTGTAAGCCTTGGCCTTGGCCTCCGCCGGCTCAAGGCTGGCCAGGGCCTCGTGGACCTTGGCAAAGAGGGCCTGGTCCTCCTCGGGGAAGAAGCCCTCGGAGTAGAGCATGAGCTCGGGATCCTTGAGCTCCTCGGCCGCCAGGGGGCCCTCGAAGACGGCCACAAGCTTCTGGATGAGGTCGGGCTCCCGGCGGATCAGCTCGAGATGGGCGGCACAGGAATCCAGGTCGATGCCCAGCCTCGCGGCGGCCTCCTCGCTCAGGGTCGAGGCCGGGGCCAGGAAGGGGCAGCGGTTGAGGCGGATCCGGGAGAGGGGCAGGCGTGGGGTCTCGAGCTCCTCGGCCTTGGTAAAGACCCTCCGCCTCAGCTCCTCCACGGGGAGGTCGACAATCTCCGCAGGGTCGTAGCGCAGGTCGAGGGCCACGAGCTGGTTGCGGTTCTCCGGGTCCAGGGCTATGGGGGCCACCAGGGTTGTGCAGCCCTTAGGCGAGGTGTAGGCCGCGGCGGTGTGGACCAAGGGCTCCCGGGAGACCAGATCAACCAGGGGCCGCAGGGAATCCCGGCTGCGGTGATTGAGGTACCAGTCGAAGAGCTTGGGCTGGCGCCTTTTCACGAGCCGGGCAAGGCCTATGGTCGCGAGGACGTCGTGCATCGCGTCGTGGGCCGCCCCCTGGTCGACCCCGTTGGCCTTGGCCAGGGTCTCGAGCTTGAAGATGGGGCTGCCGTCGTCCCCGGCGGGCCAGACGAGGCCCTCCGGCCTCAGGTCGTGGGCGGCCCGCATCAGGTCGAGGAGGTCCCAGCGGCTGTTGCCCTTGCGGTATTCCCGGGCATAGGGATCGTAGAAATTCCTGTAGAAAAGGTTGCGCAGGAACTCGTCGTCGAACTGGATGGAGTTGTAGCCTAGGGCCGTGGTGCCCGGGGTCGAGAACTCCTCGTTGAGGCGGCGGGCCAGCTCGTACTCGCTGATGCCCGCCTCCAGGGCAGCCTGGGGTGTGATGCCCGTGACCAGGCAGGAATAGGGGCTGGGGAGGTAGTCGGGGCTGGGCTTGCAGTAGAGGATTATCCACTCGCCTATGGGCTCGAAGTCCTCGTCTGTCCGGAGGCCAGCGAACTGGGCGATGCGGTCGTAGCGGGCCTCGAGGCCAAAGGTCTCAAGATCGAAGAAGAAAAAAGACCTACCCATGAGGCCACTATACCATGGGCGAGGCGGCCCACAAAGCGGGGCCTTAGGGAGGAATACTCGCCCGGGCTTGTAGAGGACGTTCTTGGGCGGGGCCTGGGACGGGCGGGCCCGGGGGTCGGCCTCGCGGTAGCTCGGCCCCCCCGGGTCCGTCCGCCCCACCCGCCGCGCCACGAATTTCCCGTATGGCCGGGACGGGGTTTAACCCCTGGGCTCGCCACGCTAAAGCGGCCACCCCATGGGGGCGTTTTTACGAGGAGACGCGGAGAAGGGCATTAGCCCTTCTCCGGCGCTGCTAGCATAAAGAGGTGATACAAGGGGAGGGAGACGAGGCCACGCGCGGCTAGGCTCAGCCCAGGCCTACGCCGATCAGGTGGCCGACGCCGAAGGAGATGGCGGCGGCGGCGACGCCAAAGAGGACCTGGCGCATGCCCGAGTAGAGGACCTTCCGGCCCGTGAGGAGGGTGATCGCGGCGCCTATGCCAAAGAGGCCCAGGGTCGAGAAGACGGTGGAGGCGACAATGCCGGCGGTGCCGCTCCAGAACAGGTAGGGCAGGGTCGGGATGAGGGCGCCCGCGGCGAAGAGGAAGAAGGAGGTGGCGGCGGCTACCCAGGCCGAGCCTCCGAGCTCGGCGGGGTCGACATGGAGCTCCTCCCGGGCCAGGGTATCCAGGGCCGTGGCCTTGTCCGAGAGGAGGCGGTCGGCCAGGGCCTCCGCCGTGGCCTGGTCGAGGCCCTTGGCCTGGTAGATCAGGGCAAGCTCGGCCTTTTCCTCCTCGGGGATCTCCGCGAGCTCGGCTTCCTCGATGCTTATCTGGTTCTGGTAGAGCTCCCGGGAGGACTGGACCGACAGCCATTCCCCCAGGGCCATGGAGAGGGCCCCCGCGAGGAGGCCGGCCCCGCCGGTGAGGAGGATCTGAGACCGGGAGGCCCCGGCGCCGGCCACGCCCATCACGAGGCTAAACACGGACACGAGACCATCGTTGCCCCCGAGGACGGCGGCCCGCAGGGCATTGCCGCCTCCGGCCTTATGGCGGCCCTCAAAGCGGGCCACGTCGTCCCCCCCCAGGCCCTTGCCTGAGCGAGAAAGATAGCCAAAGACCCGGGCGTGGGAGCGCTCGTCCTTGGGCATGCCCACGGCCTCGGCGTCCGCGACCCCGTCATAGGAGCCCGCGGCCCGGCTCTCGACCCCGGACACGGCGTCCACCATGGCCGCAGGACCCAGGCGGCGGGCCAGCCAGGCCTTGAGGCGGACCGAGGCCCCGGGCTTGAACTCGGGGACCTTGCCTCCGGCGGCGGCGACCTTGGCCTCCCAGAAGGCGACATGGGAAACCTCAGTGTCCGCGAGGCGGCGGTAGAGGTCGGCCAGGGAGGGATTGGTCTCGAGCTCGGCGAAGCGCTGGTAGAGCCAGACGGCCTCGCTTTCGCTTTTCCAGAATTTGAGGGCTGCAGAGGGGGCGATGTGCTGGGATTCCATGCCTTGATACTAGCCCTCCGGCGCGGGAGGGGCAAGAAGGTTTTCCTTGCGGCCCGGGAAAATCCGGCCCTATACTCTAGCTATGGCAAGCAAGGAACTGGAGAAACCCTCGATGCTCTCACCCTGGGAGCTCGTGAGCGCCTGGATCAACAGCGACCTGGACTCGGAGCCCGGGCTCAGGGCGGGCCTGGAGGCGGAATTTGCCCGCCGGGGCCTTCCCCTGCCCAAGGAAGCGCCGCCCAAGCCGGCCGGATCGGGCAAGCCGGCGCCCATGTCCCGGGCCACCTTCCTCGAGTACCTCCTCCTCATCTACACGGTGACGGGGCTTTTCTACGCCTGGCTCTACCTCCCCGTGCGCCTGATCAAGGGGGACTTCGACCGGGACAAGAAACACCACCTCATCCAGTCGGCCATAGCCCTGGCCTACCAGGGGGCGGAGATTGGCACCTACTTCCTGCTTGAGGGCCTCGCGGCCTAGCGGGCCCTGAAGCCGGCCATCAGGTCGGGAGAAGGATCCCGGCCATCCTTGCGGGTAAACTCCCCGGAGTCCTTGTGGAAGGCATAGGCCTCGCCCCAGGCCTGGTAGTTTCGTATAACTTCCACTAAGGACTTCCCGATGTAGCGGGCCTCGGCGTCGGTCATGGTCGGGTGGACCGAGACCCGGACCCAGCCGGGCTTTTCCGTCAGGTCCCCGGAGTCGATCAGGTCGGTGATGCGGTTCGAGGTGGTCTTGCGGATGTTGAAGAGGATGTGGCCGTAGGTGCCCGCGCAGGAGCAGCCCCCCCGGGTCTGGACGCCAAAGCGGTCATTCAGGAGGCGCACAATGAGGTTGTGGTGCTCCCCCGGGGCATAAAGGGATAGGATGCCCAGCCTCTCCATGTTCTCGCTCTCCAGGAGCATGATCGAGGCCTCGGCCTTGAGCTCCTCCAGGATGATGGCCAGGAGCTCGGCCTCCCTTGCCCTGATCTTGGCTACCCCCATCTCCTCCTTGACCCGGACCGCCAGGGCGGCCCTCATGGCCTGGAGAAAGCCCGGGGTGCCCCCGTCCTCCCGGGCCTCGATGCCGTCCACATAGCGGTGGGTGCCAAAGGGTGTGGTCCACTTGACCGTGCCGCCACCCGGCTGGTCCGGGACGGCCCGGCGGTACAGGGCGTTCGAGAGGACGAGGACTCCCGAGGAGCCCGGCCCCCCCAGGAACTTGTGGGGCGAGAAGGTGATCGCGTCCAGGCTCGCCGCCGGATCCTTGGGGTGCATGTCGATGTCCACATAGGGGGCCGCGGCGGCGAAGTCCACAAAGGCCCAGCCCCCGAACTCGTGCATGAGGGAGGCCATGGCGGCCCAGGGGGTCACCAGGCCGGTCACGTTGGAGGCCGCCGTAAAGGCCCCTATGAGGAGAGGACGGTCCTGGTTTTCCTCGAGGATGCGGCGCTGCCAGGCGAGGTCGGGCAGGCCCGTGGCCTCGTCCCGGGGGATGATGCGCACATCGACGTCGCACTCCTCCCAGGTGATCTGGTTCGAGTGGTGCTCCATGTGGGTGATGAGGACGAGAGGCCTCTTGCCCTCCCGCTCGGGGAGCCGGCCCTCGGGGAGGCGGAGGCCCAGGATGCGCTGGAGCTTGTTGATCGCCGCGGTCATCCCAAAGCCCGTGAAGAGGAGGGAGTCCTCGCTCCCGGCCCCCACGTGGCGCTTGAGGATCTCCCGGCTCTCGTGGTAGGCCCGGGTCATGGCCACCCCGGTCCAGGTCGTCTCCGTGTGGGTGTTGGCCACGAGGGGACCGATGGTGGAGCGCATAAAGTCCTCGATGGGGGCGTAGAGCCTCCCCGAGGCTGTCCAGTCGGCGTACACTATGGGCTTGTCTCCCCCTTCGGTGGGCATGGTGGCGTCAATGCCCACGATGCCCTCGCGGAAGGGGCGGAAATACTCTTCTAGGCTCATGGCCATCGAGTATACAGGCCTGGCACAATTATGCCTATCGAAAAAGGGCGAGGCCGTCCGGCTGCCCGCCCCCCTGCTCAGTCGCCGATCTCCACAGGGTCTTCGGGCCACGCGAGGTATTCGACAAAGAACATCCTCATCCCGTTCTCTGTGAAGAATCCTGCCCGGCCGGTCACGAAGCCATTTGGCAAGGGATGGGGAATTCCGGCTTTCTTCTCGAGGGGCACGCTGGCCCACTCGATTTTCCCGGCCCCGTCAGGACAGCCCACCCAGATATGATTCTTGCCGGGAGAGAAGGGAGCCAGCTTGGCCCGGGGGCCAGCGACCATCAGGGAGGCGGTCCTCTCGGAGGCGCTGCCTGCGGTCCAGGGATAGGCCGCAGGGCGGCTTTCCCCGCCTAGCTTGACCTTGACCGCGAATTCGACCCCTAGGGAGCCGGGAAGAAATTGCAGGGCCTTGCCCCCGATCGAGGGGCCGTCGTGCCCCTTGGGATCCCAGATGGCGTGATCCGGCTCGGCGGACCCCAAGGGCGCGGACAGGTTCTGGGATAGCAGATTATTGATCCGGGTGCTGAGGATAGCCTGGGTCACCCGCCCACCGTAGCCTTGCGCGGGCTTCTCTATAAACGCATAGGAAGAGACGATGCCTAAAGTTGAAGGCACCAATTTCTCGAGATAGTGCTTCGGCTGGGCTGCCAATAAGGCAGGGAGAAGGAATAGCACCAGGATCACGGGGAAGCGAGCTCTTTTCATCTTCTGCTCCTTGCCTACTGGACTTCTATCTTCCGCCGCGACGCGGCGATTAGCTCAAGCTCATAGACATCCCCGGTGGCCCTGGCATGGGCCTCGGCCCGGTCATAGCATTGGACGGCCATGCTCGGGTCCCCTCGGGCGCAGAGGATGTCCCCGAGGATGCGCTCGGCCCAGCTATGGTGGATGCGGATGCCATCCTCCTCCGCGAGGATCTGGCACTCCCGGGCCCGGTTCTCGGCCTCATCCAGAAAGCCCAGGGCGAGGAGGCTCTCCGTGAGGCCCGAGACAACCATAAAGTGCTGGGATGGAGTGGAGAGCCTTGCGGCGCCCTCGATTTCCCGGAAGACCTCGAGGGCTCCCTCATGGTCGCCCTCGGCCTGAAAGGCGCAGGCTATATTGTTTTTGGCGACAAGCCTGTCCTTCACGCTCCCCAACTCCTCGGCGACCCTCGCGGCCCTTTCCCAGGCCGCCTTGGCCTCGGCCACCTTGCCCATCCTAAAGGCCGCGACTCCTGAGTTCAGGATAGCCACATGGGCCCGGGTGAGCTCACCCAAGGCGCGGAAGCTGGAGCAGGCCGAATCCAGGAGGGGCTTGGCCTCCTCATAGCGGCCCTCCACCAGGGCCACAACGCCTAGGCCTTCCTCGGCGAGGGCCGCGGCGAGCCTGGCCTGGGGCTCCTGGAGCCGATCCTCCTTCACGGTCGAGGCCAGCTGGCTCCAGGTCTCCTGGGCCAGCTGGTTCTGGCCAAGCCGGAAATGGGCCCATCCGGCGCACACCCTGGCCAGCTGGGCCAGGTCCTCGGCTCCGGCGGCCCGGGCAAGGTCGAGGGCCTTCCCGTATTCCTCCAGGGAAGCCTCGTACTCTCCCTTGCGCCGGAGCAGCTCGGCGAGGGAAAACCGGGCCTGGGCAAGGGCGATCCCGGACAGGCCGGGGCAGGGGATGCCTAGGACCCGGCGCAGGTCCTCGATCCCCTCAGCGAGGAGGCCCCGGATCTCCCGGAACCTCGCCAGGCCGCCGGCGATCTCCAGGGCCGCCGGGATGTCGCCGGAGGCCACAAGGCGCTGGAAGGCCGTGGTGTACTCGGGATACTCGACATCGATGCCCGAGAGCAGCTCGGCCTCCCCGGCGCCCTTGCCCGCCCTCACCTGGAAGCCGGCGGCAAGGAGGCGGTAGCGCTCCGAATGGGCCGCCAGGACCAGGGCCCCTTCCGGGGAGGCCTCCAGGCTTTCCCGGGCATAGACCCTCAGGGTCTCGAGGAGGCGATAGCGGGAGCCCTGGGCAAGCTCTTCCCGCACCACGAGGCTCTTGTCCACGAGGGAGGCCAGGAGGTCGGGAATCCTCCTCGCGCCGCCCTTGCCAAGGTCGGTGGTGGCAAGGACGGCCTCGGCCGAATAGAGGGTAAAGCCTCCCGCAAAGGCCCCAAGGGCCCGATAGGCGGCCTTTTCCGCCTTTGCGAGGAGGCCATAGCTCCAGGCGGCCACGGACCGGAGGGTGGACTGGCGGTCTGGAAGATCCGAGCCCCGGGCGTCCAGAAAGTCCGGATCCGCCTCGAAGCGGGCCAGGATCTCGTCGGGGGAAAAGGCCTTGGCCCGAGCCGCGGCCAGCTCGATGGCCAGGGGTATCCCGTCGAGGCGCACGCAGATCTGGGCCACGGCGGGGGCGTTCCGGTCGTCGATCCTGAAGCTGGGCTTCGCGGCCCTGGCCCTCTCCACAAAGAGACGCACGGCATCGTAGTGGGAGAGGGAGAGGACGGTCGCCCCGGCCGAGACCGGGATGGCCAGGGGCGGGAGGGGCAGCTGGCGTTCCCAGCGGATCCTCAGGGCCACCCGGCTCGTGGCAAGGATGGCCAGGCCCGGGCAGGCCGAAAGCAGGTCTGAGACCAAGGCCCCGAGTCCCGAGGCCTGCTCGAGGTTATCGAAGATCAGGAGGTAGCGGCGGCTGCCCAGAAAGTCCTCCAGGGACTCCAGGGGGCCCCGCCCGGGCCCTTCCTTGACCGCGAGCACCCGATTGATGGTCCGCACCGAAGCCTCGGCGTCCTTGCAGTCCGAGAGGTCCACAAACCAGACGCCGCCGGCATAGTCGTCCAGGAGCTCGGCCCCGGTCTGGATGGAGAGCCGGGTTTTCCCGACCCCGCCCGGGCCCAGGATGGAGAGGAGGCGGCAGTCGGGATCGGAGAAGGCCTGGACAATGGTCGCCACCTCGGCCTCCCGGCCGATAAAGGGCGTGGGCTCCAGGGGCAGGTTGTGGGGCTTGCCGTCCAGGGACTTGATGGGGGGGAAGTCCGAGTGGAGGCCCGGGGCCTCCACCTGGTAGACTGTCTCCGGCCGGGAAAGGTCCTTGAGGCGGTAGCGTCCCAGGAGGCGGAGGCTGACTCCCTTGGGAAGGCGGTCCACGAGGAGCTCCTCCGTCGCCAGGGAGAGGAGGATCTGGCCGCCGTAGGCCAGGGAAAGGAGACGGGCCACGCGGTTCAGGGCCGGGCCAAAATAGTCCTCGTCCCTCTCCTCGGCCTCCCCGGAATGGATGGCCATCCGGACGAGGATGCCCCCCTCGATCCTCCAGGTCTCCGCGGCGAGGCCCGCCTGGACGGCGAGGCAGGCGTCCAGGGCGGCCTCGGGGGAGGCAAAGGCCGCGCAGAAGGCATCCCCCACGGTCTTGAAGACCCGGCCGGCGTTGGCCTCGATCCCCGCCCGGAGGATCTGGTCATGCCGGGACAGGGAATGGGACATGGAGGGCGAGTCCGAGTCCCACTTGCGGGTGCTTCCCTCAATATCCGTAAAGAGAAAGGAAACCACCCCGGATGACCGTGTAGGCACATTTCCCCCTGCAATACTTCGCGGGCTACCTAATAGATCGGTTTAATTCTAGTGTTTTTTCCTGGGCCGGCAAGGTTTTTTTCAGGCGGCGGCTTCCATAAACCCGATATTCCGACCTATAGTGCCCGCCATGGAAAAAAGCCCGGCCCTCGCCCGCCTCATCGCCCCCTACCGCGGCCTTGGCCCATCCCTGTGGACCATGTTCCTCTCCACCATGGTCAACCGCTTTGGGGACTTTGTCGGGGCCTTCCTCTCCCTCTACCTCAGCATGGCCCTGGGCCTGGACGAGGTGAGGACCGGCGCCATTGTCTCCCTCACCTTCGCGGCCTCCATGGGGGGCTCCCTGGCCTCCGGGAGGATAGCCGACACCCTGGGCCGGAAGCGGGCCCTCCTCAGCTTCCAGCTCGCGGGGGCCGCCCTGACGGCCGCGGTGGGCTTCAGCTACCACCAGTCCTGGGCCCCCTGGCTCATCGTGGCGGGGAATTTCTTCCGGGGAGGGGCCAGGCCCCTGATCTCGGCCCTCCTCACGGATCTTGCCCCCTCGGGCAGGCGCAAGGAGGTCTTTGGCCTCCAGTACTGGTCCATCAACGTCGGGGTGGCCCTGGGCCCCCTGGTGGCCAGCCTCCTCTTCAAGTACGCCCTGGCCTGGCTCTTCTGGGGGGATGCCCTCTCCACCCTCATAGCCGTCATCCTCGTGGGCCGCGGGGTCCATCCGCCGGCCTTGAGCCACGCGGAGAGCCACCTCGAGGTGAGGGACGAGCGCGGAGCCCTCCGGGCCTTTCTCTCCCGGCCCATCCTCCTGGCCTTCGCGGCCATATCCCTCGTGTCCAGCATCACCTATTCCCAGACGAGCTTTGGCCTCTCCCTCACCTTCAAGGCCTACCGGGGCCTGGAGGCGGCGGGCTTCATGGCCGTGGCGATGTCGCTCAACGCGGTCACCGTGATAGCCCTCTCCATCCCCGTGGCCAGGCTCCTGCGCCGCTACTCGCCCCTCCTGTGCATGGCCCTCTCGGCCATCTTCTACATCCTGGGCTTTGGGGCCTATTCCTTCCGCCTGGGCGACCTGGGCCTCCTCCTGGCCACCTTCACCTGGACCCTGGGGGAGATCACGGCCTCCACCAACATGGGCGTCTTCATGGCCCGCCACTCCCCGGAGAACTGGCGGGGCTCCTTCCAGTCCTTTATGGGGGTCTTCTATTCCGGTGGCTGGGCCCTGGGGCCCCTCGTGGCGGGCCCCCTCCTCAAGGCGGGCGGGCCGGGCCTCCTCTGGAAGGTGATAGCGGGGATCTGCGCCTGCTGGGGCCTCTGCTGCCTCCGGGTCGACGCTTGGGATAGGCGAATCCTGCGGGCCGCCGGCCTGGGGGCCGAGCCCGGCCTAGGCGCGGATGGGAAGGGGCAGGGAGCCTAGGACCTCGAGGCCGCGGGAGGCGGCCAACTCCGTCCCCTCGAGCAGGCCCCGGCCCACATCGATGGGGCGGTGGGCATCCGAGCAGGCCAGGGCCTTGAGTCCGTAGTCCTTGGCGAGATCCCAGAATTCCCGGTGGGGATAGGGCGGCCGCCGGCCCTCGGGGGCCCTGACCATGGGCTTGCGCAGGCCGTTGCCGTTGACCTCGATGGGCATGCCCACGGAGGCGCAGGCCGCGAGGACGTCGTGGGCGCAGGCCTTGGCCTCGGCGTCCCAGGGCAGGTAGCCGTTGCAGAAGACATCCGGATGGGCCAGGAAGGCAAAGAGTCCGGAGGCCATGGCCCCCTCGACCTGGCGGGCATAGGCCGCCAGCCCCCGGGGGGACTCGATGCAGAAAGAGTCCCTCCAGCGGCCGTCCAGGACATAGTTGTGGATTCCCCCCACAAGGTACTCGATCCCATGGCGGCCCAGGAGCTCCTCCCGGTAGTAGGACTCCAGCTCCGGCGACCATTCGCACTCGAGGCCCAGGCGTATGGAGATCCCGCCCCCAGGCCGGCGGGCCTCGGCCTCCCGGGCCCTCTCCACCGCGGCGACATAGCCGGAGAGCTCGCCGATGTCCATCCGGCAGTCCGCCCAGCGGCCATCGGGCTGAGGGACATGGTCGGAAAAGCCCAGCTCTCCAAGTCCGGCCTTGCGGGCTTCCTCGACATAGTCCTGGACCTCTCCCGTGGCGTGGCGGCAACGGTAGGTGTGCGTATGGTAGTTGGTCATGGGATGGTGGCGTGATTCTATGCCGGGAAGCGGGGTCTACTCAAGCCCGCCCCGCGCCCGTCCAATCCTCCCCTTGAATATCGCCTGGCAAATCGCCATCCTCGAGCCATGGCCCGAGACTTCTGTTACCGCTGCCGCCGCCCGGCCGACTCCTGCCTCTGCCCCACGGAGGCCCCCCTGGCCATCAGGACCAAGGTGGTCCTCCTCATGCATCCCATGGAGTGGAAGCGGGAGCGCTGCAACACGGGCCGGATCACCTGCCTCAACCTGGCGGGCAGCGAGATCCTCCAGGGCCTCTGCTTTGACCAGGACCCCCGCTTCAGGGCCCTGGTGGACGACCCTGGGAATTTCCCGGTCCTCCTCTACCCGGGCAAGGAGGCCCTGAACCTCTCCGCCGGGGGCTTTCCCGGGGACCTCCTCCAGGGGCGGCGCCTCGTGGTCTTCCTGATCGACTCGACCTGGGCCTGCTCCAAGGCCGTGCTCCGGGAGAGCCCCGGCCTCCTCGCCCTCCCCCGCCTGATGTTCGAGCCCCGGGAGCCCAGCCGCTACTACATCAAGCGCCAGCCCGCCCCCTGGTGCCTTTCCACCCTCGAGGCCACCCACGAACTCCTCCTGGCCCTTGAGGCCGCGGGCCTGGACACCTACCCGGACAAGGGCCGCCTCCTCGAGGCTTTCGCGAGAATGCAGGCCTACCAGGTCGAGCGCAAGCTCGCAAGTCCCGCCCCCCGGGTCTTTTCCCGCACCGCCCGGCGGGCCGCCAAGGATTGACAAGGCGCCCGGCCCGGCGATACTTGGGATTGGACGTTGCACGCAACAGATTTTCCTGGAGGATCGCGCATGGAGTCCTTTTTTGCCCCCGCCGAGAGGGATAGCCCCGGGGAGATCCTCGCGTCCCCGGCCGTATCCGAGGCCCGGGGGATCTATGGGACGGTCCTCGACCTCCTCCCCGACATGGTCTTTGTCGCCAAGGCCCGCAGGCAGGTGGTCTACGCGAACAGCGCGGCCCTCCAGGGCCTGGGGCGGAGCCAGGCCGAGGTCACCGGGGATCGCCTCGGGGAGCTCCTAGGCTGCATCCACGCCACAGAAAATCCCGGTGGCTGCGGCACCAGCAAGGCCTGCAAGGTCTGCGGCGCCGTGGGGACGATCCTCGAGGCTCTCGACGTGGACGGCAGGGTCTCCCGGGAGGCCCGGATCACGACCCGGGGCAAGGCCGGCCTCGAGAGCATTGAGGCCCTGGTGACAGCCCTGGCCTTCGCCGTCCAGAAAGAGAAGTTTGTCCTCGTCACCCTCAAGGACCGGCGGGACTCGGAGCGCCGCCTCGTCCTGGAGCGCATCTTCTTCCATGACGTGATGAACGGCCTGGCTTCGATCCAGGCCGGGATCAGCCTCCTGGGCATGCAAGACGGTGGGAACGCGGAGACCCAGAACCTCTACCGCCGCCTGGCCTCGGCGGCCTCCACCCTGGTCGACGAGGTCAACCAGCAGCGGGACATTATCCTCATGGAAGTGGGCGAGCTCCAGCCTACTTTCCGGCCCACCGACCTTGTCAGCCTGGCCAGGCTGATCATAGGAAACTTCGAGTTTAACCAGGCCGCCCAGGGAAAGAGCATGATCCTCGACTGCGGGCCTTGCGGCGGGGCCGGCGGGGCCGACGGGGCCGGCGGCGATGCCAGCCTCGTCGTGGAGACCGACCCGGTCCTCCTGGGCAGGGTCCTCCAGAACATGATCAAGAACGCCGTCGAGGCTTCCACCCCGGGGGAGGAAGTCAGGATCAGCCTGGGCCAGGAGGGCGAAGGCTTTGTGCTGGCAGTCCACAACTCAGCCTTCATCTCCCCCGAGGACCAGCTCCAGGTCTTCCAGCGCTCCTTTTCCACCAAGGGCAGGGGCCGGGGGCTTGGGACCTACAGCATGCGAATGCTGACCGAGGGCTATCTTAGGGGCAGGATCGGCTTCAGCTCCACCAAGGCTGGGGGGACATCCTTCTGGGTGATCCTCCCTGCCGCCGCAGGCTAGGGAGGAGGACGACATGGGTGCAAGGCTAATCACGGCCACGCTAAAGGGCAGTCTCACAAAGGACGGGGCGGGGGTCAGGCTCAGGCGCATCTTTGGCTTTAGCGACACGTCCTCCACCGATCCCTTCCTCCTCCTGGACGAGTTCGGCTCCACGAGGAAGGAGGACTACATCGCGGGCTTCCCCTGGCATCCCCACCGGGGCATCGAGACCGTCACCTACCTCATCGACGGCCGGGTGGCCCACGGGGACTCCCTGGGCAACTCCGGGGTCATTGGCCCCGGGGACCTCCAGTGGATGACCGCCGGCTCGGGGATCATCCAC
>JAKPBN010000433.1 GCA_029778945.1 Spirochaetota bacterium
CCGGCTCCTCCCCCCTCCACGAGGCCGTCCGCTCGGGCTGGTTCGAGGGAGCGGAGATCCTCCTCAAGGGGGGCTCCGACCCCAATGTCAGGGATGGCTTTGACAATACCCCCCTCCATATAGCCCTCCCCGAGGCCGGACGGGACCAGGGAGTCGACCTCCTCCTCTCCTACGGCGCCGATCCCTCCCTCAAGGACAGGAACGGCAACATTCCCCTCCATGTGGCGGTCCAGGTCGGCTATACCCCGACCCTGGTCGACCGCCTCCTCAAGGCTGGCTCTCCCGTGAACGCCGCCAACGCGGCCGGGGACACGGCCCTCCACATCGCCCTCCGGGGTGGCCACCTCGAGTACGCCCCCTCCCTCCTGGCCCGGGGCGCCGACATCTTCCTGGCCAATGGCAAGGGCGAGACGCCCCTCACGGTAGCCCTGGCCATGACCGCCCTGGCCATGGGCGGCCCGGCTCCGGGCGGCCAGCCCGCTGCCCCGAGCGCCGCCAAGGTCGAGCCCACCGCCGCCCTCGCGGCGATCATCACGCCGGCCAATGTCTCCTCCCGGGACAATGGCGGCAATACCCCCCTCCATGTGGCCGTCGCCAAGGAGGCCCATCCCCAGGCCATCGCCTTCATCGCCTCCAAGGGCGGGGATCCCAATGCCCGCAACAACGCGGGGGACTCCCCCCTCCACCTGGCGGTCCGCAAGAACCTGCGGACCCAGGGCGAGGCCCTCCTGGCGGCCAAGGCCGACATCTTCGCCTCCAATGTGCGCGGCGAGACCCCCCTCTCCACGGCCCTCACCGCCCCGGGCGGCCCCGTGGACTGGCTCTTCAATTCCCAGACCATAGCCGCGAGGGACGCCTATGGCGACACCCCCCTCCACCACGCCGCCAGGCTCAACCTCAAGGACTCCATCGACTTCCTCTGCCAGAAGGGAGCCGACCCCAACGCCCGCAACGCCGACGGCATGAGCCCCCTGGGGGCGGCCGTCAAGGCCAATGCCCGGGCATCGGTGGCCGCCCTCCTCAAGGCCGGGGCCTCCCTGGCCAGCAGGGACGCGATGGGCGACACTAGTCTCCATATCGCGGTGCTCTGGTCCGCCAGGGACTGCCTTCCTGAGCTCATGGATGCCGGGGCCGATCCCAATTCGCGCAACCTCTCCGGAGAGAGCCCCCTCCACCAGGCCACCCGGAAGCGGGACCTCGAGTCCCTGCGCTTCCTCATGGGCCGGGGCGCCTCGGTCCAGGCCAGGGACAACCGGGGCTCGACCCCCCTCCTTATAGCGGCCCGCTCCGGCGCCACCGACGCGGCCAAGCTCCTCGTGGGCTCCGGGGCCGAGATCGACGCCCGGGACCTGGCCGGCAGGACTCCCTTGGCGGCGGCCGTGGACGCCGGGGAGACCGAGACCGCCCGCCTCCTCGTGGCCGTGGGTGCCTCCATCCTCGCCAAGGACTCCGAGGGCGAGAGCCCCCTGGGCCTGGCGGCCCGCAAGAGCCTAAGCCTCCTCGAGGCCCTCCTCACGCCCGCTACGATCAACACCGCCGATGCCGAAGGCCGGGCCCCCCTGCGCCTCCTCGTGGATTTCCGCCCCTCTGTGGAGGTGGTGGAGCTGGCCCTAGCCAAGGGCAGCGCCGTGGATGCCCGGGACAAGGATTCCAGGACGGCCCTCCATGTGGCTTTGGGCACGGGGAACCTCGCCGTGGCCGCCCGCCTGGCCGCGGCTGGGGCCGATCTCTTTGCCCGGAGCCGGGATGGGGACAGCCCCATCTCCCTCGCGGTCGCCCTTGGGCCGGATGCCCTCAAGGCCCTCCTCGGGGGCAACCGGATCAAGGCCCTTGACGCCCTGGGATCGAGCCCCCTCCATTATGCGGCCCAGGCCGGGAAGGCCGAGGCGGTCGCCTGGCTGTTGACGGCCGGGGTGGATAAGGGAGCGCGCAATATCCTTGGGGAAAGCGCCGCCGACCTGGCGGAGAAGAGAGGCTTTGCGGATGTGGCCGCCAAGCTAAAGTAGAAGCTCCCTCGAGATCGGAAACAATAGTCTAGTTAAGCGGGGCTGCCTTGGGCGGCCCTGTTTTTTTTTGCGCTTGCCTTCTTCTTTTCCTTTCATGCGCTTTACGGGGAGAAGAGGGAGAACCGCGCAAAGGCGCTAAGGATGAGAGGATGAGAGAAACTCGTGGAGTTGATGATTTATGATAATTA
>JAKPBN010000442.1 GCA_029778945.1 Spirochaetota bacterium
GGGGCTTCCATCGTAGACAATCCGCCCGGCCCCGAGGACCACAACCCGCCTGGCCCGGCTCGCCTCCTCCATGTCATGGGTCGCGTGGATGAGGGTCAGGCCCTGGGCGGAGAGCCTATCCATCAGGCCTAAGACGGCCAGCCGCCCCGCCGGATCGAGCATGGCCGTAGCCTCGTCAAAGGCCAGGCAATCCGGCTCCAGGGCCAGGGCACCGGCGATCGCAAGACGCTGCTGCTGGCCCGCGGAGAGAAAGAGGGAGGGCCTGGTAGACTCGGAAGAAAGGCCCACGTCCTCGAGGGCTCGGCCTACCCGCAGGCGTATCTCCTCCCGGGCCAGGCCAAGGTTTTCCGGCCCAAAGGCCACGTCCTCCTCGACCACCGAGGAGACGATCTGGTCCAGGGGGGCCTGGAAGACCAGGCCCAGGCTTCGCCTCACCTGGCGGGCATTTTGCGGCTCCGAGGCCTCGAGGCCTCCCACACGGATGCTGCCCTCGCTGGGCCTGCGCAGGCCCGCCATCAGCCTCAATAGGCTGGACTTGCCCGAGCCATTGGGGCCCACCCGGGCCACATAGTCCCCCCGGGGTATGACAAGGTCCACGCCGCTGATCGCCGGGCTGGAGGCCGAGGGGTAGGTATAGGAGAGGGAATGGGCCTCGACAAGGGGCAGGGGGCGGGAATCCATAGACACCTCGCGTCTCGGCGCCTTTAGGGCGTCCAAGCGTCTGTATACCAGAATATGGACAAAATGGGCTGGATTGTCAACGAGACCCAGGCCCCCGCCGGCAAGGCAAGGGCCTGGGTTGATACAGAAGACAAGCTCGGCTTAGCGCAGGAGCTTTTCTGACCGGGCCACGAGCTCGAGGAATTCCGCCCGGTAGCCGCCGGAGTCCCGGCCCAGGGCATCCCGGGCTATGGAGAGGACCTGGCGGACCGAGGCGCTCCCCTTGTAGGAGGAGTCCCGCAGGATCATGCCCCACTCGGCTACGGCGGCGGCAAAGCGGAAGTCCGTGGAGCACTTTCCAAAGTCCCGGCTAGCCAAGCTTATGGGCTTTTCGATGAGGCTGGAGGCGCTGCCGTCGGGCTTCTTGTACCTGAATTTGAGGGTGAGGAGCTCCTCGGCCTTGGCCCCCTCGGGGCTGATGGCCGTGCCCTGGTAGCGCAGGTCTGTCCTCGAGCCCGAGCCCGAGGCGGGTGCAAGCTCATAGAGGGCGGTCACGCTCGAGCCCGCTCCCAGTTCGCCTGCGTCCTTGCTGTCGTCCGCGAAGTCCCGGGCGGCCAGGGCCCGCTTCTCATAGCCGATGAGGCGGTACTCCCCCACCAGGGCGGGGTTGAACTCGATCTGGACCTTGACGTCCTTGGCCACCGTGAAGAGGGTGCCGGCCATCTGGCGGGAGAGGACCTTGTCCGCCTCGGCCAGGCTGTCCACGTAGGCATAGTTGCCGTTTCCGGTATCGGCCAACTTCTGCATCTTGGAGTCCTGGTAGTTGCCCATGCCAAAGCCCAGGACGGTGAGGAAGATCCCGGCCTTGCGCTCCTTCTCGATCAGGCGGACGAGCTCGCCGTCCGAGGAGGGCCCCACATTGAAGTCGCCGTCGGTGGCCAGGATAACCCGGTTGGAGCCGCCCTTGATAAAGCCGCGCTTGGCCTCCTCGTAGGCAAGGCGGATCCCCTCGCTGCCCGCCGTCGAGCCCCCGGACTCGAGGGCGTCGATGGCCCGCAGTATGGCGGCGGTGCGGTTGCCCGGGGTGGACTCGAGGACAAGGCCAGCGGAGCCGGCATAGACGGCGATAGAGATCCTGTCTTGGCTCCTCATCCTCCTTGCCAGGAGCTTAAGGGACTCCTTGACAAGGGGGAGCTTGTTCTCGTCCTGCATGGAGCCCGAGACGTCGATCAGGAAGACCAAGTTGGAGGGAGGGATCTCCTCAACAGGGATGCGCCTGGCCTGGAGGGCCACCCTGAGGAGGGAATGCTCGCTGTTCCAGGGGGCGGGGGAAAGTTCGAGATTGAAGGCAAAGGGCTCGGAGACAGAAGGATCCTCATAGTCATAGGGAAAGTAGTTGACGAGCTCCTCGATGCGCACCGCGTCCGGGGGAGGCAGGGAGCCCGAGCGGAGGAAGCGCCTAACGTTGGCGTAGGAGGCGGTGTCCACGTCGATGGAGAAGGTCGAGAGGGGTTCCTCGAGGACCTTGGCGAAGGAATTCTCCACGATCCGGTCATAGCCCTCGGTGTTGAAGTCCCCGTTGTAGCGGTTCGCGAGAGCCTCCGCAGGAGCCACGGCCTTGGCCTTCTTGTCCGAGGGGCTCGCGGCCTGGTACTGGGATGGCGAAGAGGCGGGGGCGGCCGCGGCCTTGGCGGATGGGGAGGGCATAGCCGCGCCCAGGAGATCCTTGGAGGCGATCGATGAGGAGGCCAGGTCGCCGCGGACCCCGGCCAGGGGCGCGGCCTTCTCCTCGTCCATTTCGCTTTGCAGGGCGGGCTCGGCCTTCTCCACTCCCAGGGCCTGGAGGAGCTTGGCATCCTCTTTGTAGCCATCGGTGGGCTGGGCAAGGGCCTGGCCTGCGGAAGCGGCAGGACTAGAAGACGGGGCCTGCGTCGCTGAGCGGGCCCGGCCGCCATCGGTGGGGCCCTCAAGGCCCGGGGCGAGGGCCACCGGGGCCAGGGGCTTTAGGGCCTCTGTAGCCGGGGCGCTGGCCAGGGCCCCAGGCCTAGCGGGATTGAGGGCAAGGGTCACGGCGAGGAGGATCGCGGCCGCCGCGGCCCCGGACAGGGCCCAGCGGACACTCCGGCGGGAGATAAAGCCTAGGACCCCCGAGCGGCGGGCCGGAGCCTTCCGGGAGAACTCCGAAAGGAGGCGGGCCTTGAGATCGGCCTCGAACTTGTCATCCATCCTCCCCTCAGGGCGGGAGGCCAGGAGCTCCTCAATGGTCTTTTTCAGGGCATCCTCCTCGGCCCGCAGCCCGGGCTCGATGAGATACAGGTCCTCTAGGATTTCCTCGACTTTTCTGTCCATGGTCTTCTCCTTTCACGCGATGGGCGGCCGAGCCGCGAGAAAGGCGAGGAGGAGGGATAGGGGCATGGCTTCCCGCAAAAGGGAGAGGGCCCTCGAATAGGCCATCTTGCAGGCGGCCTCGGTCTTGCCGACCAGGGGGGCGATCTGCGCATAAGGCAGGTCGTCCCAGGTCCGCAGGAAGAGGATCTCCCGCTGCTCCGGGGACAGCCCGGCCAGGTGGGGCCTTAGTCTCTCCCAGAGATCGCGGTTCTCCGCCTCGATCTCATGGCTGGCCAGGTCGGGGATCTCCCAAAGGTCGAGGCCCGGGCCCTGGTCGAGGGTCCTGGCCCGGGCCCTAAAGTGGTCCCGGAGGGCGTTATGCGCTATTCCATAGATCCAGCATGAGAAGCTGCCCAGCTCCGGCCGGAAGCCGTCCAGCTTCTCAAGGGCCCGCAGGAAGACCGTGGCGCAGAGATCCTCCGCGCCTTCCTTGTCCAGGAGCCTGTAGTAGAGGTAGGAATAGATGCGCCGCGCATAGAGATCGTAGAGCTTACCAAAGGCCTCCCGGTCCCCGCCCTGGGCCGCCACTGCCAAATCCAGGGCCTGTTCTTCATGTCCCATGTTTTCTCCCGCGCCGTTCAAGGATACTACGGGGCAGGAAGGAATAGGTAACGGAAATACGGCGGAAAGGCGGATCGGTCCGCGAGGGCGAGGGAGGCAAGAGCCCGGCGCGTCCGCCCCGGGCCTTATCGGCCGTAGAAGCTGGCCTGCCTCTGACCCTCGGCCACTTGGTCCGGAGTCATCTTGATGGCAATCTTGGCCAGGGCGTCGCGGGCCTGGGCCCGGCCCTCCTCCGTCTTGTCCTTGTCCCCCGCCAAGCTCATGAACATATAGGCCTTGACGAGGATCTCGGCCCTAAGCCCGGCGTCCGAGTTTTCCTGCTGGGCCGCCATAAGGAGTCCCGCGCCAAGGTTATAGTAGGCGTCCACATAGTGCTGGCTTGCGGCCTTGAGCAGCCAGGCCAGGGCCTGGGTCGGGTCCTTGTCCACGCCCTCTCCCTGCACGTAGGCCATGCCGAGGTTGTACTGGCTGGCGGCGTCGCCCTGCTCGGCCGCGAGCCGGCACCACCGGGCGCTTTCCGCCAGGTCCTTCTTCAGGGTGTAGCCCGGGAGGCTTCCCTCATAATAGGCGGCGCCGAGCATGGCCTGGGCATGGACATAGCCTCCCTCGGCAGCCTTGACCAGGGTAGTGAAACCCGCCTTGCCATCTCCATTGAGCAGCTGGGAAAAGCCGAGCCAGCATTGGATTCCGGGATCTCCCTTGGTGGCGACTTTCCGCCAGAGGCCAAGGTTGGACAGGTTGGCCTTGGCCTTGGGGTGGCCCTGGAGCGCCGCGGCATACCACCAGGCTCCGGCCTCTGCGTACGAGACCGAGACTCCGTTTCCCGCCGCCAGGGCATTGCCTAGGTTGAGCTGGGCTGAGGGGTTGCCCTGGATCGCGGAAAGCCGCATCCACCGGGCCGATTCCGCGGGATCCTGGGGGACCTGGTCCCCGTTGGCGTAGGAGATGCCCATGCAAAGCTGGGCGAAGGCATCCCCGCCTTCGGCGCCGATCCTGAATAGGCGGACCGCCTCGGCATGGTCAACCGGCACACCCTCGCCCTTGAAGTACATGAGGCCAAGGCTGGCCGCGGCAGGGGCAAAGCCCTGGTCGGCGGCGAGCCTAAACCAGCGGGCAGCCTCTTTCGGATCCGGGGCAAGCCCCAGGCCCTGGGAATAGGCGAGGCCCAGATTGTATTGGGCGCCGATATTGCCCTCCGCCGCCTGGGCTTTCCAGGTGGCGATATCCTGGCTCCAGCCCAGGCCTGCGAGCAGAAGCAGGACCGATAAGGCAAAACCCCGTTTTTTCATGATCGCCCCTTTTCTTTGACTATTTTTTTTAAGATGCAAGGCCCCGGATCTCGGAGGCAACTACCTCTGGGCCCTTACTTGGCCTTCCCATACTCCACGGCGATCGCCGAGGCGAGGCGGGCATTGTTCAGGACCAAGGCGATGTTGGACTCGAGGCTGTCCCCCCCGGTGAGCTCCTTGACCGTAGCCAGGAGGAAGGGTGTGACGTCCTTGCCCTTGACGCCCTTGGCCTTGGCCAGGCCGAGGGCCTCCTCGATCGCGGCGTCGATGGCGGCCTTGGGCATGGCGTCCTTTTCCGGCACGGGATTGGCGATCACCACCCCTCCGGCAAGGCCCAGGTCCCACTTGGCCCGGAGCCTCCGGGCTATGGCGGCAGGCTCATCGGCCCGCTCCTCGAGGGAAAGGCCCGAGTGGGGATTGTAAAAGGCCGGGAATTCGCTGGTCCCGTAGCCGATCACGGGAACCCCCTTGGTCTCCAGGTACTCCAGGGTCTTCTCGAGGTCGAGGATGGACTTGGCCCCCGCGCAGACCACAGCCACGCTGGTTACCGCCAACTCATCGAGGTCGGCGGAGATGTCGAAGCTCGACTCGGCCCCCCGGTGGACCCCGCCGATGCCCCCGGTGGCAAAGATCCGGATGCCCGCGAGCTCGGCGATAATCATCGTGGCGGCGACGGTGGTGGCCCCGTCCAGGGAGGAGGCCACGACCCGGGGAAGGTCCCGGCGGCTGACCTTGACCACGTCCCGGCCCTTTTTGCCCAGGTCCTCGATCTGGGCCTGGTCGAGGCCAGCCTTGAGGCGGCCCCCGAGGATGGCGATAGTGGCGGGCACGGCCCCGCATTCCCTGACCAGGGCCTCGACCCGGAGGGCGGTCTCCACATTCTGGGGATAGGGCATCCCATGGGAGATGATCGTGGACTCCAGGGCCACCACGGGCCTGCCCGAGGCAAGGGCCGCCGAGACCTCGGCGCCCAGGTCAAGAAACTTGTTCATAGAACACTCCTTTGCAGAGCTCGAGGATGGCGGCCACCGTAGTGGCCGGATTCACTGTCTCTTGGGCATTGGCCGCAAAGGCGGCCGCGCAGGCGGCGAAGGCCGCCCGGCTCTTGATGTCATTCTCCGAGACAAAGCCCCAGGCGAGGGCTGCCCCCGCGGCGTCACCCGCCCCGGAGACATTGACCACCGGGAGGACCGGGGCCCGCACAAGGCCCCGCTCGATCCCGCCCCGGCTGCCCTGGCCCTCGTAATAGAGGCCCTCGGAGCCGAGGGAGATAAAGACATCCCCGAGGCCCTTGGCCCGCAGGGCCTCGGCCGCCTTGGGCAGGTCGTCCCGGGATTCTATCTTGCGCCCCGAGAGGACCTCGGCCTCGGCGCGGTTAGGCTTGGCGAAGTCAAAGGCCCCGATCACGGCGGCGGCCCTGCCGGCCTTGGCCACGGACACGGGATCGAGGGCCAAGGCAGGCTTGGGCCTGCCCAGGACAGGGCTGGGCTTGTCCCGGCCATAGCGCTCGGCCAGGTAGCGGATGCTCTCCTCCGGGAGGTTGGCGTCCACAAAGATCAGGCTCGCCCCGTCGAGAAGGCCCGACCTCTCCTCGAGGCGGTCAGGCCCGAGGCGCTCAAAGGAGTCCATCGCGGCCACGGCGCCCACAAGGCGGCCAGGGGTCTCGTCCCCCCCGTCGAGAATGCAGATGTACTGGGAGGCCGGGGTCGAGGAGAGGCGCAGGGCCCCCCGGATGCCTATGCCGTGGCGGCCGCAGGCCTTGGCGAGCTCGGCCGAGAGGGTATCGTCCCCCAGGACGGTGACAAGCTCGGTCCGCAGTCCCAGCCTCACCAGGTTTTCCGCTATATTCCGGCCTACCCCGCCGGGGCTCATGAAGGAATACCCCGGATTGGAGTCCCCCGCCCTAAAAGCCCCCAGGGAGTGCCCCTGGATGTCCATATTGATGCCGCCGACTATGGCGACGTAGCCGCTCCTGTCCAATGAAACCTCCCCGGGACCTGCTTTGGGCTCCGGAACGATCGAGCATAGCATCGAAGGCCACCTCTGAGGCAAGGAGGGCCGCCCAGAACCCCATGCCTTGCACTTCGATCCCGCATCCGATAAACTAGAGATTCTGGGAGCGTAGTGCACCGTGGACCAAATCTTCGACCGCCTCGAGCGACTCCTCAAGTCCTGGGTAACTCCCGATCAGGATTCGACTTACACAAGGACGTCCTCGTCCACCGGCAACGATGACCTGGACGCCGCGATGAGTGAGCTGGATGATTTCCTCCAGGGGGACCGGGCCTCCACAGAGGCCAAGGCCAAGGAAAGGGCCGCCCGGGAGGCCGAACAGAGGGCCAGGGCCGAAGCCGCCAGCCGGGCGGCCTCGGGACCGCCCAAGCCTGTGGTCGAGGCCTACCGGAGCCTTGGCCTCGCCTATGGGGCGCCCATGACGGAAGTCAAGGCCGCCTATAAAAAGCTCCTTCTCCGCCACCATCCGGACCGAAACAACGCGACTGCCGCCGAACAGAAGCGGGCCACCGATATCTCGGCCCACATAAATGCCGCCTACCAGACCATTGAGACCTGGGTCACCACGGGCAAGGTCGCCCAGGACTAGGGGCCGCCCCTCGCTTTCCCCTAAAGCCGGGTCAAAAGACGGCCGAGAATCGAGCGAGGACCATCGAGGGAGGGAATGAACCAGATGAACGCCAATCCGCTCGCAGCCTACCGCGAGACTCGGGTAAAGACCGCGAGCCCCGCCCAGCTTGTCGTGATGCTCTACGACGAGGCGGTAAAGCAAAGCGACCTTGCCCTCGGCTTTATGCTCAACGACCTGAAAAAGAATCCCCAGAACATAGAGAAGGTCAACAAGGCCCTGGGCAAGGTCCAGGACATTGTCACCGAGCTCATGGCCGGCCTGGATTTCGACGCCGGCGGGGAGATCGCCGAGGACCTCTTTGCCCTCTACGTCTGGTTCGGGCGGCAGATCCTCGAGGCCAACCTCGAGAAGGACGCCAACAAGGTCCAGGCCGTGCGCAACATGATGGACGATCTGCGGGGGGCCTGGACCGAGGCCGCCGCCAAGGTCCAGGGCATGGCCGGCTCCGGCGCCGCCGCCGGCGTCAACATAGCCGGCTAGGACAGGAGGAAGGAAATGGCCAGCGAAAGCAAGGACGTCCTCGAGGACAGGGCGGCCATTCTCCGCCGTTTCCGGGAACTCCTCGTCCAGCAGAGACAGAAATTCGAGAAATACCTCCTCGTCCTCGACCACGAGAGGAGCGACATCGAGTCCGGCGACGTGGATCGCCTGGCCGCCCATGTGGAGATCGAGGAGCAGATCGTCTCGGAGATCTTCACCTTCCAGAAAGTGATCGATCCCCTGGAGGACATCTACCGCTCGGCCTACCCCGCCGGCTCCCCTCCCCCCGAGGCGGCGAGCCTGGGCGAGCTCAGGGATTCCCTGATCGGCCTCCGGACCGAGGTCCTGGCCCGCAACGCGGAGAACCGGGCCCTCCTCAGGCAGAGGATGGAAGTGATCCGCGGAGAGATCGCCGGCCTGCGCATGCCCATGGCCGCCCGGCGCTCGGTCTACGCCGGCTCCGGGGATGGCGGGGTCCTGGACATTCAGGGCTAGACCAGCCATGACCATCCTGATTATTGGAATCCTCTTCTTCCTGGCCCACGCCTTATCCTTGGCCTTTGAGCGCTATGCCGTCCCCGATGTCCTGGTTCTCATGATCCTGGGGATAGTCGCCGGTCCGCTCACGGGCATCCTGGGTCCCGAGAGCTTCGGCAAATCCGGCGAGGTCATGAGCAGCATCGCTCTTGTGGCCATCCTCTTTGAGGGTGGCATGTCCCTGGAGCTGCACCGCCTAGGTCCGACCTTGAGGGCCGCCTTGCCCTTGTTTATCCTGACCTTCCTGGCCAGCCTGGGACTGACCCTCCTCGTAGCCCTCTTCCTCCTCCATCTGGAATTCCTCCCGGCTCTTACCCTGGGCTGCATCCTCGCGAGCATCTCCCCTGCGGTCGTCCTTCCCCTGGCCAAGACCCTGAAGCTCTCACGCCAGGCGGCGGACCGGCTGACGATCGAGACATCCCTCACCGACGTCTTCTCCATCATCCTCGTATTCACCCTAAGCTCGGCCCCGGCCAACGGGAGCATCGAGATAGGGAGGATGCTGGGCTCCATGTTCTCGGCCCTAGTCTTTGCCGCGATAATTGGCCTCGTGGGCAGCTATGTTTGGCTGAGGAGCCTCGACCTCGTCCGGCGCTTCCCCAACACCACCCTCGCGACCTTCGCCTTCCTGTTTGTCATCTATGGACTAAGCGAATTCCTAGGCTTCTCGGGGGCCATCGCGGCCCTGGCCTTTGGGCTAGGGGTGGCCAACCAGCCCTTTGGCCTTGTCGAAAAGCTCCGGGGCAAGGCCCTCCCGAGCCTCAGCTCGATCAGCCCCGGGGAAAAGTCCTTCTTTGATGAGGTGATCTTTCTCCTCAAGACTTTTTTCTTCCTCTATCTGGGCATCTCCATGCACTTTCCGGGTATTTTCGTGCTTGCCCTGGGCCTGGGACTCACCCTGGCCATCTACGCAGGCAGGATCCTGGGCGCCCGGCGCCTCCTGCCCAGGGATACGGACCGCAGGGATGCGATGTATACCTCCCTCATGGCCCCCAAGGGCCTCGCCTCGGCCGTACTGGCCGGCCTTCCCCTGGCCGCAGGCATGGCCGGAGCCGCCGAGATCAGGGACCTGACCTATATGGTGATCTTCCTCAGCATAGTCATCACCGCTGTCCTGGTCCTTCTCCTCGAGAAGACAAGAGTCGCCAGGCTGGGATCACGCATCTTCCACCGCTTCTCCATGACCGGGGATGGAGCCAGCCAGGATTGCTAAAGTGGGCATACTGGCTTATCCTTGTGAGCCATGAAGCCCCCCCTCTACCTCGTCGACTCCTACGCCTTTATCTACCGCTCCTACTTCGCCTTCCTCTCCCGCCCCCTGCGGAACGCCGCGGGAGAAAACGTGTCTGCGGTGTTCGGCTTCTTCCGCTTCCTCTTCAACCTCTTTGACGAGCACAACCCCGGGGCCTTCGCCTGCGTCTTCGACTCCCGGGGCCCCACGTTCAGGCATGAGATGTTCGAGGCCTACAAGGCCACGCGCCAGAAGACCCCCGACGACCTCCACGCCCAGGTCCCCCTGGTGGAGGAGATCCTCGATGCCCTGGGGGTCCCGAGGCTCCGGGCCGAGGGCTTTGAGGCCGATGACCTGATCGCCACCCTGGCCACCCGCTGCAAGGCCGAGGACCGGGAATGCTGGATCGTCTCCGGGGACAAAGACCTCCTCCAGCTCGTCGGCGGCCCGGTGAAGGCCCTGAGGCCAGACAACTCCTTTGCCTTCAAGGCCTACGGGGCCCCCGAGGTCGAGGCCGAATGGGGGGTCCCCCCGGCCCGGATCCTCGACTACCTCTCCCTCACGGGGGATGCGTCGGATAACGTGCCTGGGGTCAAGGGCATAGGGGACAAGACGGCCCTCAAGCTCCTCACGGAATTCGGGGACCTGGCCGGGATCTACAGCCACCTTGAGGCGGTCCAGCCCGAGTCCCTGCGCAAGAAGCTCGAGGCCGGCCGGGAGAGCGCCGACCTTTCCCTCAAGCTGATAACCTTGAGGGAGGACAGCCCTCTGGGCATTGCCTCCCTGGACGAGCTGGAGCTCGACGGGATCAACCGCCGGGCCGCCAATCCGCTTTTCCTCCGGGAGGGCATGAAGAGCCTGGTCGCCTCGGCCAAGGAGGCAGGGCTCTTTGCCCCGGGCTCTCCGGGCGCCCAGGCCATCCCTGAGGCCACCTCGGGCCCGGACATCCAGCGGACCATCCCCGAGGCCGGCCAGGCCCCCGAGCCGGCCGCGACGGGTACCCGAATGGCCCCTCCCCCTCCGGCCGAGCTCCAGGGCGAGGGCGAGTACGAGACGGTCCTCGAGCCCGGACGCCTCGAGGCCTGGGTCGACGCCTGCCTCGCCGCCGGGGCCTTCGCCTTTGACTGCGAGACCGACTCCCTGGACGAAAGGAGGGCCAGGCCCGTGGGCTTTTCCCTCTCCTGGGAGGCCAGGAAGGCCTGCTATGTCCCCCTGCGCGCCCCGGCCGGGGATCCGGTCATGGAGGAGGCCGCGGCCAAGAAGGCCCTCAGCCGCCTCTTTGCCTCCGGGGAAGCGACCCTCGTGGGCCAGAACGTCAAGTATGACTACGGGGTCATGGGCCGCTGGGGCTGCCCCATGAAGAACAAGTTGTACGACACCATGATCGCCTCCTGGCTCCTCGACGCCGAGGCCGACGGCCTAGGCCTCGAGGCCCTGGCCGAGCGCCGCCTCTCCTACCACGGGATCGACTACGACGAGGTCGTGCCCAAGGGCCAGACCTTCGACACCGTGCCCCTGGAGAAGGCTGCGCGTTATGCGGCAGAAGATGCCGACCTGACCTTCCGCCTCTACCTCCTCACCCGGGGGGAGCTCGAGGCCGCGGGCCTCCTTCCCATCCTCACGGACCTGGAGATGCCGATCCTTCCCATCCTGGCCAGGATGGAGGCCGAGGGCATCAAGGTCGAGGCCGGGGAGCTCAAGGCCTTTGGGGTCGAGCTGGAGGCGAGGCTGGGGGCCCTGGAGCGGGAGATCTGGGCCCTCGTGGGCCATGAGTTCAACGTGGCCTCCACCAAGCAGCTCCAGGAGGTCCTCTTTGTGGAGCGCAAGCTCCCCCCGGGCAAGAAGACCAAGACCGGCTACTCGACGGACACCTCGGTCCTCGAGGAGCTCGCCTCCCTCGACCCCGTGCCGGAGAAGATCCTCAAGCGCCGGACCCTCTCCAAGCTCAAGTCCACTTATGTGGACGCCCTGGTGGAGATTGTCGAGGCCGAGAGCCAGGGGGACCTAATGGACCTTTCCCTGGGAGGGGCCGCCGCCACCTCCCCCCGGGGCAGGATCCACACCCACTATGTGCAGACCGGGGCGGCCACGGGCCGCCTATCCAGCCGGGACCCCAACCTCCAGAACATCCCCGTCCGGGACGAGGAGGGGCGGAGGATACGCCAGGCCTTTGTCGCCTCCCCGGGCAAGCTCCTTGTCTCCGCCGACTATTCCCAGATCGAGCTTGTCGTCCTGGCCCACCTGTCCAAGGACGAGGCCCTGCGCAAGGCCTTTATCGAAGGCGTCGACGTCCACCGCAGGACGGCCAGCCTCCTTTTCAAGGTCCCCGAGCCCGAGGTGGCCCCGGACCTGCGCCGCATAGCCAAGACGATCAACTTCGGGGTCATCTACGGCATGTCGGCCTTCAGGCTCTCCAACGAGCTCAAGATCCCCCGGGGAGAGGCCCAGTCCTTTATCGACGCCTATTTCTCCACCTATGCGGGAGTCACGGACTTTATCCGCTCCACCATCGAGGAGACCGAGAGGACGGGTTATGCGACCACGATCCTGGGGAGGCGCCGGCCCATCCTGATGATCAACTCCAGGAACAAGACGGAGAAGCAGGCCGCCGAGCGGGTGGCGGTCAACACGCCCATCCAGGGCAGCGCCGCGGACATAGTCAAGCTCGCAATGCTCCGGGTGGACCGGGCCCTGGCCGGGGCCTATCCGGCCGCCCGCCTCCTCCTCCAGGTCCACGACGAGCTGATCGTCGAGGCTCCGGAGGCCGACGCCCCCGGGGTGGCCGAGCTCATGCGCCGGGAGATGGAGGCGGCCATGGAGCTCTCCGTGCCCCTCAGGGTCAGCGTCGAGTCGGCCCATTCCTGGGGCGACATCCACTAGGAGGAGACAAGATGCTCGTGGGACTGACGGGGGGCTATTGCGCGGGCAAGAACACCGTGGCCGCCCTCCTGGAAGCCAGGGGCTTCCTCTGCTTTGACCTGGACAAGCTGGGCCATGAGGCCCTCGGCCTCGAGGAGACCCAGGAGGCCATAGCCTGGCGCTTTGGCCCGGGGGCCCTGGGTGAGGACGGCTTCCTGGATCGCAGGGCCCTAGGCCGGCTGGTCTTCCAGGATCCCGAGGGCCTGGCCGACCTCGAGGCCATCATACATCCCGCGGTCTACAGGCTCCTGCGGCCCCGCCTGGCCTCGGCCCTGGCCGAGGGCCGCAAGGTCTGCCTCAACGCCGCCCTCCTCTACCGCATGCCAGAAGCCGCTAGCTGCGACTTTGTGATCGAGGTGACCGCCCCCTTAGGCGCCAGGATCCGGAGGGGCAAGGCGAGGGATGGCCTGGACAGGCGGGCCATCCTGGCCCGGATCCGGAGCCAGCGGCCCCTCTGGAAGCTCAGACATGGCCTGGGGACGAAGGTTTTCTTCCTTAGAAACAGACGGGGAGGTCCGGAGCTTGAGAAAGGCCTCTCGCGGCTCCTGGAGCGGCTAGCCTAGGCAGGGTTTGGGCCGCAAGGGCCCTCATAGGCACCGATCATAATAGACAGCCCCTTTCCCCGCTAGCCCTACGATAGGGGCTTGCCCCCGCCCCAGGGGAGTCTATAATGCAATCCGAGTCGAGACCCTCGCGGGGCCTTTTGCGGCCCCGTGGCGGCCAAACCGTCATGCCCAAGGAGAAGGACAATGAGGAAAACCTACAAGATCGTGCTCCTGCTGCTCATCGCAGCCATCGCGGCCCCGGCGCTCTTTGCCCAGAGCGCCCCCCCGGCGACCGGCCCCAACCTGACCGTAGGCCTTGTCATGGTCGGCCCCTACAATGACCACGGCTGGAGCCAGGCCCACTATGACGGCCTCCAGTACACCCTCGCCAAGATCCCCGGCACCAAGCTTGTCTACATCGACAAGGCCAACTCCGCGGACCGCCCCGGCACGACGGTCTCCCAGCTCGGAGAGAGCCTTGTGGCCCAGGGCGCCAAGCTCGTCATCTTCTCCTCTGACGACATGGCCGACGAGGCTGTCAAGTTCGCCCAGGCCCACAAGGACATCTTTGTGATCTTCGCCTCCGGGGACACCACCTGGAAGGACGGGAAGAACTACAAGGACCTACCCAACATGGTCTGCTTCATGGGCAAGATGGAGTACATGAAGATGGTCGCCGGCGTGGCCGCCGCGATGACCACCAAGACCGGCAAGATCGGCTTCCTCGGCCCCCTCATCAACGATGAGACCCGCCGCCTCGCCGCCTCCGCCTACCTCGGCGCCAAGTACGCCTGGGTCAACTACCTCAAGAAGGATCCCGCCAAGCTCGAGTTCAAGGTCACCTGGATCGGCTTCTGGTTCAACATCCCCGGCTTCACCTCCGACCCCACCCAGGTGGCGGACGACTTCTTCAACTCCGGCTTTGACGTCGTGATCTCCGGCATCGACACCACCGAGGCCGTCACCGAGGCCGCCAAGTTCCAAGCCCAGGGCAAGAAGGTCTGGGCCATCCCCTACGACTACGCCAAGGCCATCGACGAGGGCAAGGGCGTCTCCCTCGGCGTGCCCTACTTCAACTGGGGCCCCGCCTATGTGGCCAACATCAACACCGCCATCAAGGGCACGTGGAAGTCCCACTTCGAGTGGAACGGCCCGGACTGGAAGAACATCAACAACCCCGACACGAGCGCCGTGGGCTTCATGAAGGGCACCCTCGCCCCCGAGGCCTCGACCGCGGTCGACAAGTTTGTCGCCGAGCTCGCCAAGGGCCTCAATCTCTGGAAGGGCCCCCTCAACCTCCAGAGCGGGACCGAGTACCTCAAGAAGGGACAGGTCGCCACCGACCAGCAGATCTGGTACCTGCCCCAGCTCCTCCAGGGCATGACCGGCCAGAGCGTCGCCAAGTAAGATCCCTCCCGGGCCGCCTCCAGCAGACGGCCCGGAAAGCGGAACCATCGCTCGGGAGCGCCGGCAGGCCGGTCCTCCCGGGCTTTTTTTGGGCCATGGCTATTTTTGTGCCCGAAAGCGGGCCAATCCGTTGTAGAATGGCCTCCCATACCAATTCCACGGATTTGGAGCGGCAATGCGGATAGAGCTGCGCGACATACACAAGAGCTTTGGGCCAGTCCACGCCAACGCGGGCATTTCCCTCAAGGTCGCCGAGGCCTCGATCCTCGGAGTCCTCGGGGAGAACGGGGCCGGCAAGTCCACCCTCATGAAGATCCTCTCGGGCTTCCAGCCCCCTGACTCGGGGGCCATCCTCCTGGATGGCCAGGAAGTCCTGATCCGCTCCCCCGCGGACGCCATCCGCCTCGGCATAGGGATGCTCCACCAGGACCCCCTCGACTTCCCTCCCCTGCGGCTCGTGGACGACATGATCCTCGGCAGCCCCGGCAGCCTCATGCCGGACCGGCGCAAGACCGCCGAGGAGATGCGCGCCCTCGCCGAGCGCTTTTCCTTCGACCTGGACCCGGACTCCTATGTCGACGCCCTGACCGTGGGCGAGCGCCAGCAGCTCGAGATCCTGAGGCTCCTCTGGCAGGGCGCCAAGGTCCTCATCCTGGACGAGCCGACCACCGGGATCAGCCTCCCCCAGAAGGAAAAGCTCTTTGCCACGATCAAGCGCCTGGCCTCCGAGGGCATGACCGTGCTCTTTGTCTCCCACAAGCTGGAGGATGTCGAGGTCCTCTGCGACGCCGCCGTGGTCCTCCGCCAGGGCCAGCTCGTGGGCCGCTCGGATCCGCCCTTTGACGCCAAGGCCCTCGTGGAGCTCATGTTCGGCAAGGAGCTGCCCCAGGTCCAGAGAAAGCGGGC
>JAKPBN010000447.1 GCA_029778945.1 Spirochaetota bacterium
CCCAGACGGTCTGGGACGGCTACCAGGGCGGCCAGACCAAGGCCGTGGTGGAAAAAAGCCTTATCGCCCTGACAACCAAGCAGCTCCAGGCCGACCTCTCCCGGTCCACGATACGCGCCAATGTCAAGAAAGCCTATGTGACCATGCTCTCGGCCCAGAGGGCCCTGGCCCTCAGGCTCACGATAGCGGACAAGCAGAAGGCCCTCCTTGCCCAGATCGAGGCTATCTACGCGATCCGCCAGGCCACCACCATCGACATCCAGACCGCGAGGATCAACTCCCTCGCGGCCAACCTGGACGTGGAGACCAGCCGCCATGACCTGGCCCTGGCCAGGCAGCGGCTGTCCAACCTCCTGGGCCTGGCTCCGGACGCCGATTTCTCCGTGGCCGAGACCGAGGGCGGAGCCCTGCCCTCGTCCAGCCTTGAGGAGGCCTCGGCCCTGGGCCTCTCCAGGCGCCTCGAGCTCGCGGTGGCCGACCTCAACGCCAAGGCCTCTGGCATTGACCTGGCCCTGGCCCAGGGCCAGTCCGAGCCCGGCCTGAGCCTGACCGGGGGCATCACGACGGCCTTGGGCTCTGACAAAGGTGCAAGTTATGCGACCTTAGGCCTAAGGCTGAGCCTGCCCTTCCTGGACGGGGGCTCGGCGGAATCCCAGGCCGCCCAGGCCCGTGCCCTGGTGGCGAGCTACGCCGCCCAGAGGCGCCTTCTTGAGAGGACGATCTCGGCCGACATCAGGGACGCCTGGTGGATGGCCTCCCTATCGAGGCAGAGGATAGACCTGGCCTCCCAGAGCAGGGACCTCTATGAGTCCCAGCTAAGCCTGGTCAAGGCCCAGAATTCCTTCGGAACCGCGACCAACCAGGATCTTCTCACCGCCTCGGTCAACGCCGCCAACGCGGCCTCGGCCCTGGCCACAGCCAAGTACAACTACCTCCTCGCGGTCCTCGCCCTCGAGACCGCGATGGGACTTTGAGGAGATCCCCATGGGTCAGCTGAGACTTCCTAGATGCGCTTACTTCCTCCTTCTGGCCGCCTTCCTGGGCCTGGGCTGCGGCAAGGGAAGCCGGGACGCGAGCCCGGCCACGGGGAGCTACGGTCCGGGGGGCCAGGCCAACGCCAATGGCTCGGCCGCGGGCTTCAACTGGCCCGGCCGCCGGCCAAGGTCGGAGGCAGCCGGCCATCACGGTCCAGGCCATCGAGGCCGTCGCCGGCTCCCTGGGCGTGAGCCGGGACTCCTCAGGGGTCGTGACCGCCTCGGTCCAGAGCCAGGTGGCGGCCCTCGTGTCCGGCATCGTCTCCAAGGTTGTGCGCAAGAGCGGTGACTGGGTGGGGGCCGGGGATCTCGTGGTCCAGCTCGACGAGTCCCAGCTGCGCATCGCCCTCGCAAACACCCAGGCCGCCCTCGACACGGCCCGGATCAACCTCCAGACCGTCCAGGACTCGACAGTCCAGAACAACCAGAAGCTGATCCTCCAGCTTCAGTCGGCCCAGGCCTCCCGGGACTCGGCCAAGAAATTCTACGACTCCCAGAAGGCCCTCTTTGACCTCGGGGGCCTGTCGGCCTCGACCCTCGACACGGCCGGGGCCTCCCTCGCCAATGCGGAAGCCGCCCTGGAGACCGCCAAGATAGCCCTGGACCAGAACCAGCGCGGCGTCGCCACGACGGCCAACCAGAATGTGGAGGCCCTGAAGATAGGCGTGACCACGGCCCAGAACAACCTCCAGCAGGCCGAGCTCAACCTGCGCAACGCGGCGATCCGGGCCCCCTTTGCCGGCCAGGTCTCCGCCGTCAATGTGACTCCGGGCATGTATGTGGGCCTCAACACGGCTGTCTTTGTCCTGGTGAGCGCGGAGCGCCAGGTCAATTTCTCGAGCTCTCCCCAGGACGCGCCCGCTCTCCCTGTGGGCTCTCCCCTCGTCTTTTCCTGGGCGGGCAAGTCCTTTCCCCTGACCATCAAGCAGGCTCCCTCGGCCCCGGTCAACGGGGTGGTTCCCATGGTCGCCGGCGGCCCGGGCCTCTCGGGGCTCTCCTACGGCCTTGTAGGTGATCTTTCCTACCAGGTTGTCCTGGCCACGGGCATCCTTGTGCCCATGAATGCCATAGACACCACAGATAATCGCAACTATGTCTATGTTGTGGAGGGCGGCAAGGTGGCCCTGAGGGAAGTCAAGGTTGTGGCCGAGTCCGGAGCCGTGGCCGCCGTGAGCGGCCTTGCGCCCGCCAGTCTCGTGGTGGTAAGTCCCCCTCCCGGCCTCGTGCCCGGGGCGGCGGTCACCACGATACCCGCCCAGGGAATCGACCTTGGGACGGGCCCCAAGGCCAGCCAGGCCAGGCCGGCCGGAGGCTCCGGGGCCGCACCCCGGCAGGGTGGCGGCTCACCCGCAGGCACTCCTGGCCGGGGCCAGAGGCCGGCCCAGGCGGCCAAGCCGTGAGCAAGACCAAGGACTACGAGACCGCGGTCTTCAACCGGATAAATCCGGCAGTCCAGTTCTCGGTGACCCGGTATGTCCTCGCGATAGGCGTCTTTGTGGCCATCGTGGCCTTTGGCCTCGTGTCGACCTTCGGCCTCGGGGTCGACCTCCTGCCGGCGGTCAATGTGCCCTCGGTCAACGTGAGCACAAGCTACGCCGGGGCCAATCCCAGCGTCGTCGACCAGCAGGTGACCCAGGTCATAGAGAACGCGGTCTCGACCCTCTCCGGCATCACCGACCTCTCCTCGTCCTCGTCCCTCGGGAACAGCCGAGTGAGCATATCCTTCAACACGGAAACCGACAAGAACGTCGTGCTCAACCAGGTGGCCTCTCTGGTCAATGCCGCCGCCCGCCGCCTGCCTGCGGGGATCACGACCCCGGTGGTCCGCTCCTTTGACGCCAATTCCCAGCCCATCATCCAGTTCGGGATCGCGGGCGGCGGGGCGAGCCTCGTGGACGTCGCCGACTTTATCAACAACAGCCTCGTCAAGTCCCTTCTCGTGGTCGACGGGGTGGCCAACGTCTCCGTCGACGGGGCCCCGACTAGGCAGTTCCAGGTCCTCCTCGACTCCAACCGCCTCAAGTACTACAACCTGAACCCCGCCAACATCGTCACGGCCATAACCACGGCGGCGGTAAACCAGCCAATTGGGTCGATCACCACCCAGGGTACCTCTCTCTCCTTTTCCACCCGCAATGTCCCCGAGGGCCTCGACAGTCTACGGCGCATCCTCGTGGACTCCAACCGGGGCATCACGGTCGCCGACCTGGCCACGGTGAGGGATGCCTCCCTCAAGTCGAGCTACGCCCGAGTTGACGGCCTTCCCGTCGTCCTCGTGTCCATCCAGCGCACCACGGACTCCAACTCCGTGGCCGTGGCGGACAATGTGCGCAAGGCCCTCGCTGGCCTGGCCCTGCCCTCGGGCTACAGCATCAAGTACAGCATGGATTCCACCGGACCCATCAGGGCCTCGATCAACAACACCTTCAAGGAGCTGATCCTTACCCTCATCGTGGTGGCCATCATAGTCCTCCTCTTCCTGGGCAAGCCCGGGACGGCCTTTTCCGTGATCCTGGCCGTGCCCATTGCCCTGGCGGCGGCGCCTATCCTCTATAGGCTGGCAGGCTTCAGCTTTAACCTCGTCTCGCTCCTGGCCTTGGTCACGGCCATAGGCATCGTGGTCGACGACTCCATAGTGGTGGCGGAGAACGTCGAGCGTTACCGGGCCATGGGCATGAAGGGCAAGGAGGCCGTCCTCAAGGGGGCCAGCGAGGTCTTTAGCGCCGTCGTGGCGGCTTCCCTCTCCCTCCTCTCGGTCCTCCTCCCGGTGGCCTTCTTTGGGGGTTTTGTGGGCCGCTACCTCACCCAGTTTTCCCTGGGCCTGGCGGTCGCCGTCCTCTTTTCCCTCCTCGAGGCCATCCTTTTCCTGACCGTCCGCCTGGCCTACACCCCGGACATCCGGGAACTGGACTGGAAGGACTTTGCCCGCAGTCTTGGCAGGATGAGGCAGGCCTTGGCTTGGGGGCTTTCCCGCTGGAAGGGCATGCCGGGCCTAGTCCTCTTTGCGGTCCAGGCCGGTGGCCTAGTCGCCCTAGGCCGCTACATCCTCCTTCCCAGCCTTCTTGCCATCCCCCTAGAGCTGGCCCTTGGCAATTATCTTGTCTTTATGCTCTACGCTTTCCTCTCGGCCCTCACGGGGACTCTCCATGGCTGGACCGAGGCCGGGGTCAAGATTATACAGGAGGGCTATGCGCGGCTCCTGCGAAGGTCCTTGAAAGTCAGCGCCTTTGTCCTCGCGGGCACGGCCGTGGTCCTTGTCTGCCTGGCCGTCCTCATCTGGCCCAAGATCCCCTTCAACTTCATCCCCCAGTCGGATTCCGGAACCCTTTCGGCTAACCTGCGCTTCCCCCCGGGAACCTCCCAGTCGACGGTCAACCTGGCGGCCTCCAGGGTCGAGGCCTTCCTCCTCCAGAAGCCCGAGGTCCAGACAATCCAGGCCGTCGTGGGATCCAACGCCTCGATCGACATGGCCTTGGTGCCGATCAAGCAGAGGCCCTCGGTCTATGTCCTCACCCAGGACTACCGCAAGGGCCTCCAGGCCCTGCTCAAGGATATACCCTCCG
>JAKPBN010000456.1 GCA_029778945.1 Spirochaetota bacterium
GCCCGCTTCCGTGCGCCCGTGGCGTCCGTGTTTCAATCCACGCGCCCGCGAGGGGCGCGACAAAGCTCGTCCCCCAGGCCCCCGATGTCGTCAAGTTTCAATCCACGCGCCCGCGAGGGGCGCGACAGTATCAGCACTATCATCATATCATACAAAGCATTACGCCATCAGTTCTGCGAACCATATCCTAGCAGGTCGAAAAAGTTCGATTATTCCCCATCCCTGCTGTTTCAAAGATCGAAGCAATAAGGATTTATCCCTATCGCGATCATGCCGGAGTTTTCTGGGTCTTCTGGGTTCGCGTTTGTTAAGCGAGCCTTTGATTCAGTTTAATAGGGGAGATTTTTGCTTTATGGAAAGGGCTACACGACTAATGGGGCATCGGTATCCAGGCTTGGTTTCGCCCCAATGTGCTCGACCCTCCGTTGCCAGTTCGAACCGAGATAATAATACCGCAAGCTGTCGGTCTCAGGGTCTATGATCTGCTCGAGTTGAGTCTTGAGGGCCACCCACTGGGCGGGTTCGACGATGCATTCGAAGACACTGCACTGGACGCGCTGCCCGTAGTTGACACAAGCCTTCGAAACCTGCCTCAACCTCCGCTTTCCGCCCGGGGTGGTGGTGGAGACATCATAGCTTACGATCACCAGCATGTCACCTCCAGAAGAACGGCGGATAACCGTCGAGGTCACCGCGGATGTATCGGGCCATAAGGTTGGCCTGAATGAAGTAGAGCATCCCCACGGGCACCTTCTCCTCGATATAGGGGTGCTCGACCTCGTCCTGTTTACGGTTCTGGTACTCGACGAGGACTGTCTTCCGCGTGTTGTCGTCCATGACCACAGCGCCGTTTTCGGCATGTTTAAAGCCTCGGGCAGTCACCTGCCTCCGGTTAATCAAGGACAGGACAAGCCGGTCGGCGATGACCGGCCTGAATTCCTCCATGAGGTCCAGAGCGAGGCCCGGCCGGCCAGGCCTATCCCGATGGAGGAAGCCCACCGCCGGGTCGAGCCCCACGGTTTCGAGGGCGGACCGGACATCATGGGCCAGGAGGGTATAGATAAAGGAGAGGAGGGCGTTGACGGGGTCGAGGGGAGGACGCCTATTGCGATCCCTGAACTGAAAGCCCTCCTTCTGGTCGACAATGAGCTCGTTAAAGGTCCCGAAATACTCGGCAGCGGCCAGGCCTTCAAGACCTCGGATCGCATCGGTGTCCATTGCTAGGGGAATCCCCTCTATAATCCTGTCTATGGCCGCGGATGCGCTCTTGACCGCGACGGCATCGATCTTGCCGCCGTGGTCGCGCACCGTCCTGTTCATTACGATACGGCTATTTGCCAGCTTCCCGGTCACGATGTTGGCGGCAATCGAGCGTGTCACGGCTTCGTCGTCGGCCATGCGGTACTGCTGTCTGCGCAGCAGCACGTTGCCGGACACAGGACCGCGCACCGAGGCGAGGAAGCGGCCATGCTCGGTCATGAAGGACACGCTCACGTCATGCTCGGCACAGAAGCCGAGAAGGAAGGGCGAGCAGAGGACGTTGCCAAAGCAGACGATGCTCCCTATCGTATGGGCGGGCAGCTGGAGGACTTTGATCCCCTCCCTTTCCACCACGACCGTCTCGCCTTCCTTCCGCAGGTAGGAGCCCTGGGAGCTGACATATAGCGTGTTCAGGAGCTTTCTCATCGGGAACAGCCCTCGCGCCCAGCCTCGAGCTCGGCGGCTATGAACTGACTCACCCTCTTCCCTCCCCCTGCGGTCCACCGGGGCATGCAGAGATCGATAAGCGAGCAGCGGTCGCACTTCGCCTTCGCGTAGCGGGCTATGGGAGTCCTTTCCCCGGCCAGGATAGCCCTTGCCCTCTGGATGGCCGTTAGGGTGGCAGCGCGCAGCTCGGCCGAGAACTCAAGATGGGTCCTCCTATGGGCCCCGAAATAATAGAAATCCCCCCTCGCCACTGTTATTCCGAGCATCTCTTCGAGACAGAGGGCCTGGGCGCAGAGCTGGACCCTGTCCCAGTCCTCCTCCTTGTCCCTGCCGCGCTTGAATTCCACAGGCACAGCCTCGGCGACTCCCCCCTCGGGCTTGAGATAGAACTCCACGAGGTCCGTCTTGCCTATAAGGCCATGTTCGAGGGATCGCATCGACATCGCGTATTCCTGTCGGAAGAGGCGCCTCGACTCGTGGCCCTCGGCATCCACCCTCTCATGAAGGATCTTCCCCTCGGCGGTGAAGAGATTCTCCGCCCAGGCCTGCTCCAGATGGATAAGGGCGAATTGCCGCTCGCAGAAAAGCACGTGCTGGAGGCCCGATATCGGCAGAAGATCATCCTCGGAGTACATCCCTAGCTCCTTTGGTCCGTCTCCTACACGGGAGATCCCGCGGAAAAAGCGGCGCCTCTTTCGGCCAGGAGGCTTCTGAGGACCGAGCGGTGGCAATGCTTTTCGTCATCGCAGTAGCAGCCTAATGAGAAATTCGTCTGGTGGGAAAGGGCGGCCAGGAGGTCGAGAAGCCTAGCGGCATCGGGCGCGGACATCTCCTTCCGGAACCGGCGCTCGAAACCCCGCCACGCGACCTCGTCCTTCGCCGCCTGGGCCATCGCCACAAGCTCCTGGCTGGGGGACAGGATGGGCAGCCAGACGTCGTAGAAGTCCCGCGTGGAGAACTCGGCCTTAGCCACCCCGCGCGGGGGCCTGCGGACCGTGCCCAGGCGCAAACCCTCGTCGGGCCTCCTCGGAGAGCCCAGTCTCAGCACCGTGATGGGCATGACGCCTCCTTTAAAAAGCCTCAGATCCCTCGGTCCCAATGCCCATCGCCGCCCTACCCTCTCTTGAATGGGTAAAAGGGGGCGCCCGGCCCTACGAGCCGCTATGCCCCCTCGTTACACTGCTCCCACTACACAATGACTAAGCTGAAACGACCGTCTTGAACTGCGCAAGCTCTTTCCCGTCAAGCATAATCTCGTAGTCGCTAAAAGCCCGAGCAGGGCCTTCCGTGATCCGTTTCCAGGTTACGCGGTCGAATAGCTCGTAGGCCGCCTTATTTCCTAGTGCAGTCGCGTGCTCGAAGATCACGAGCCGCCTTGCGCTCATGAGTCCTCGCGCAGCTGAGCGGTCGTGCTCGAACATCTCACCCAGCGCTTGCCAGAAAAGATTGAGGTCCTCTTCGGAGAATCCGGTCTGGGCGGCAAGATGGGCCGATATGAATCCGTGTGTGCAGTAAAGACCATACGGGATCGTGTACTTGCGACCCATGGTACGATTGTCTCCGCTTTGCTTTTCAGCTTCTGCCTCGGTAGCTACGGCCATTCGCGTGATGCTATGTTCAAAAGTCACCACCGGCTCGACGGAGCGCGCGAAGACGAGCTGGATCGGACCACGAACTTGTCCGGCATTGGCGCCTGTCGACATCACGGCTCCAAAAGTTCGAATATCGAAATATCGGCTGCACATGTATTTTCGACCCTTCTCGACTTCTCCCCCTTGAGCTTCACCCTTAGAGTTCCGCTTCTTACCATCCGAAGGATCAGCGGGCATAGCATCGAGATCGATCTTGAGTTCTGCATACGCATTTTCTATCTTCACGTTAAGGACCGCCTTCTCTTTTACGAAAATATCGTAAGGAGGCTCGAAGTCCTTGATTATTTGTACATAGTTCCGAACCTTACGTTT
>JAKPBN010000466.1 GCA_029778945.1 Spirochaetota bacterium
ACCCGCTGGGCGGAGAGAAAGAACTATAAGTACGAGGTCCTGGATACTCTCGAGGCCGAGGGCGGGATCAAGAGCGCGACGATGCAGATCGACGCCCCCTACGCCTACGGCTATCTCAAGAGCGAGTCCGGGGTCCACCGTCTTGTGCGCATCTCCCCCTTTGACGCCAATGCCCGGCGCCATACCTCCTTCGCCTCGGTCTACATCTTCCCCGTCCTGGACGACTCCATAGAGGTGGAGATCAGGCCCGAGGACATCAGGATCGACACCTATCGCTCGGGCGGGGCCGGAGGCCAGAAGGTCAACAAGACCGACTCGGCGGTGCGCATAACCCACCTTGCCACGGGCATCGTTGTCACCTGCCAGAACGAGCGGAGCCAGCACAAGAACAAGGACCTGGCCATGAGCGTCCTTAAGTCCCGGCTCTATGAGGTGTACAAGCAGGAAAGGGAAAAGGAGAACTCGAAATTCGCGAGCGAGAAGAAGGAGATAGCCTGGGGCAGCCAGATTCGCTCCTACGTCTTCCAGCCCTATACCATGGTCAAGGACCATCGCAATAAATTCTTTGTGGGCAACGTCCAGTCCGTGATGGATGGGGATATCGACGTGTTCATGGAGTCCTACCTCCGCTGGCGCTGGCAGGGCGCCACAGGCTCGGGGGGCAGCGATTCCCTTGAGGACGACGAGGACCTCTGAGAACTCCCATGAGAGCCCGGGGATTTCTGCCCTTCCTCGTCCTGGCCCTCCTGCCTTCCCTCCTTGGGGCGGAGGGAAAGGCCGATTCGGCCTATGTGGTCGCGGTCGCGGCCTTTTCCGCGGATTCGAGGGAGCCCGTGGACAGTCTCTTTCTCTCCGCCCTGCCGAGGCTTATCCTCGCGGGCCTCATACCCCTTCCGCCGCGCCTTGAGGGAAGGGACTACTTTGCGGAGGCGGCCACCCGGGAAGCCTCGGCCAAGCTCTACGAGAAAGGCGCCGCCCTCTATGCAAGCCTCGATGAGCTGGCCCTCCGCCAGCTGGAGCCGGGGCCCGACTCCCAGGACCGGCGCAACCGAGTGGCCGCGGCCATGGCCAAGGCCCTCGCGGCCCGGGCGGCCCTCGACCTAGGCTCGGCCAAGCCGGCCAAGCCACAGAAGCCAAGCGGACCAGTCGCGTCGGCCTCGAAGGGCGAGGAAAGCCTGCGGGTGGTCCTCCACGAGGACAACCTCAAGGGCGAGCTCCTGCCCGCCGTGGGAGCCTATCCCGGCGCGGCCATCAGGGGCAAAAAAATAAGCCTCCTGATCCACGGCAAGGTCGGGGCAATCGGCGACTATGTCTCGGTCGAGGTCATGGCCTTTGATACGGCCCTTGCCCGCGACCTGGCTAGCTTTAAGGTCTATGGCGACCCTGCTGATCCCGGCCCCCTGGCCCGGGAGATCGTCGCCAGGCTGGCTAGCCTCGTGGCCGGAAGGGACTTTGCCCGCATCACGGTCAAGACCTCTCCGGATTCGGCTACCGTCACTCCCCGGGGCCAGGGCATCTATTCCCAGGACAGGACCTTTTTTGCCTTTGATTCCGGCAGCCTGGGCCTGGAAATCAAGGCCCCCGGCTATCAGAGCCTTGAGAAAAAAGTGGACTATCTCCTGGGGGATTCCATAACGGTGACCGTCGAGCTTTTGCCGGCGAGCCTGGGCCAGGTCAGGGTTGAAACCCTCCCCCCCGGTCTCCCGGTATTCCTCGACGGCCTTCCCCTCGGCCTATCCCCCTTGGTGGCCAGTCTCGTGTCCTCCTCTTCCGTCCTGGCATCCTCCGATGCCCAGGGAGGCCAGGCCGAGGCTGTGGTGTCCCCCCTGGGCCCGGATACCCTGGTCCTCATCCCCAACCAGGACAGCAAGACCCGGGGCAAGCTCATCCAGTCCAAGCGCGACAAATTCTATTCCGCCCTGGGACTCTTTGTCGTTTCCCTCCCCGTGACCACCCTGGCCTATGGCCTCAACTCCATGTACTATGACGCGGCCTACCGGAGCGGAGATTCGGGCTTGGCCAATCTCTACTACCTCTCGAGCCTTGGCCTAGGCGGCTCGGCGGCCTTGAGCGCGGGCTTCGCGGTCAACGCCGTCATCTGCCTAGTGCGATATATTTCCTCCACCGACTAGAAGGGGACCCTTGATGAAATTCGCCGACAGGCTAAAGACCCTATTGGGCATCGCGACACCGGACTCGGAGGCCTTCTATGAGGAGCTGGCCGATCTCCTCGTGGAGGGAGACCTTGGGGCAAGTCTGGCCTTTGCCGTCACCGAGGAGCTTCGGGCCTCCTGCCGCAGGAACCGCATCACCGGGGCCCAGGGCATCAAGGCCGAGCTCAAGTCCCTGCTCTCGGCCTATTGCCTGGCCGGGACCATAGCCCCCGAGCCCGGCCGCCTCAACGTCTTTCTCCTCTTGGGCGTCAACGGGGTGGGCAAGACCACAAGTTGCGCGAAA
>JAKPBN010000298.1 GCA_029778945.1 Spirochaetota bacterium
CCTTTGTCTACGTGCCCGAAGTCCTGGCGGCCTATGACCTGGGCGTCCCGGGGAGCCTCTCCGCCCGGAGCGGCCCCGTGTATCCCGAGGTCTGCCTTACCATCGATCGGGCCCTCTCCGAGGGTAGGCTTCGGGGGCCCAAGGCTAGGTCGGCCCGGAAGGCCCGGCGCTTTTTTATCCAAGCCTACGCCGCCAGCCTGGCTCTATATGGCCAGCGAGGACGGGCGGCCCTCTTTCTCCTAAAGGCTCCGCCTAGCCCGGCGACCCTCAGGAAGTGGCTCCGGGGCCTCTATGCCCTGGCATTCAAGCGGTGAGGTGGCAAGGGTGGCGAGGCTCAGGGTTCTCCAGGTTATCAACTCCCTCCCGATCGGCGGGGCCGAGCGCCTCCTTGTGGACCTAATTCCCGCTTTCACATCTGCGGGCATCGAGTCCCGGATCCTGGTGCTCTCCGAGGAGGGGGATGCCCACAGCAAGGCCCTGGAGCAGGCTGGGGCGTCGGTCCGTTTCCTGGGGAAAAAGGGAACGAGGTCCCCTTTTCTGGTCCTGCAGATAGCCCGGGAGATTCGGCGATTCCAGCCTGCAGTGGTCCATGGCCACCTCTATCCGGCTATCCTTTGGTCCGCAGCCGCCCGCTCCCTCGCTCCTAAGGCTGCATACCTCCTCACGGAGCACAACACCCTGAACCGGAGGATGGACTACGCTTTCCTCCAGCCTGTGGAGCGCTGGCTCTATCGTAGATACGACGCCGTGGCGGCGATAAGCCCCGCCGTCCAGGAAGCCCTGGAAGCCAGGCTCCCACCTCCGCGGCCCTCGATCAAGGTCATACCCAACGGGGTTGAGCTCTCGCGCTTTGCCTCCTGCCAGCCATCTGCCTGGACAGGAGAAGGGGGCTTCCTAGTTGTCATGGCCGCCCGCTTCAATGCCCAAAAGGACCAGGCCACGGTGCTGCGGGCCCTGGCCCTCCTGCCTGACCGGTTCCGCTGCGCCTTTGCGGGAGACGGGGAGGAGCTGGGAAAGCTGCGCTTCCTAAGCGAAAGCCTGGGGCTGGGCTCCAGGGTGGACTTTCTGGGTCCCCAGAGGGATATTCCCGGCCTGCTGGGGCGGGCCCAGGCCTACGTCCAATCCTCCCATTGGGAAGGCTTTGGCCTGGCGGCTATCGAGGCAATGGCCGCAGGCCTGCCCGTGCTGGCTAGCGACGTTCCCGGCCTGGCCGAGCTTGTCAAAGGAGCGGGCCTAGTGTTTCCTGCGGGGGATGAGAAGGCCCTGGCCACCTCCCTGCTCGACTTGGCCGGGGATCCTGGGCTCCATGCCAGGCTCTCCCAGGCAGGACGGCCAAGGGCCGCGGAGTATTCCATTGGGGCCTGCGCCGCTTCCTATGCCTCGCTCTACAAAAGCTTAGCCATACAAGGTTGTCCATGAGTCCCCTGATCACAGTCTGCACGGCTACGTTTAACCGAGCCCACACCCTACCTCGCCTCTATGACTCCCTGGCGGCCCAGGACTATAGGGACTTTGAGTGGC
>JAKPBN010000473.1 GCA_029778945.1 Spirochaetota bacterium
GGGAGGGCCTGGGCCTCAAAGCCCTCGGCCAGGATCAGGTCCTTGCGCCAGGCCCGGGCGGCGGCGGCATAGAATAGGGCCGGAGGGCCCTTGGCCGAGTCATAGGCGGCAAACTCGTCCCAGACACCGGGCAGGGATCCGGCGCCGCCCAGGATGCTGGACACCTGGGCGGGGAGGTTGGCCGCCGGGAGGGAGGATGCGGCCGAGGCTTGGCCGTCCAGGCTCCAGAGGAAAGTATAGCGGCCATTCTCTGGACTGATGTCCAGGGCGAGGTTGAGGAGGCCCCCGACAAAGCGGAGGCTTCCGGAGGACCGGTGCCTCCCGGCCTGGTCCAGGGTTTCCACATAGGGCTGGCCGGCCTCAAGGCCCACCACGAGGAGGTCGGCCCCGGATTCATTGGCTAGGCGATAGATCAGCCCGTCCTTCTCCGAGGCATAGATGCGCCAGAGGAGGGTCGTGGGACCCAGGAGCCGGCTTGTCTGAGGGGGGGAGGCCCCGGGGAGGACAAGGCGGGCTTCGGGCCCCAGGCGATAGCCAAAGCCTCCAGGATAGGACTCCAGGCTGGGCTTGCCCGTCACGCTGGGCTTGGCGGCCTGGGCCCGGGTGCCCGAATCCGAGAGATCCGAGGCAAAGGCCAGGTGGATGGCCAGATTGTCCACAGAGGAGTATTCATCCCCGGGCAGGGCGGCATCCGAAGAAACCATGCCCTTGATCTCCTGATGCCAGGGCGAGGGGGTCCGGGCCAGCTTGGTCGCGGGCCTGGCCGGATAGAGATCCACATCCAGGACATAGGCCCCATCCCGGGCCGGGGCTGTCCAGACAGCCTTGTCCAAGCCATCCCCCAGGCGGCCCTCGGCGAAGACCCGGCCGTCGGCGCTCCAGGCCAGCCAGGCATCAGGGGAAGCCGCCTCGGCCTCGGCCTTGACCGCCACGGAGAGGAGGACCGCGGAGTTGGGGGCCGCGGTGGGCGGGTAGAGGGATAGGGAGCCAAGACCCAGGCCATTTTCGCCCACAAAAAGGACGGTCTCTCCCTCCTGGAGGAGGGTGCCGGCGGAGTCCCGCAGGCTGGTGACCAGGCTATAGACCCCGGGCGGGAGGCTTTCCGGAAGAGCAAAGGTCGGGAGGCTGGCCGAGAGGTCGGCCACGGCCACGGCCCGGGCGGGGGCCTTGGCGTCCTTGGGGGTGGAGTAGCGCAGGCTGGCGACAGAGGCCCCGGAGGAGTCGAGGAGGGATAGCTCGAGGGACTCCGGGACGGTGGTCCCGCTCATCCGGGAAAGGGAAACCGTGATGGCCGCCCCGGCCTGGACAACCGAGGAGGAGGCAAGGCGGGTTCCCTCGGACTCGAGGCTCAGGGTATAGATGCTCCTCCTCTCGGCTTCCGAAAAAAGCTTCGAGGATGCGTCACAGCCCGAGAAAAGGGCCGCAACAAGGACGAGGGGCAGTACCCACACGAGCCGGAATGTCATTTTTGCTTTTCCGCCTAAAGCACAAGTATACAGCGGATTGCGCAAAAAACCCAACAGGGCCCTAGCGGGGCCGCTCCCGGGAAGCCTCATGGACACTCCGGGCGATGGGGATGCGGCGCCCGGTGCCAAAGGCCCGGGGGGAAACCTTTATCACCGGGGCGGCCTGGCGGCGCTTGTACTCGGTCCTGGCCACGAGGGTGATGATACGCTCCACCAGGGCGGGGTCAAAGCCCTCGGCGATGATCTCCGAGGCGGAGAGATTCCGGACGATATAGCGCTCCAGGATGGCGTCCAGGATATCATAGGGGGGCAGGGAATCCTGGTCGGTCTGGTTGGGCCTGAGCTCGGCGCTGGGGGCCTTGGTCAGGATGGCCTCGGGGATGGGGGCCAGCTGGCCCGCGGCCTCGGCCCGGTCGTTGATCGAGCGGCAGAGGGCATAGACCTCGGTCTTGAAGAGGTCCCCGATGGGGTCGAGGGCCCCGCACATGTCCCCGTAGAGGGTGCAAGAGCCCGCGGCCAGCTCGCTCTTGTTGCCCGTGGTCAGGACGAGGGAGCCAAACTTGTTGGACCAGGCCATGATGAGGGTGCCCCGGATCCGGGCCTGGAGGTTTTCCTCGGCCAGGCCCGTGGGAAGGCCCGCGAAGGAAGGCGCCAGAAGGTGGAGGTAGGCCGAGAAGGGATCTTCGATGGCCAGGGTCTCCAGGCGAATGCCCACCCGCTTGCAGAGCTCCACCGAGTCGTCGATGGAGCCGGCGCTGGAAAAGCGGCTTGGCATGGCTATGCAGGTGACCTTGTCCGGACCCAGGGCCCGGGCCGCCAGGACGGCGACTATGGCCGAGTCCACCCCCCCGGAGAGGGCGACA
>JAKPBN010000483.1 GCA_029778945.1 Spirochaetota bacterium
GCACTCGGCCAGGCCCGCGAGGGCCTGGGCATAGGAGGGATTGCGGCTCAGGGCCGAGAGGTAGGCCTCGATGGCCCCGTACCAGTCCTCGGAGACCTTGGCCAGGTCCCCCTTCTGGACAAGCTCCCTGGGGTCGGCCTGCTCGGCCGCGCCCAGGCCAAGGCAGGGCAGGAGGGCAAGGGCCAGGACCAAGGCAAGGCCAAGCCCGGCCCTGGACGGAAAGAGCTGCTTCCTCATGGGGATGTCTCCTCCTCAGCCGGCAAGGCCCGTATCTTCACAGAGGTTATGCGATTCCCATTCATGTCCTGGACCGTGAACTCCTGGCCTGAGGCCTTGACGCTCTCGGACCGGGCCGGGATGCGCCCAAAGAGGTCAAAGAGATAGCCGCCCAGGGTCTCAAAGTCGTCGGCGGGAAGATTGGCCCCGATCGCCTCGTTGATCTCGTCCAGGTCAGCCATCGCGTCGCAGAGCCAAAGGCCGTCCGCGAGGAGTATCACGTCCTCCCGCACCACGTCGAACTCGTCGTCGATCTCGCCGACGATCTCCTCGATGATGTCCTCAAGGAAGACGATGCCCGAGACCCCGCCATACTCGTCCACGGCCACCGCGATATGGACCCGGCGGCGCTTCATCTCCCTTAGGAGGGAATCGATGCGCTTGGTCTCGGGGACGAAGAAGGGCTTGCGCACAAGATCGGCAAGGGTAAAGTCCTCGCCCTTGACGAGGGCCCGCAGCAGGTCCTTGGCGTAGAGGATGCCCACGACCTCGTCCACGCTCCGGCGGTAGACGGGTATGCGGGAGTGGCCGCAGGCCGCCACGAGGCCTAGGAGCTCGGCCCTGCCTATGTCGAGGGGCAGGAAGAGGGCGTCTATGCGGGGGACCATGACTTCCTTCACGATGGTCTCGCCAAGACCCTGGACGGCCTTGATCATCTCCCGCCTCTCCGCGAGGGCCTCCTCGACATCCTCCCGACGGTCGCCCTCAGGGGGGGGCTCCGGATCCTTCCGCCCCGCTAGGCGGGCAATCCTGGCAAGGAGCCTGGGCTTCATAGGATGCCCTCCTTCCCCAGGAGGGCAAGGATCTCCTCCTGCCTCTGGAGCATGGGTTCCGAGGCCTCGTTGCCCTCATGGTCGAGGCCGGAGAGGTGGAGGATGCCATGGATGATGAGGCGGCGAAGCTCCTCGTCCTCGGCCACCTGGAAGTCCGCGGCGTTGCGGGCCAGGCCTCCGAGGGAGATGACAATGTCGCCAGCGAGAAAGCGCTCCTCCCCCTCGGGGCTCCGATAGCTGTCCCCCTGGCTGAAGGAGAGGACATCGGTCGCCTCATCCTTGTCCCGGTACTGCCGGTTGAGGCCCCGGATCATGCTGTCGTCGCAGACGAGGAGGGAAAGGTCCCAGTGGTCGACACCGAGGGTCTCGAGGACCCGGAGGCAAAAGGCCTCCGCCCTGGGGAGCCATTCCGGAGAGGTGATGCCCTCGGCGGTGATCTCGACGTCGTTCATCGCGCCTCTCCCCTCATTTTGGGATACTCGATCCTGGAATGGAAATGCCCCGCGAGGATCCGGGCAAAGGAGTCCTGGATGACCTCGAGGTCATGGAAGGTCAGCTCACAACGGTCGAGCTGGCCCTGGCGCACCTTCTCCATGACGAGCTCCTTGATGAACTCCTCGAGGCGGCCAAGGGTGGGCCGCTTAAGGGTCCTGGTGGCCGCCTCGACAGTGTCCGCGAGCATCACCACGGCGGCCTCCCGGCTGCCCGGGGTCTGGCCGGGGTAGGAGAAGTCCTCGGCCTTGGCCTCGGGGTCATCCTTCAAGGCCTGGTTGTAGAAGTAATGGATCCTCGAGTTGCCGTGGTGCTCGCCGACCACGGCGACGATGGCCTCGGGGAGGCCCAGGGCCCTGGCCTTCTCCACGCCGAGCTTGACATGGCTCCGGATCACGGTCACCGATAGCCGGGGATTGATGTCATCGTGCTTGTTGTATCCGGTCTGGTTTTCCACGAAATACTCGGGCTGCTCGATCTTGCCGATGTCGTGGTAATAGGCCCCTACCCGGGCGAGGAGGGGGTCGGCCCCTATCTCCCTGCAGGCCGACTCCGCGAGGTGGGCGACCGTGACCGAATGGCTGTAGGTCCCGGGGGCTACCGTGAGGAGGCGCTTGAGGATGGGCGCATTGAGGTCCGAGAGCTCCATGAGGCGGAATCTCGTGGGGGCGTTGAGGGCCTGCTCGAGGATGGGGATCAGGGCCAGGGAGAGGACTCCGCAGAGAAAGCCGTTGACCGAGCCCCAGGCCGCCGGGCCGAGAACGAGGAGGAGGCTCTTGGCCCCTGGGGCGGAGAGGATAGCCGCGGCCAGGCCCTCCACGACGGCCAGGGCCGCGCCGGCCCTGACAAGGTCGATCCGCGAATTGGCCTTGCGGACCACAAAGGCCCCGGCCTCGGCGCAGATGAGGGTCAGGGCAAAGGCCGAGGCGTCGAGGCCCGTGGCCAGGAGGACGAGGCATGCGAGGACAAAGCCGTAGAGGAGGGCAAAGCGCTGGCCGACGAGGACGGCGAGGACGAGGGTGATGAGGGCCGTGGGCAGGAGGATGGCCGCATAGATGCTCGATTCTAGGCCGCCAAAGCGCACTATGGCCGTCGCCGCTCCAAAGAAGAGCAGGCCCACCCCGCTGGCCAGGGCCAGCTCGCTCCGGGGAAGCCTAGCCCCGGAGATTTCCGGGCCAAGGACAAGGAGGGCAAATACCGCAAGGAGGAGGAAAAGGCCGACGTCTCCGAGGAGCCGGCCCCAGTCGGCGTGGGCATTCGCCGTCGCCGCCGCCTGGAGGCGGGCATAGTCAGACTCGGAGACCACAAAGCCCTTGCGCACGAGGTGGTCGCCCCGGGGAATGGTCTTGACCACCGGATCGACCTTGAGCCTGACGATCTCCATCCGGGAACGGCTCTGCTCGGCATCGAAGAAGGTGTTGGGCTGGATAAAGCCCTTGACAAGGACTGCCACCTGGGCGGCCAGGGCAGGGGAAAGGCGCCGGGCCTGGAGCTCGGCCTCGAGAGTCGCATCGAGCCTGTCCAGGGTTATGAGCTGGCGGCTTGGAATGTCCTCGCCCTCGATCCTGCCCGACTCAGGCCGCCGGATCTCCACATAGTCGGGGTTATAGCGCTCGAGGCCCGAGTCAGGCAGGGCGGCGATTCCGGCCTCGAAGATTCTCCGCAGCACCGCGTCGGCGTTGGAGAAGGCCTGGGCCCGCAGGGGAAAGCCTACAAGGCCCAGGACATCCTTCTTGGCCAGGACCCCGGGGAAGGCGCTCTGGACCTGGAGATAGAGGCTTTCCGGGGCGAGGGCCCGGGAGGACAGGGAGAGGAGGAGGTCCTGGTAGGCCCGGAAGCGCTCGAGGGAAGCCCTTCCGACTTTCTCGTCGACCAGGAAGACCGGGAGGACGAGCCTCTCCTCGGCCTCCATCCGGAGGGCAGTGGCCGGGCCATCCACATAGCGGATATCCCGGTCGGCTATGATATCGCGGTCCGAGACCTTGCCCACCTCGATGCCCGAGGCCATGCCCACGGTCACGGCCGCCCCGGGGCCCAGGAAAAGCAGGAGGACAAGGCCCAGGAGGAAGGCCAGCCCGAGGATCGCGGCGGAGACCGGATCCCCGGTCCGGGAGAGGAGGGCCAGCCTGAGGCGGGAGACCTTACTCTGCTTCATAGGCCGCTATGATCCGACGGACAAGCTGGCTGCGGACGACATCCCGCGCGTCCAGGCGGCAGACGAATATGTCCTCCACCGGGGCCAGGACGCCCAGGGCGTGGACAAGGCCCGACTCGGACTTGCGTGGCAGGTCGATCTGGGTGACATCCCCGGTCACCACGGCCTGGGTGTTGTCGCCGATCCTGGTGAGAAACATCTTCATCTGTTCCTTTGTCGTGTTCTGGGCCTCGTCGAGGATGACCACGCAGTTTGCGAGGCTGCGTCCCCGCATATAGGCGAGGGGGGCGATCTCGATCGCCCGGCTCTCTTCGAGGCGCCGTATGGCCTCATAGGGTATGAGGGCCTCCATCGCGTCATACAGCGGACGGAGGTAGGGGCTTATCTTCTGGGCCAGGTCTCCCGGGAGGAAGCCGAGGCTTTCCCCGGCCTCGACGACCGGGCGGGTCAGGATGAGCTTGCGCTTGGCCTTGGTAAGGAGTTCCCGCAGGGCCCAGGCCACAGCGAGATAGGTCTTGCCCGTTCCGGCCGGACCGACGGCCAGGGTGAGCTCATGGGTGGAAAGGCCCTTGAGGTAGAGGGCCTGGGCCCGGGAGCGAGGAAAGACCTTGCCGATCCCCCCGGGGATCTGGAGGCAGGAGTCAAGGAAGCCCTCGCCGCTATCCTTGCAGGAGGCCCCCTCGGGGGTCAGGCTGGCATGGATGGCTATGATGAGCTCGGGGCCCATGGGCATGCCCTCCCCCAGGGACTCGACTATGCCTTCCACGAGGGCCGTGAACAGCCTGCCCGTGTCCTCATCATCGGTCTCGAGAAAGAGCTCGTTGCCCCTGCAGAAGACCCTGCGCCTGAAGATGCCCTCCAGGACCCGCAGATTGTGGTCGTTGACCCCACACAGGTCAGCCAGCAGGGAAGTCTCCTCGAGCGCAATACCTATTGTTCCGTCCAAGGCTCCCTCTTATGGTAAACCACTCTACATGGGGCCGTGGAAAAAATCAACGTGCCCACGGCCGGGCCCTAGAAGCTGTAGCCCGAGGCGTCCTTGCCCAGGCTCGACTTGATCTCCGGCATGTCCCTCCACTTGAGCAGGAGGCTGAAGGTCGTGAGGAGATAATAGGCCTTGGCGGTGGAGTCGAGGGTCGGCGTCGTGGTCAGCTCGAAGCTCAGGTCCCAGTCGTGGAGGTCATGGTTCAGCCTCACCGAAAGGCTCTTGAGCTTGAAGAGGCTGGCCTCCCGCAGGGAGGCGCTGCCGAAGGCGAAGGAGTTGGCGATGTCCTCCAGGGGGTTCCGGAAATAGTCATTGGGGTCGCCTATCGTGGAGACCGCTGGAAAGAGCCAGGGCCAGTAGCGCCAGGCCGAGCGGTTCTGGGAGACCGAGGAGAAGCTCAGGTCCAGGAAGGAGGACAGCTTGAGGCTGAGGGTGAGGCCAAAGGAGATGGTGGATTCGGAGAAGCGCAGGAGGCTCTGGCTGTAGGACGAGTCGAGGCTGAGGGCGGCCCCGAAGGGAAGCCCGTCGGGGGTCTTCCAGCTGTCCTTGAAGGCTGCCGTGAAGTCCGTCACCTGGAAGGTCTCCGAGCCCGTGGCCGTCCAGCCCGATCCGGCCACGGGGGTATAGACGAGGCTCCTCCCCGCGGTGAGGCTGGCGCTCAGGCCTCCCCAGGCGAGGGAGGTGGTGTTGGTCTTGGGGCGGGAGTTCCCCGAGTCCCAGACAAGGGTATCGCTCAACTTTATGCCCAGGGGGGCCTTTCCGGTGAAGGTCGAGGTGATGGGGTCCCAGGAGAAGTCCAGGCCGCTGGAGGCCCTGTAGGCCCTGGTCCTGACCGCGAGGCCCAGGCCCCAATCCCCGGAGCCGGCCTCGAGGTTGAGGGCCGCGCTGTAGGACTCCGAGAGGGGGGGAAGGGACATGGAAAGGCCCAGGGTCTGGGTCGAGCCGCCCGTCCGCAGCCCTAGATTCATGGCGGCAGAGCTTGTGGTGACCGTATCCTTGTCCCAGCCCGGGGTGAGGACGGTATAGATGGGCTTGTCGCTGCCGTCGAGGGCCGAACAGGAGTAGCGGTAGAGGATGCCCTCCAGGTTGTAGCTCAGGGTGGAAGGCGCGAGGGCCCAGATGTCGGCAAAGGGCCTAGCCTGGAGATGGAAGCCCGAGCTCAGCTTGGTGAGCTTGTACTTGTAGTCCGTGAGGCGGTAGGAGGCGATTAGCGTCGCGAAATCCGGGTCCGAGCTGGCGTCCCGCCCCTGGTCCTGGGTGGTAAAGCCCAGGCCCAGGCTGGCCGTCAGTCCGCCTCCGGGGAGGCTATAGGCCGCATCCAGGGTCGAGGCCACGCTCCAGGACTGGAGACTGTAGAGGAGGTCGCTTAGCTTGACATCGTCGAGGCCGGCCCAGTTGTCGCTCAGGAAGCGGTCCTCGATGAAATAGGAAGGGGAGAGGCTCCAGTCGAGGCTAAGTCCCCCCGGGGATGCCGTGGTCGCCGGGAAGGAAGGCAGGCGGGCGGGGGCCAGGAATTCGCCCTTGCCCGGGGCCCCGGCCCCCTCGGCCTTGGCCTCCTGGCCCTGGCTCTCGGAAGCCCAGGGAGATCGGAGCTGGAGGCCTTCCTCGCCGGCCGGGCCTGGTTTCCCTGCCTTGCTCCCCTCCCCTTCCTGGGCCAGGCTGGGCCTTCCTATGAGGCTACCCTTGAGGGTCAGCGCAAGGTCGATAGGCCGCAGGATGCTCGGGTAAAAGAAATACCGCGCAGGATCCACATTGAATAGGCTCGCTCCCTCCTCGGCCAGGAGCTTGGCGTTCTTCTTGGATAGCCAGGCCAGGGAGGTGGACAGCCTGGTAACCTGGATGCTGGACAGCCAGGGAGAAAGGGCTTTGGGCTTGGCTGACCAGGAAAGGTCGATCTTCTGCGTAAAGGACGACCTCGTCGTCGTTGTCGCGGTGGCCGTCGACGCCGTGGAGGCCGAGGAAAGGCCAATCCAGTCCATGTCCTCGCTCCGGTCCCGGAAATCCCCGTCGTAGTACATGTCCGAGTAGATGGGAAGGGCGAGGCTGGCGCTAAAATCGCCGAGCTGGAGGGTGGTGGACAGGTCGAGGCCATAGCGAAAGGGCAGGCTGACCGAGAAAAGCCGAGTGCTGTTCCAGACACTGGCCCAATTCCCCGGGGCCGCCAGGGGGGAATAGCCTGAGCTGGTCGTGAAGATGGACCGGGACAGGCCGAGGCCCAGGTCCAGCTTGAGGTTCTTGAGGGGTCCGAGCTTGGGCAGGCTGGCCACGAGGCCAAGATAGGCCCCCAGGCTCGAGTAGACGTCCGCGAGGACCTTGAGGCTTGCCCCGCCCTTGTCCTCGGCCTTTTTCCCCGGATCCTCCACGGACCGGAGGAAGAGCCCCTTGAGCTCCTTGGGGCGGCTGTCCTGGGTCTGGGCAAAGGAGAGGATGCTCGAGTCCTTCTTGGCGGCCTTGGCGCCTATCAGATAGGTCGTCGTCTGGACAAAGCGCCCCTCCCGGTCGCGATAGCCCAGGGAGGGATGGAAGACAATCTCCTCGCCGGGATAGAAGAAGAAGGGCAGCCATAGCACGGGCACCTCGCCGATCGAGAGGACCGCGTCGGAGACGGCCCATTCATTGGAGTCCAGGAGCCAGAGCCGCTTGGCCCGCACGGAATAGTGGGGGTGCTCCTCATCGCAGGCGCTCACCACGCCATTCTGGAGGAGGATCACATTGCCGCTCCTCCGGAGCATGGTGTCCGCCTCGAAGCTGAAGGCCCTGGCCACGGGCGCCGGGGAGGCGGCAGTGGAAGTCGTCGCCGCCACCGCCGAGGCCGCCGCCGAGGCCGTGGCGGTGGACCTCCGCATCACCCCGTCGAGGAAGACGCCCGACCAGTCGTCGAGGTTGGCCGTGAGGGTCTGGCCGGTGAATTCGTCGACATTGCCCTCTTTTTCCCTTCTGTAGTGGACCCTGCCCTTGGCGGTCACGGAATTGCGCGACCGATCGTAGAGGACTTCGTCCGCCTCGAGGCGATGGGTCTCCGAGCTCTTGTCGTCCTTGAGGCTGAGGACAACCCCGCCGGAGATCCGCACGATGGAGTCCGAGAGGTAGTCCAGCCGGAAATACTCCGCCGAGCCTGCCCTTTCGATGGTGATCCGCAGGCCCGAGGAGTCCACGCCGGGGGCCTCGACCCCATAGTGGGCATATAGCCTCTGCCTTAGCTCCGCGATGCTTCCGGTCTGGGCGAGGCCCAGGCTCCCGGCCCAGGCCGCAAGCTCGTAGAAGGAGGCCGTGGCTATGTCGAGGGCGAGGGTCGAGGTCACCAGGTCGCCATCGGCGACAGTCTCCTCCGATGCCTCTACCGGGACTAGGTCCACGGCCTGGGGGGCCAGGTCCTGGGCAAGCCCGAGGGAGCCTGAAAGGCAGGCTAGGCAGAGGAGGGCGACCAGGCGGATGCCCCGGGGAGGCGAGACCGGCATGGCCGCATCATACCCTCCCCCACCGGGACAAGTAAAGTTAGGCCTTCAGGTAGTCCTTGAGGTACTTCCCTGTGTAGGAGGCCTTGACCTTGACCACATCCTCGGGCAGGCCCTGGGCCACTATCTGGCCGCCCCTCGTGCCCCCCTCGGGGCCAAGGTCGATGATCCAGTCAGCCTGCTTGATCACGTCCAGGTTGTGCTCGATCATCACGACGGAGTTGCCCGTGTCCACGAGGCGCTGGATGACCTCCATGAGCTGCTTCACATCGGCGAAGTGGAGGCCCGTGGTGGGCTCGTCCAGGAAATAGAGGGTCTTGCCCGTGGAGGGCCTGGCCAGCTCAAAGGCCAGCTTGACCCGCTGGGCCTCCCCGCCGGATAGGGTGAGGGCCGACTGGCCCAGGGTGACATAGCCTAGGCCCACCGAGAGGAGGGTGCGCATGCGATGGGCGATCTTGGGTATGTGCTCGAAGAAGACCGCCGCCTCCTCTATCGTCATGTCGAGGACGTCGGCGATGTTCTTGCCCTTGTAGCGCACATCCAGGGTCTCGGAGTTGAAGCGGTGCCCATGGCAGACATCGCAGGTGATGT